>NZ_JBJYZK010000010.1:0-253695 GCF_048654275.1 Candidatus Pseudomonas auctus | reverse complement strand
GCCCTCATGAAAAATCAGAGCGAATACCAACCCAATTTAAGGTTGCAGGGTTCCCCTGCAACATAGAATCTCCCACAAGTAAGGCGTTATCCCTGTGGGAGCGAGCCTGCTCGCGATGGACGCACCACAAACCCTGACTATTCACCCGCAATGGATCGCGCAGACAGGCCCAGGAAGGCCGGGATTTCTTGTCGTTCTGCGTCATTGCCACAACCACAATAAAGGCAAACAGGAGCATTTTTCATGAGTTCATCGAACGCCGGACAAAGCGCCGGGCAACTGGAAACCCGGGGCATCGAACCGGTGCCGGAAGGCGAGTGCAACGGTCATCCGCTGCAATTGTTCTGGGTCTGGTTCGCCGCCAACATTTCCATCCTCGGCCTGCCGCTGGGCGCCACGCTGGTGGCGTTTCGCGGCCTGGCGATCTGGCAGGCGATCATCGTCGCGATCCTCGGCGCTGCCGGTTCGTTCGCGGTGGTGGGGATCATCTCGATTGCTGGCCGTCGCGGTCGTGCGCCGAGTCTGACTTTGTCGCGGGCAATCTTCGGTGTACGCGGCAATATCGGCCCGACGCTGGTGTCGCTGATGTCGCGCCTGGGCTGGGAAACCGTCAACACCACCACCGCCGCGTTCGTGCTGCTGTCGCTGTGCTCTATCCTGTTCGGCTCGCCGGTAGAAGCCAAAAGCGCGCCGGTGCTGACCCTGATCTTCATCGCGATTTTCGTGCTGCTGACCCTGTCGGTTTCCGGCCTCGGCCACGCCACGTTGCTGGTGATCCAGAAGTGGGCGACCTACGTGTTCGGTGCGCTGAACATTCTGGTCGGCGGCTTCCTCTGCGCGACCATCGACTGGAGCGCGGTGTTCAACGCCACGCCGGCGCCGATCAGCGCGATGATCATCGGCATCGGCACCATGGCCGCCGGCACCGGGATCGGCTGGGCGAATGCTGGCGCCGACATGTCGCGCTATCAGCATCGCAGCGTCAAAGCCGTGCGTCTGGTGGCTTCGGCGGCGTTCGGCGCGGGGATTCCGCTGGTGCTGCTGATCACCCTCGGCGGCCTGCTCTCGGTGGGAAACAACGACCTGGCATCGGCGACTGATCCGATCGTGGCGATCCGCGACATGCTGCCGACCTGGATGGCCGTGCCGTACCTGATCACCGCATTCGGTGGCCTGCTGCTGTCGAACAACCTGTCGGTGTACTCCGCCGGCCTGACCACGCTGACCCTCGGCCTGAAGGTCAAGCGCGTGTACGCGGTGGTGGTCGACATCGTGGCGATCTTCGCCGGTTCGATCTACTTCATGCTGATCGCCGACAGTTTCTACGGCCCGTTCATTACCTTCATTTCCCTGCTGGCGGTGCCGATCACCGCGTGGGTCGGGATCTTCGTGGTCGACCTGATTCACCGTCACTACTACAGCCCGAAAGACCTGCTCGACGTCAGCCCGAGCAGCGCCTATTGGTACAGCGGAGGCATCGAGTGGCGCGCATTCGGCGCGTGGGCGATCGCCATCGTGCTGGGCTTCAGTTTCACCACCATCGGCACCACGGCTGAAAACGTCTGGTTCAAGGGCTTCCTGTCCGACTCCTGGCTGGGCCATAACGGCCTCGGCTGGATCGTGACGTTCGTGGTCGCCGGCGGCATTTACTTCGTACTCGGCGGGGCGAGAGATCGCCGCGCTGCGCAATCCGAGAATGCTCATGCCTAAGATGTTGCACACCGGTCAGGTCATCATCGACCTGGTCATGGCCGTGGATGCGCTGCCGCAAATCGGCGGCGATGTGCTGGCGCAGTCCGCCAGTTTCGAAGCCGGCGGCGGCTTCAATGTGATGGCTGCCGCCGCGCGTAACGGCTTGCCGGTGGTCTACCTGGGTCGCCACGGTAACGGGCGTTTCGGTGATCTGGCGCGGCAGGCGATGAATGCCGAAGGCATCCGCATTGGCATCGACCAGCCTGCAGAACGCGACACCGGCATCTGCGTGGCGCTGACCGATGCGTCCGCCGAGCGCAGTTTCATTTCCTACATCGGCGCTGAAGGTGAAGTGACGGAGACGGAGCTGAACAGCGTTGCCGCCGAAGCGGGGGACTACGTCTACGTCAGCGGCTACAGCCTGCTGCACAGCGGCAAGGCCCAGGCGTTGCTGGACTGGACGCTGGCGCTGCCGAAGACGATCAATGTGGTGTTCGATCCGGGCCCGCTGGTGGAATCGCCGGACTCACCGATGATGCAGGCGTTGCTGCCGCGCATCGATGTGTGGACCAGCAACAGCGTCGAGGCATTGCGTTTCACTGGCGCGGCGGACATCGAAACCGCGCTGGACCGCTTGGCCGTGCACCTGCCGCCGGAGGTGCTGATGGTGGTACGCGACGGCCCGCAGGGTTGCTGGATTCATCAGCGCGGTGAACGTCAGCATGTGCCGGGTTTCAAGGTGCAGGCAGTGGACAGCAACGGCGCGGGCGATGCGCATGCCGGCGTATTCGTCGCCGGGCTGGCGCAAGGACTGGCCGCTCAAGAAGCCGCAAGGCGCGCCAACGCTGCGGCTGCGTTAGCGGTCACTCGGTGGGGCCCGGCGACCGCTCCTGGCACTGCCGAGGTTGATGTGCTGATCAGCAAAAAATGCACTGACTGAACGATCGCAATTGCTGGCTTGCCAGCGATAAGGCCTTCAGCCGTTACATCCAGTCTGGACCTAGCCGGCTCTGCGCAACGCCGCAATCAACTCATCTTTACGCATCGACGAACGCCCGGGGATTTTCCGCTCCCGGGCCTCCTTGCGCAGGCTGTCGACCGTCTGCACTTCGCGTGAAGCCTTGCTGTCGCGCGAATGTCCCTCACGACTCACCGCCGCGCGCCGCGCTGATTCCTTGCGATCCTCGGCCTTGGCACTGGCCGGTTTCCGACGCCCGGAACCTCCGGCCTTCTCGCCGCCGCCGGACTGTTTGTTCACTGTCGCCCAAGCGCGGGCCTCGGCTTCATCCTTGGACATCCCTTTGTTTTGATAGCTGTCTTCAATGTGTTCGGCTTTGCGCTTCTGTTCTTCAGTGTATTTGGCTTTGCTTCCACGAGGCATGGCGAGTCTCCTGGTGGTTGGATGAATCTCTGCATGTCTGGCGCAGGCGGCGCATTCAACCACTGCCTGCGCCAGTGACCGCAAGCGTCAGGTATCGAGTTTACGCGCCGCTTCCACACCCGCAGCGCTGAGCTTGATCGGCAGATTCAGCGAATGCTCTCCCGCTTCATTGCAAGTGATGTGTCCGTGGTGAATCAGTCCACGCTCCTGCAGGGCGGCGAGGGCACTGGCCACGACTTTCTCGCCGCGATAATTGTCCAGCACCTCTTTGCCGAGGCCGCTCGGGTGGGCATGCAACAGGCGGGTGAGGACTTCTTTTTCCAGGTTTTTATCGACGTTCATGGTTACCTCTTCAGGGAAGTGGATAAGACACGTTGCGTGGATGAAGCACGGATCACTGTCCTGCGCCTTCAGAGCCCGAACCACCCGTGGTGGTTTTCGAGCCGACGCCGGGACCGGCGTTGTCGGGGGCAGCCGGAGAGTCGGGGGTGTTCATGCCGCCCTGGCGTCCGGGATCGCTGCCCTGGGTGCGAGGATCGGTTCCGGTGGCGGGTGGCTGATTGATCAGCGGTACACCGGAACCGTCGGTATTCATACCGGGGGCACTGTTGATGGCGGGAGCTCTTGGCTGGGTAACCGGATCGGTCGGCCCGGTACCGGCGGCGGTAGTCGAGGCGGCGAATACCGCCGGGCTGAGGAGGGTAGCGAATACGAGCGCAGTCAACCTTGACGAGATCATAGGGTGTCTCCAGTGATTGAAATCCTTACCTCCTTTTGGTCTGCCCTCGTGAAAGATTGGTGCCTGATGATCGACGAACGGTTCAGAAGGGCTGAGCGCTTTCGAGGCCGATCTCTTCCTTGAATTGCTCCATGAAACCTTTCAGGCGTTGATGACGGAGCTGTGCCAGACGTTGGCCGGCAACGGTCTGGAATCCGTCGGCGAGGTGCAGCAGTTTGGTCTGGAAATGGTCGAGGCAGAATCGCTTGTCGTCGTAGTCCCTTTCCCGGGCCTCGGGATCTTGCGGGTCGTACAGCGCGCTGCCCATGCGTCCGGCGGTGTAAAAGGTGCGGGCGACGCCGAGCATGCCGAGGGAGTCGAGACGGTCGGCGTCCTGCACCAGTCGCGCTTCGAGGGTGAGCGGGGCGATGTTGGCGGAAAAGCTGTGGGCCTCGATGGCATGGGTGACAGCGTCGATATTGGCTTCGGGCCAATGCATGTTCGCCAGCACCTTCGAGGCTTTTTCCGCGGCCAGACGCGATGCCTGTGAGCGCAGCGGCGAGTTCTTTTCCACCGCCACACAATCGTGCAGCAGCACGGCCGCGAGCAGCACTTCAAGGTCGCCGCCTTCGTCGGTCTGCAAGGTGCGCGCGTTGTGCCAGACCCGTTGCAGATGCGACAGATCATGAGCGCCGTCTTCCGACGGTTCCAGCGCGTGGGGCAGCAGTGCGGCGGCGAGTGAGGCCAGTGGTTCGAATGCGTTCATGAAAATCCTTCAGACCAGTCAAAAATCCCTGTGGGAGGGTAGTGTTTGCTTTGCCATGTGACGAGCGTCGCGCGGCGCCTTAGTATGGCGTTTTCCTTTTTCCGACAAGGCCCGTCCATGACGATCGAAATCCGCCCGGCGACCCCCAGCGATGCACCGCAAATCCTCGCGTTCATCACTGAACTTGCAGACTTCGAAAAGGCCCGTCACGAAGTCATCGCCAGTGTTGCCGACATCGAACGCAGCCTGTTCAGCGAAGGCGCCACGGCCCATGGCCTGATCTGCCTGCGCGACGGCTTGCCAATCGGTTTTGCGGTGTTCTTCTTCAGCTATTCGACCTGGCTGGGCAGCAACTGCCTGTACCTCGAAGACCTCTACATCACCCCGGAACAACGGGGCGGTGGCGCCGGTAAAACCCTGCTGCGCCACCTCGCGAAAATCGCCTGCGCCAACGACTGCGGCCGCTTCGAATGGAGCGTGCTGGACTGGAACACCCCGGCCATCGAATTCTACAAATCCCTCGGCGCCCAGCCGCAGGAAGAGTGGGTGCGTTATCGCATGGATGGCAAGGTATTGCGGGAGTTTGCCGAGGGCAACTGAGCCGACGTAAAGATCGCAGCCTTCGGCAGCTACTGCAGAGAAAGTCGATACCCCTGCAGGAGCTGTCGAAGGCTGCGATCTTTTTTGCCTTCATCCCACAATATGGGAGTGATATTTATATATTGAGATTTATCCGCGCTCAGGTTTATAGTCCAGCTCACTCACTGCCAATAACAAAACAGGTGAAGCGATGCTGGCGCAATTGATCGCGCTCGATTGGGGGACGACCTCACTACGTGCTTACAAACTCGCGGCGGGCGGACAGGTGCTGGCGCAGCGTTCGCTGTCGTTCGGGATCATGCAGTTGCCGAAGACGCCACGGGTCATCAACGGTCGCGAATGCGCCGAGGGTTTTGAACTGGCGTTCGACGAGGCGTGCGGCGACTGGCTCGACGCGCAACCCGGCTTGCCGGTGATTGCCTGCGGCATGGTTGGCAGCGCTCAGGGCTGGCGCGAAGCGTCCTACCGCGATACGCCGGCCAACGTCGCCGATCTCGGAAAATCCCTGCAAACCGTTCGCAGCCTTCGCGGCGTCGATGTGCACATCGTGCCCGGTGTGATTCAGCGTTCGACGCTGCCGAACGTGATGCGCGGCGAGGAAACCCAGGTCCTCGGCGTCCTGCAGAATCTGCCGGTCGAGGCGGGCAATGATCTGCTGATCGGCCTGCCCGGCAGTCATTCGAAATGGGTGGAAGTGGCCGACGGCTGCATCACCCGTTTCGACACCTTCATGACCGGCGAAGTGTTTGCCGTGCTCAGTGAACACAGCATTCTCGGCCGTACCCAACAGCACAGCGCGACGTTCGACGCCGACGCCTTCGATCGCGGCGTGCAGGTGGCGTTATCGGCGGAGGGCGAGATCGGCGTGCTGTCGACCCTGTTCAGCGCCCGCAGCCTGGGCCTGACCGGCGAACTCAGTGCCACCGCGCAACCGGACTATCTGTCCGGCCTGCTGATCGGCCATGAGCTGACAGCATTGGCCGCCGTACAACGACGCCGGCGCAACAGCAAACATCTTCCTTCGATCATCCTCATCGGCAACGCGCATTTGTGCGCCCGTTACAGCCGGGCCCTCGACGCCTGCGGTTTCGCCCGGGTGACCCTGGCCGAGCAAGCCACCGAGCGTGGTCTGTGGCAACTGGCGCTCGCCGCCGGACTGATCGATTCCTCATCCCGTTAACCCTGACTGGAGGCCTGACATGCTCAAGCAAGCACTGGCGCAAAACGGTCTGATCGCGATCCTGCGCGGCCTGCATCCGCAGGAAGCCGCATCTGTCGGAGAAGTCCTGTATGCGGCCGGATTTCGCGTCATCGAAGTACCGCTCAATTCCCCCGCGCCGTACGAAAGCATTCGCATCCTGCGTAAGACCCTGCCCGCCGATTGCCTGATCGGTGCCGGCACGGTGCTGACCCCGGAACAAGTGGAATTGGTGAAGGAGGCCGGCGGCCAGGTCATCGTCATGCCCCACAGCGATGCCAAGGTGTTGCGGGCCGCGAAAGCGGCGGGGCTGTACCTGTCGCCCGGCGTCGCCACACCGACCGAAGCCTTTGCGGCGCTGGAGGAGGGGGCGGACATTCTCAAACTGTTCCCGGCCGAACAGATGGGGCCGGCAGTGGTGAAAGCCTGGCTGGCGGTGTTGCCGGTCGGGACGATTCTGGCGCCGGTCGGCGGCATCACGCCGGACAACATGCAGGCGTTCATCGACGCTGGCGTCAAAGGCTTCGGCCTCGGGTCCGGGCTGTTCAAGCCGGGCATGACGACTGAGCAAGTGGCGGCCAATGCCAAGGCCTACGTGGCGGCCTGGAAAGCCCTTCGCTAAGACTTTTCCGGCGCTGCGTGCGCTGCATCTAACAAGAGAGACAAGCAGATGAAAATCACCAAACTCACCACCTTCATCGTCCCGCCGCGCTGGTGCTTCCTGAAAGTCGAAACCGACGAAGGTGTGACCGGTTGGGGCGAGCCCGTGGTCGAGGGCCGCGCCCACACCGTCGCGGCTGCAGTCGAGGAATTGTCCGACTACCTGATCGGCAAAGACCCACGCAATATCGAAGACATCTGGACCGTGCTGTACCGCGGCGGCTTCTACCGCGGCGGCGCAATCCACATGAGCGCACTGGCCGGCATCGATCAGGCGCTGTGGGACATCAAGGGCAAGGCGCTGGGCGTATCGGTCAGCGATCTGCTCGGCGGTCAGGTGCGGGACAAGATCCGTGTTTATTCGTGGATTGGTGGTGACCGTCCGGCGGACACGGCGCGGGCCGCGAAAGAGGCGGTGGGTCGTGGTTTTACGGCGGTGAAAATGAACGGCACCGAGGAGCTGCAATTTCTCGATACCTTCGAAAAAGTCGATCTGGCGCTGGCCAACGTTGCCGCCGTGCGCGATGCGGTGGGGCCGAACGTCGGCATCGGTGTCGACTTCCATGGCCGGGTGCACAAACCGATGGCCAAGGTCCTGATGAAGGAACTCGACCCGTACAAACTGATGTTCATCGAAGAGCCGGTGCTCAGCGAAAACTATGAAGCGCTGAAGGAGCTGGCACCGCTGACCAGCACCCCGATTGCCCTCGGCGAGCGGCTGTTTTCACGCTGGGACTTTAAACGGGTGTTGAGCGAAGGTTACGTCGACATCATCCAGCCGGATGCTTCCCACGCCGGCGGCATCACCGAGACCCGCAAGATCGCCAACATGGCCGAAGCCTACGACGTGGCGCTGGCACTGCACTGCCCGCTGGGGCCGATTGCACTGGCGGCGTGTCTGCAACTGGACGCCGCTTGTTACAACGCGTTTATCCAGGAGCAGAGCCTGGGCATCCATTACAACGAGAGCAATGACCTGCTCGACTATGTGAAGGATCCACGGGTGTTCGACTACGACAAGGGCTTCGTGAAAATCCCCAACGGCCCGGGCCTGGGGATCGAGATCAACGAGGAATACGTGATCGAACGCGCGGCGGTCGGCCACCGCTGGCGTAACCCGATCTGGCGGCATGCCGATGGCAGTTTTGCCGAGTGGTGAGTCGCTGACTCTCTGCCGCATCCAGTAAGTCAGATCTCCAGGGAGCGGAGATCTGCATACCCTCGACCTCAATAAACATAAGAAGAGGCGCTCCCCATGCAACCGCAAACCCTCACCGGGCAAGCGACGTTAGTCACGCCCAGCCGCAAGCGATTTTTCATCATGGTGTTGCTGTTCATCACCGTGGTCATCAACTACCTCGACCGCAGCAACCTGTCGATTGCCGCCCCTGCACTGACGACGGATCTGGGCATCGATCCGGTACACGTCGGGCTGATCTTCTCGGCGTTCGGCTGGACCTACGCCGCCATGCAGATCCCCGGCGGCTGGCTGGTGGACCGGGTGCCGCCACGCATCCTTTATAGCGTCGCACTGTTGCTGTGGTCGCTGGCCACGGTGATGCTCGGTTTCGCCGCCAGTTTCATCGCGCTGTTCGTGCTGCGCATGGCGGTCGGTGCGCTGGAAGCGCCGGCGTACCCGATCAACAGCCGCGTGGTGACGACCTGGTTCCCCGAGCGTGAGCGGGCCACGGCCATCGGGTTCTACACCTCCGGGCAGTTTGTCGGGCTGGCGTTCCTGACCCCGGTGCTGGCGTGGCTGCAACATGAATTTGGCTGGCACATGGTATTTGTCGCGACCGGCGCGGTGGGCATCATCTGGGCGGCGATCTGGTACGCGGTGTATCGCGAACCGCGTGATTTCAAAGGCGCCAACCAAGGCGAAATCGACCTGATCCGCGAGGGCGGCGGGTTGGTGGACATCGCCGCCGAAACTGCCAAGGTGAAGGCAAAATTCAGCTGGACCGATCTCGGCATCGTCCTCAGTAAACGCAAGTTGTGGGGGATCTATCTAGGCCAGTTCTGCCTGAACTCGACGCTGTGGTTTTTCCTGACGTGGTTCCCGACCTACCTGGTGAAATACCGCGGCATGGACTTCATCAAGTCCGGTCTGCTGGCGTCGCTGCCGTTTCTCGCCGCGTTCATCGGCGTGCTGTGCTCCGGGTTCTTTTCCGACTTCCTGATCCGTCGCGGCTGCACCGTCGGGTTTGCGCGCAAGCTGCCGATCATTGGCGGGCTGCTGATTTCCACCTCGATCATCGGCGCCAACTTCGTCGAATCGACGCCGTTGGTGATTGCCTTCCTGGCGTTGGCGTTTTTCGGCAACGGGCTGGCGTCGATCACCTGGTCGCTGGTCTCGACACTGGCGCCGGCGCGGTTGCTGGGCCTGACCGGCGGGGTGTTCAACTTCATCGGCAATCTGTCGGCGATTGCCACGCCGATTGTCATCGGCTTCCTGGCCAGCGGTGACTCGTTCGCGCCGGCGATCACCTACATCGCGGTTCTGGCATTGATCGGTGCTTTGTCCTACGTGCTGCTGGTGGGCAAGGTCGAGCGCATCGAGTTGTAGTCGGCTATGTCGGGCGACCATAATGCCGCCCGTTCCCTCGCTCAACGCTAAAGGCTGGATATGCAGGAAGACGCCCCAAAAACCGCCAAGGACGCCGCGCCGACTGGCACCCAAACCCTGCTTCGCGGGTTGGGTGTGGTGCAGGCCGTCGCCAGTGGCGCCCGCGATCTCAAAGAGATTGCCCGCCTGATCGGCACCACGCGCAGCACCACCCATCGTCTGGCCAGTTGCCTGGTGGACGAGCGCTACCTGCGCGTCGTGCCGCAAGTCGGTTATCTGCTGGGGCCGAAGTTGATCGAACTGGGTTTTCAGGCGCGTGAAGAATTGCCGCTGGTGACGTTGGCCGGGCCGTATCTGGACGAGCTGTCGGCGCTGACCGGCGACACCGTTCACTTGGGCATTCGTGAAGGCGACGAGGTGCTGTACCTGTTGAAGAATCCGGGGCGCAACGGCCCGGAAATGCGCTCGCGGGTCGGCCATCGCATGCCGTTGGCGCGGACCGGGATCGGCAAGGCGCTGATGCTGGATGACGCGCCGCAGGACTGGCAGCGCCTGTACGACATCAGCCTGCCGGCGGGTGGGAAAAGTCAGTTCTGGCCGCAGCATCCCCAGCAGTCGTGGGAGCAGCTGGAGCAACGGATGACCGAGTACGTGGCCGGCGGCTACGCGTTCGATCTGGAAGACAACGAACCTTCGATCCGCTGCGTGGCGGCGCCGATCCGCGACGCGAGCAAGCGCATCGTCGCGGCGATCAGCATCGCCAGCACCGTGCCGTACATGCCGCTGGAAAAAATGGCCGAGCTGATTCCCCTGATCAAAGGGGTCACGGCCCGGCTTTCGGCGGAGCTTGGCTTGAAGGTCTGAGGAATCAGAGCTTCAGAGTCGCCATGTCGATGACGAAACGATACTTCACGTCGCCGGCGATCATCCGCGTGTAGGCTTCGTTGATCTGGCGGATGTCGAGCATTTCGATGTCGCAGCTGATGTTGTGCTCGGCGCAGAAATCCAGCACTTCCTGGGTTTCGGCGACGCCGCCGATCAACGAACCGGCCAGTACGCGACGACCCAGCACCAGTTTCGCGGCGTGGACCGGCGGATCGATCGGTTCGATCAGGCCCACCAGAATGTGCACGCCATCGAAGCGCAGGGTGTCGAGGTACGGGTTGAGGTCGTGCTGGACCGGAATGGTATCCAGCAGGAAATCGAAGCGACCGGCCGCGGCTTTCATCTGTTCTTCGTCGGTGGACACGATCACGTGATCGGCGCCCTGGCGGCGGCCTTCCTCGGCCTTGCTCGCCGAACGGGTGAACAGCGTGACTTCAGCGCCCATGGCCTTGGCGAACTTGATGCCCATGTGGCCGAGGCCGCCCATGCCGAGAATCCCGACCTTGTCGCCGGCCTTCACGCCATAGTGCTTGAGTGGCGAGTAGGTGGTGATGCCGGCGCAGAGAATCGGTGCAGCGGCCGCCAGGTCCAGCTTCTCGGGAATGCGCACCACGAAGTGTTCGCTGACCACGATGCTGTCCGAATAACCGCCCATGGTGTTGCTGCCATCGACCCGGTCCGGGGTGGCATAGGTCATGGTCGGGCCTTCGAGGCAGTATTGCTCGAGGTTCGACTGGCAGGCTTCGCAGGTGCGGCAGGAGTCGACCATGCACCCGACGCCGACCAGATCGCCTACCTTGTGTTTAGTGACATTCGCACCGACGGCGGTGACTTTTCCGACGATCTCGTGGCCGGGCATCAACGGGTAAACGGCGATGCCCCATTCGTTGCGCGCCTGGTGGATGTCGGAGTGGCAGACGCCGCAGTACAGGATTTCGATGGCGACGTCGTCGGCCCGAGGGCTGCGGCGTTCGAACTTCATCGGGGCGAGGGGCGTGGTGGCCGTTTGAGCGGCATAGCCGATGGCGGTGTACATGTGAAACCTCGCAAAAGCAGTGACAAGTGAGGCGGCGCATTCTGGGCGCCGTCCGCTTGTCCGGCCATGGCGATTCCTCCGGGTGTCATGCCTAATCCTCCGGCATGCGGGGTTGATCGGTCGCATTGGCAAAAGGATCTGCGATGATGCTTTTATCCCTTTTTCCGTGATTTTTTCTGAAGAGCCACCCGATGCAATTGACCCGTCACCTTGATGCCAACGCCACCCTGGTTTCGCTGATCGAACCGCTGGCGCTGCGCGATGGTTACAGCCAGACCGGGCTGCCGGGCGTGCAGGTGTTGCGCGCCAGTTGCGACGTCGCCCGTGGTCCGCACATTTATGAGCCGAGCCTGATGATCATCGCCCAGGGCAGCAAACTGGCGTATCTGGGGCCACGCACCATGGAGTACGGTGCCGGGCATTACCTGATCCAGGCCTTGCCGGTGCCGTTCGAGTGCGAGACCTATGCGTTGCCGGACGCGCCGTTGCTCGGCGTATCGGTGGCGATCGACCGGGTGCTGCTCGGCGAACTGGTGCTGGCCATGGGGCTGGCGCCAGGGCGGCATATTCCGGCGCAGACCCCGGAGTCGATGACGTCGGTGGTGCTCGACGATGACATGCGTGGTTGTGTCGAACGCTTGCTGCGTTGTCTGCACGATCCGCTGGAGTGCCAGATTCTCGGCCCGGCGCGGGTGCGGGAGTTATTGTTCGTCGCGTTGCGCGGTCCCCAGGCTGATGTGCTGCGGGCACTGGTGGAGCAGCAGGGGCAGTTTGCGCGAGTGGCGGCTTCGATCAGTCATCTGCATGCGCATTACACCGAGCCATTGAATGTCGAGACATTGGCCGGTTGCGCGAACATGAGCGTTTCCACCTTTCACGAACACTTCAAACGCAGCACGTTGCTGTCGCCAGTGCAGTATCTGAAGCGTTTACGTTTGTTGAAGGCGCAGACGTTGTTGATCGCCGAAGGACTGGGCGTGGCGCAGGTAGCGCATCGGGTGGGGTATCAGAGCACGTCGCAGTTCAGTCGCGAGTACAAACGCTATTTCGAGCGCAGTCCAGGGGATGAACGCGCGGCTTGATCTTTTACAAAACGCAGGCAACAAAAAGGCCCCCGTTTCGGGAGCCTTGATGTTCAGCGATTCGACTTACATATTCGGGTAGGTCGGACCGCCGGCGCCTTCCGGCGCAACCCAGGTGATGTTCTGCGAAGGGTCCTTGATGTCACAGGTCTTGCAGTGCACGCAGTTCTGGGCGTTGATCTGGAAGCGTTTCTCGCCGTCTTCCTTGGTGATCACTTCATACACGCCGGCCGGGCAATAGCGCTGCGCCGGTTCGTCGTACAGCGGCAGGTTCTTCGCCAGCGGAATGCTCGGGTCGGTCAGCTTCAGGTGGCACGGCTGTTCTTCTTCATGGTTGGTACCGGAGATGAACACCGAGCTCAGCTTGTCGAAGCTGATCTTGCCGTCGGGTTTCGGGTAGTCGATCTTCTTGCAGTCGGCCGCGAGCTTGAGGCAGGCGTAGTCCGGCTTGGTGTCGTGCAGGGTGAACGGCAGTTTGCCGCCGAAGATGTTCTGATCCAGCCAGTTGAAACCGCCGCCGACGATGGCGCCGAACTTGTGGATCGCCGGGCCGAAGTTGCGGCTGGCGAACAGTTCTTCGTAGAGCCAGCTCTGCTTGAAGGCGTCGACATAAGTGGTCAGCTCTTCAGTGCCGTCCTTGTCAGCGAACAGTGCGTCGGCCACGGATTCAGCGGCGAGCATGCCGGACTTCATCGCGGTGTGGCTGCCCTTGATCTTGGCGAAGTTCAGGGTGCCGAGGTCGCAACCGATCAGTGCGCCGCCCTTGAAGACCATTTTCGGCAGCGAGTTCAGGCCACCCTTGCAGATCGCGCGCGCGCCGTAGCTGATGCGCTTGCCGCCTTCCAGATATTGCTTCAGTACCGGGTGATGCTTGAGGCGCTGGAATTCGTCGAACGGCGACAGGTAGGTGTTGCTGTAGGAAAGATCGACGATCAGACCGACCACCACCTGGTTGTTTTCCAGGTGATAGAGGAAGGAGCCGCCGGTGTTCTCGGTGCCCATGATGTCCATCGGCCAACCGGCGGTGTGGACCACCAGGCCTGGCTGGTGTTTGGCCGGGTCGATTTCCCAGATTTCCTTCAGGCCGATGCCGTAGTGCTGGGCGTCGGCTTCGCTGTCCAGGTTATAGCGCTTGATCAGTTGCTTGCCGATGTGGCCACGGCAGCCTTCGGCGAACAGCGTGTACTTGCCACGCAGTTCCATGCCCGGGGTGTACAGGCCTTCTTTCGGGTGACCTTCGCGGTCGACACCGAGATCACCGGTGATGATCCCGCGTACCACGCCGTTTTCATCGATCAGCGCTTCCTGAGCGGCGAAGCCCGGGTAGATTTCCACGCCCAGATTTTCCGCCTGCTGAGCGAGCCAGCGGCACAGGTTGCCGAGGGAGATAATGTAGTTGCCTTCGTTGTGCATGGTCTTGGGCACAAAGAAGTCAGGGATTTTTTGCGCGCTTTCGGCGTTTTTCAGCACGAAGATGTCATCGCGGGTGACGGGCGTGTTCAGCGGGGCGCCGAGTTCTTTCCAGTCCGGGAACAGTTCGTTCAGGGCCCGTGGTTCGAATACGGCACCGGACAGGATGTGTGCGCCGACTTCGGAGCCTTTTTCGACCACGCAGACGCTGATTTCCTTACCGGCTTCGGCGGCCTTCTGCTTCAGACGGCAGGCGGCGGACAGGCCAGCGGGGCCGGCACCGACGATGACCACGTCGAATTCCATGTATTCGCGTTCCACAGGCTATCTCCTACTCAAGGCTCAACAGTTTTTTTTCTAATTTGGAGGTTCGGTGTCGTATCCGTTATTGCCTTTACGTTAACGTCAAGGGTAATAATGGGCAAACCACCTTTCTCTCTAGGCGGCGCATTATATCTACACCACTCTTAGCGTCCAATACAAACGTTTGTTTGAATTGGCTCCAGCCCAGAGAAATCAAAGAAGCGCGGCTTATGACAGGGCATTTTGGCGTATTGACCAGAATGGGCGTTCCGGTCAAGATACGGGCGGTTTTGCGCTCGCCGTAGGCTGAATGGTGGTTTCAAGAGCACCTCTAAAGACAGGGCGTAGGCGGTAACCGGTGATGCGCAGCGCAAGTTTGGCGCGCAGTTTACACACCGCGAGGCGGCATGACTCGTCGGTCACGACCGACGAACGGTCATCCCGCTCAGCCGACGTTTTTAGAGGTGCCCTTGTGCCCGATGAGCATCAACCGCCAGGTTCGCCTAGGCGACTTTCTTTTCACCGGAGAGTAACGAGGAATCCATGAAGGTTCTTGTAGCTGTCAAACGCGTTGTGGATTACAACGTCAAGGTTCGCGTCAAGGCGGACAATTCCGGCGTAGACCTCGCCAACGTCAAGATGTCGATGAACCCGTTCTGCGAAATCGCAGTGGAAGAAGCCGTACGCCTGAAAGAAAAAGGCGTTGCGACTGAAATCGTCGTCGTCTCCATCGGCCCGTCCACCGCTCAGGAACAGCTGCGTACCGCACTGGCTCTGGGTGCCGACCGCGCCATCCTCGTCGAATCCGCTGAAGACCTGACTTCCCTGGCCGTGGCCAAGCTGCTCAAGGCCGTGGTCGACAAGGAACAGCCTCAGCTGGTGATCCTGGGCAAACAGGCCATCGACAGCGACAACAACCAGACCGGCCAGATGCTCGCTGCACTGAGCGGCTACGGTCAGGGCACTTTCGCCTCGAAAGTCGAAGTTTCCGGCGACAGCGTTGCCGTGACCCGCGAAATCGACGGCGGCGCGCAGACTGTCTCCCTGAAGTTGCCAGCGATCGTCACCACCGACCTGCGTTTGAACGAGCCGCGCTATGCGTCCCTGCCAAACATCATGAAAGCCAAGAAGAAGCCTCTCGAGACGCTGACTCCGGACGCTTTGGGCGTTTCCACCGCCTCCACCAACAAGACCCTGAAAGTCGAAGCGCCGGCTGCACGCAGCGCGGGCATCAAGGTCAAGTCGGTGGCTGAACTGGTCGAGAAACTGAAAAACGAAGCGAAGGTAATCTAAATGACTATCTTGGTTATTGCTGAACACGACAACAAAGCGCTGGCTCCGGCCACCCTGAACACCGTGGCTGCCGCTGCCAAAATCGGCGGCGACATCCACGTTCTGGTTGCCGGCCAGGGTGCTGGCGCCGTGGCTGAAGCCGCCGCGAAAATCGCAGGCGTGAGCAAAGTCCTGAACGCTGACAATGCTGCCTACGCGCATCAGCTGCCGGAAAACGTTGCTCCGCTGGTAGCCGAACTGGGCGCTGGTTACAGCCACATCCTGGCTGCCGCCACTTCCAACGGCAAAAACATCCTGCCGCGCGTTGCCGCCCAGCTGGACGTTGACCAGATCTCCGAGATCATCTCGGTAGAAAGCGCTGACACCTTCAAGCGTCCGATCTACGCCGGTAACGCCATCGCTACTGTGCAATCGACCGCTGCGATCAAAGTGATCACCGTGCGTGCCACCGGTTTCGATCCGGTTGCCGCTGAAGGCGGTTCCGCTTCGGTTGAATCCGTTGCTGCTGCTCACAACGCCGGCACTTCCAGCTTCGTCAGCGAAGAACTGGCCAAGTCCGATCGTCCTGAGCTGACCGCTGCCAAGATCGTCGTTTCCGGCGGCCGCGGCATGCAGAACGGCGACAACTTCAAACACCTGTACGCCCTGGCCGACAAGCTGGGCGCTGCCGTCGGTGCTTCCCGTGCAGCGGTCGACGCAGGTTTCGTACCGAACGACATGCAGGTCGGCCAGACCGGCAAGATCGTTGCGCCACAGCTGTACATCGCCGTCGGTATCTCCGGCGCGATCCAGCACCTGGCCGGCATGAAAGACTCCAAAGTGATCGTTGCGATCAACAAGGACGAAGAAGCACCGATCTTCCAGGTGGCCGATTACGGCCTGGTGGCGGATCTGTTCGAAGCCGTACCTGAGCTGGAGAAGCTGGTCTAATCCGGCCGCTTCACTTATAAAGAGCCCGGCCTGTTGGTCGGGCTTTTTTTTGTCTGGGATTTGAGCGGGAGCGTTTCGCCATGGATTTGCATCGTCGGTTGGGCTGCTCGTGGTTGCTGGGGCTGGCATTGTTGCCGGGCCTGTCGGTGGCGGCGGGCAAGTGCGAGCGGCTGGTCGTCACCGGCAGCCCGGATGCACCGCCGTACCTCTGGCAGGATCCGCAGAACCCCAAACAACTGATCGGTGCAAGTGCCGATCTGTTGCAACAGGTGGCCAAGGAGTTGGGGATCAAGGTCGATCTTTTGTACGCCGGCAAGCGCTCCCAGGCCCTCGATGAAGTGCGCAGCGGGCGCATGGACATGCTGGCCGACGCACCGCTGACCTTTAATGAGCTGGAAAACCTCGACTACATACACCCGCCGTTACTGGAAAACGATTACCTGGTGTGGACGCGCAAGGGGTCGACCCTGGTCTACAGCGAAGCCAAGGACCTGCACGGGCATACCGGCGGCTTGTCGGAAAAGTCTCGAATGACCCCGGCATTTGGCGCTATCGCCGAGCAGCAATTGACCCTGACCCGTACGGCAAACCTGACCCAGGCGTTTCAGAAACTTCTGCTGGGCGAAGTGGAATATGTACTCGCCGGTCGCTACTCGGGCATGGCGGCCGCGCAGGCCTTGGGCATGGCCAACGATCTGCTGGCCTTCGAACAACCCATCGACCGGCCCGGTCTGTTCCTCGCGGTTTCGCACAACTCGGCCTGCAACGATCCGTGGTTGCGCGGACAGCTGGCCAAAAAGATGACAGAATTGCCCGCGTCCGGCCTGACGGAAGCCGCGCTGCAACGCAACATCGAGCGCTGGAAGGCGCAGCAGCAACAGCCGCCGCAACCACCTGTCAGCGCCCCAAAACAGTAGGGATTCTTAGTGAGTAATCGACTTCTTTTCGCGGCCATGGCCGTTCTGGCCCTGGCCGGTTGCGCCAGCGATCCGGCACCCAACGAACAAATGCGTCTGACCGAGCAGGCCCTTGAGCAAGCCAAAGCCGTGGGCGCCACCGCCGAAGACGTGCCGGAGATGAAACTGGCCGAGGACAAGTTCAACCGGGCCAAAGGCAGCATGGCGGGTGAGTCTTACAAGAATGCGCGGATGCGCTTCGAACAGGCCGAACTCGACGCACGTCTGGCGGAAGCCAAAGTCCTGACCCGCAAGAGCGAAGAACAAGTGAACGTGCTCAACACCCGTATCGTCCGACTGCGCAAGCAACTGGGGGATGCCCAATGAGCCTGAAGTCCAAAACTCTCGGTGCTCTGATCCTCGCCGGTTGCGCCAGCCTTTATGGCTGCGCCGGTCAGCACAGCGAATCCGCATTGCAGCAGGCCAGCACCGACTTCCAGAAGGTCAAGGAAGATTCCAACGTGCTGCGTATCGCGCCGAAAGACGTGATCCGCGCCGGTGAGTCCCTGGCCCGTGCCGATCGTCTGTCGACGTACTGGGGCAGTGGCTCGGACGTGGTGCATTACGCCTATCTGAGTCAGCGCTATAGCGAAATCGCTCGTGAGCACACCAATCAGGTGCTCAACGAAGAGCGTGTGGCGAAGCTGGAACTTGAACGCCAGCGCCTGCAACTGGCCCTGCGCGAGTCCAAGCTGCTGAGTGTGCAACAGCAGGGCAAGTGGCTGGAAGAACAGATCGTTGCACTGGCCACTACCCAAACCGACCGTGGTCTGGTGATGACCCTGGGTGACGTGCTGTTCGACACCGGTGAGGCCGAACTGAAAAACTCTGCCAACCGCGTGGTGCTGAAGATCGTGCAGTTTCTGCAACTCAACCCGAAACGCATCGTGCGGATCGAGGGTTACACCGACAGCACTGGCGGCAAGCAGGAAAACCTCAAGCTGTCCCGTGACCGTGCGCAGTCGGTAGCTGACGTGCTGACGGACCTGGGCATCGACGAAAAACGCATTCAGGTCGAAGGCTACGGTGATGAATATCCCGTGGACGCCAACGCTTCCGAGCGTGGGCGTGCGCAGAACCGTCGAGTGGAAATCGTGTTCTCCGACGAAAAAGGCCAGCTCGGCGCCGCCCGCTGAGGGTGGCGTTACTGGAAAGCCCGGGCTGTCAGGCAGCGCCGGGCTTTTTTACGTCTGTCGATTACCTCACAAAGCAGTACAGATTTAACCGACACAGCACTGTATGGTTGACTAATATGGCAACTGTCCCAGTACACTTCCAAACTGTTCCGGTATTGTTTCACACAAGAATAAAACGCCCGTGAAATCGAGTGCTGCGTCATGACCAATCTCTTGCTCTACCAACGTATTGCTCAACAGCTGGCCGAAGATATCCGCCGTGGCGTCTATCAACCGGGCGAGCGCGTGCCTTCGGTGCGCAAGATGAGTTCGCAGCTCAACGTCAGCCATGCCACGGTGTTGCAGGCTTACGCCAACCTCGAGGATCAGGGCCTGATCCGTGCGCGGCCGCAGTCCGGCTACTACGTGCACCAGACTCCCGCACTGACGGCGCCCACGCCGGACATTGCCCGGGTCGAACGGCCAGGCCTGGTCACCCGCAGCAGCATCATTCAGCAAGTATTGGTCGAGTCCCGTCGTGAAGGCGTGTTCCCGCTGGGGGCGGCGGTGCCGAGTGTCGATTATTTGCCGGTGCGCGCCCTGCATCAGCAATTGGCCAAGGTCACCCGGTTTCACAGCCCTCGGGCGTTCAGCTACATGTTCAGCCCCGGTTTCGAGCCGCTGCGTCGGCAGGTGGCGATTCGCATGCGTGATGCAGGCGTGGTCGTTGACCCTTCGGAAGTGGTGATCACCCACGGCTGCGTCGATGCGTTGCAGATGTCGTTGCGAGTGCTGACGCGCCCCGGCGACCTGATCGCCGCCGAATCACCGACCTATTACGGCCTGTTGCAATTGGCCGACCTTCTGGGCCTGAAAGTCATCGAGATCCCCAGCGATCCCGCCACCGGCATGAGCCTCGAAGCCCTGCAACTGGCGGCGAATCAATGGTCGATCAAGGCGCTGGTGCTGACCACGCGCCTGAGCAATCCACTCGGCGGCACCATGCCCGAAGAGCGCCAGAAACAACTGCTGCGACTGGCCTCGGATTTCGATATCCAGATCGTCGAAGACGACATCTATGGCGAATTGATGTTCGAGCAGGGCCGCACCAAGTCGCTCAAGGCCTACGACCGGCTCGACCGGGTGATCTATTGCTCGAGTTTTTCCAAGACGTTATCGCCCGGGGTGCGCATCGGCTGGATGATCGCCGGCAAGTACCAGCAGGAAATCCAGCGCTTGCAGACTTTCAGCACCCATTCCGCGTGCAGCGTCACCCAAATGGCTATCGCGGCCTACCTGGAAAACGGCGGCTATGACCGGCATTTACGGTACATCCGCCAGGAATACCGAAAAAATCTCAGCGCGTTCCAGTTGGCAGTCCAGCAGTACTTTCCCGAAGGCACACAGATGACCCGGCCGACCGGCGGATTCATTCTGTGGGTCAGCCTGCCGGGGCGGGTCAATACTCAGGAATTGCACGTGCGGGCGCTGCAACAGGGCATCAGCATTGCGCCGGGGTTGATCTTCAGTAATACCGAGCAGTTCAACCACTGCATCCGGTTGAACTGCGGCATCCCGTGGAATCGCGAGGCGGAACGGGCGCTGATGACCCTCGGCATGTTGGCCACCCAGCTCTGCCAGGAGATGGCCGGCGGATTTTGAAACAATGGCGGAGCTTGTCATGTGGCGCCCAACAGGCGAGCATATGGCCCTCTGCCGTTAGCTTCGTTGGGTTCATGAAAGCGAAATTTTCTGCCGCCTGGGTTGTGCTCTGCCTGTTGATGATGGGTCAGGTCCCTGGCACCATGGCGGCGGCTCAGGAAAAGACGCCGGCGACTGCCACCGCGAAAAAACCGGTCACGGCCAAGAAAACCGTTCCAGCGAAAAAAACACCGCAGAATAAGGCTGCTCCCGCCAAGAAGCGCGCCCCGGTAGCCTCCAAGTCGAAATCGGCGAAGGAGGTGGCCAAGACGCCGCTGCCGCCTGCGAAGCTCGATTTGAGCCTGCCGAAAGACATGGTTCAGGAATTGAAGCCTCCCGGTTCCGTGACGCTGCCCAAGCGTGAGCCGATCCTGCCGCAGATGTTCGGCGACAAGAACAGCGGGTTCCAGCTCAACGGCCGTTTGCTCAGCAACGAAATGCAGTTGCAGCTGCGTAACGAAGAGCGCCGCGAAGTCGAGGGCGCGGCGCTGGATTTCGAGTTCAAGCAATAAATCGTCCCCGTCGGTGACCCGCAGACCAGACGCTTTGTCGGAGACTGGTCAGTCACTTTCGTTTCTGCGTAAAAACCCCGGTTCAGGCAATTTAAAACAGCCGTTTAAGCGGTTACCCTGTTCCGCGTCCCTTTAACACATTGCCCGCTGCGAGGAACGCGTCGTCATGAAATGCCGTGAAGGCTGTGGCGCCTGCTGCATTGCCCCTTCCATCAGTTCACCGATTCCAGGCATGCCCGATGGCAAACCTGCCGGTGAACGCTGCGTTCAGTTGTCGGTCGATAACCTGTGCAACATTTTCGGCCGACCGGAACGTCCGGCGGTCTGTTCAGGATTCAAGGCCGATCCCGAAGTCTGCGGCAGCAGCCAGGAAGACGCGATCAGACTGCTCGGCTGGTGGGAGCAGATGACGGCGGCGTGATGTGTCAAACGAACGGAACTTCAACAATAAGGAATAAGACTATGGGTTCGCTGCATCGTATCGCTGTGTTGTGTGGTTTGACGGCCGTGCTGGCCACCTCGGCCGCCCAGGCTGAAGACTGGAAAGTCGCCAAGAACGAGGACGGCATCAAGGTCTCCCTGAGCGAAGTCCCGGGTTCGGACTACAAGTCTTATCAGGGTGTGACCGTGATGAAGACCACCATCGCTAAACTGCGCGCCTTGCAGGAAGACGTCTCCGGGGCCTGCGCATGGATTCACGAGTGCAAGACCCAGAAACTGCTCAAGCACGAAGGCGACCAGAGCTGGACCTACACCCAGTTCAATACGCCATGGCCGGTTACCCCGCGCGACTCCATCCTGCATGTCACCACCGTTGAAGGTGCCGATGGCAGCCTGACCCGTAATCTGGAAGGCGTGCCGAAATACCTGCCTGAAGAAAAGGGCTTTGTGCGGGTCGCTCAGGTCAAAGGCTTCTGGAAGTTCGTGCCAAAGGGCGATCAGGTTGAAGTGACCTATCAGGTTCACACCGAGCCGGGCGGCAGCGTGCCTTCCATGATCGCCAACAAGTTTGTGGTCGACGCACCGTTCAATACCCTGAAAGCCTTGAAAGAACGCGCCGAGAAGTAAACATCGCGTTCATCTGTAAACGCCCCGAAGAACTCGGGGCGTTTTGTTTTGCAGGTTTATTGTGTTTCCGAATATGCGTTGAACGAAATTTTCACAAAGTCTCCAAGACAATTCGCCCGCGCTGTTTGTACCTGTCCCGCCGCGCTGTGCCTTGAATGAAAGTGTCCGGCAGCGGGTACTAATCAATGGCAATGCCGCCGGTGATCGGGCAACATTTGCGCTCCGCGCAAGCCCCGGGGCCTGGAATGGCCAACAGAGGGCAGGGCGCAGCTGAATTTTTGCAACTTCAACTTCCAATGGGTCCTAAAACGACATGGCAAACCCGGACGCCCTGAGTCAGCAGCGATCTTCCAGTCGCCTGCTGCAACCGACCGTCAAATCGCATCTGGCCTACACGCTTCTGTGCGCGCTGGTCATGATGGTGATGTTTTCCGTGCTGCGCCTCGCGCTGCTGGTCTACAACCGCGAGATGATCCTCGACACCCCGGCCTCGACTTTTCTCGAAGCCTTCGCCAACGGCCTGCGCTTCGATATTCGCCTGGTGGTGTATGTCTGCATTCCGCTGGTGCTGGCGCTGTTCAGTGCCCGGGCCATGGCAGCGCGCGGGTTCTTCCGTCTGTGGCTGACCGTCGCTTCGAGCATCGCGCTGTTCCTCGGCCTGATGGAGATGGACTTCTATCGCGAGTTCCACCAGCGCCTCAACGGCCTGGTGTTCCAGTACGTGAAAGAAGACCCGAAAACCGTGATGAGCATGCTCTGGTACGGTTTCCCGGTGGTGCGTTACCTGTTGGCCTGGGCCGTGGGCACGCTGATCCTGACCCTGGCGTTCAAGGGCGCCGATCGTCTGACCCGTCCGCGTGGCCCGTTCAGCGGCGGTAACGTCGGCACCCGTCAAGTGGCGCCATGGTATGCGCGTCTGGCGGTATTCGTGGTGTGCCTGCTGATCTGCGTGGTCGCCGCTCGCGGCACCCTGCGTCAAGGCCCGCCGCTGCGCTGGGGTGACGTGTACACCACCGATTCGAACTTCGCCAACCAGCTCGGCCTCAACGGCACGCTGTCGCTGATCGCGGCGGCCAAGGATCGGATGGGCGAGGATCGCGACAACATCTGGAAAGCCACGCTGCCGCAGGATCAGGCGCAGAAAGTGGTGCGCGAGATGCTGGTGATGCCGGACGACAAACTGGTGGATGCCGATATTGCCGCCGTGCGTCGTGAATACACGCCGCCTGCCGACAAGACCCTGCCGATCAAGAACGTCGTCGTGATCCTGATGGAAAGCATGGCCGGTCACTCGGTGGGCGCTCTGGGCGCGCCAGGCAACATCACGCCGTACCTCGACAAGCTGTCGAAAGAAGGCCTGCTGTTCGACCGTTTCTTCTCCAACGGCACCCACACCCACCAGGGCATGTTCGCCACCATGGCGTGCTTCCCGAACCTGCCGGGTTTCGAATACCTGATGCAGACCCCGGAAGGCAGCCACAAACTGTCCGGCCTGCCGCAGTTGCTCAGTGCGCGTGACTATGACGATGTCTACGTCTACAACGGTGACTTTGCCTGGGACAACCAGTCCGGTTTCTTCAGCAACCAGGGCATGACCAACTTCGTCGGCCGTAACGACTTCGTGAACCCGGTGTTCTCCGATCCGACCTGGGGCGTGTCCGACCAGGACATGTTCGACCGTGGTCTGGTGGAACTCAAGGCGCGGGAAAACGGCAAGCCGTTCTACGCGCTGCTGCAGACCCTGTCCAACCACACGCCGTACGCCTTGCCGACGCCATTGCCGGTCGAACGCGTCACCGACCGTGGCCCGCTCAACGAGCACCTGACCGCCATGCGTTACGCAGACTGGGCGCTGGGCCAGTTCTTCGAGAAGGCCCGCAAGGAGCCGTACTTCAAGGAAACCCTGTTCGTCATCGTCGGCGACCACGGTTTCGGCAACGAGCGTCAGATCACCGAAATGGACCTGGGCCGCTTCAACGTGCCGATGCTGATGATCGCACCGGGCATCCAGGAAAAATTCGGTACCCGTGACCACACCGTGGGCACCCAGATCGACATCGTGCCGACCATCATGGGTCGCCTCGGTGGCGAAGTGCGCCATCAGTGCTGGGGCCGCGATCTGCTGAACCTGCCGCAGGGTGACACCGGTTTCGGTGTGATCAAGCCGTCGGGCAGCGAGCAGACCACTGCCATCGTCACCGCTGACCAGATTCTGGTGCTGCCGAAAGAGAAGGAAATGGCGCCGAAGATCTACCAGTACCAACTGGGCGCGAATCCTTCTGCTGAAATCATTCCGGATGCACCGCGCACTGCCGAGCTGAAACTCAAGCTTGAAGCGTTCCTGCAAACGGCCACCAAGAGCCTGATCGACAATACCGCCGGTGTGGTTAACGGCAAGCCGGACTGATCAGTCGGCACAATAAAAAAGAGGCCCTTCACAGGGCCTCTTTTTTTTGTCGGTCAAACAGTCATATCCGACCGAGTAACAACAGCACCAACAGGACTACCAGCACTACGCCGATAATGCCCGAAGGGCCATAACCCCAACTTCTGGAGTGCGGGAAGACCGGCAGACCACCGATCAGCAACAGGATCAGGATGATGATTAGAATTGTGCCCATGTCTATTTCCTTGTTGATAGTGTCTGTGAAGTCTTGGTGTTCAAGGGCAGCTGGAAGTTGAACTAAATCCAGCCGGCTTACAGATTCCGACTGGTGCGCATGAAAGAAAATTCAATGTTTTTTTAAGGTATTTGGCTCGCTCGCTTATTTCGTTTGTTGTCGCGGTTTGCCCTCGCCATTCAGCAATCTGATGGAGCGTGGGTCGCTGCGTATCCTTCGCTACACTCCGCGCATCTTCCCCGGAACAACAAGGCTGTCTGCTATGCAAAATCGCATGATGATCACTGGCGCGGGCTCTGGCCTGGGTCGCGAAATCGCGCTGCGCTGGGCGCGTGAAGGCTGGCAACTGGCCTTGTCCGACGTCAGCGAGCCCGGTTTGCAAGAGACCCTGAAACTGGTCCGCGAGGCCGGCGGCGACGGCTTCATCCAGCGCTGCGACGTGCGCGATTACAGCCAGTTGACGGCGTTCGCCCAGGCCTGCGAAGTGAAACTTGGCGGCATCGACATCATCGTCAACAACGCCGGTGTGGCGTCGGGCGGGTTCTTCAGCGAGTTGTCGCTGGAGGACTGGGACTGGCAGATCGCGATCAACCTGATGGGCGTGGTCAAGGGCTGCAAGGCATTCCTGCCGCTGCTGGAGCAGAGCAAGGGCAAGATCATCAACATCGCCTCGATGGCCGCGCTGATGCAGGGCCCGGCGATGAGCAACTACAACGTGGCCAAGGCCGGAGTGGTGGCCCTGTCGGAAAGCCTGTTGATCGAACTGGCCCAGCAGGAAATCGGTGTGCATGTGGTCTGCCCGTCGTTCTTCCAGACCAACCTGCTGGACTCTTTCCGGGGCCCGACGCCGGCGATGAAAGCCCAGGTCGGCAAGTTGCTGGAAAGTTCGCCCATCACCGCCAGCGATATTGCCGACTACATCTACCAGCAAGTCGCGGCCGGCGAGTTCATGATCCTGCCCCACGAACAAGGGCGCATGGCCTGGGCGCTCAAACAGAAAAACCCGCAATTGCTGTACAACGAAATGACCGCGATGGCCGAGAAGATGCGCGCCAAGGCCAAACAGAACAACGGCTGAACTTGCCCGGGGTTCGTCGCATCGTTAGGGTGGCCGCAACAGTCACCCTGACGAGATGTCTTGCATGCTCAACTATCTGTGGTTTTTTCTCGCCGCGCTGTTCGAAATCGCCGGCTGTTTCGCCTTCTGGATGTGGTTGCGCCAGGGCAAGAGCGCCTTGTGGGTGATCCCGGCACTGTTCAGTCTGACTCTCTTTGCGCTGCTGTTGACGCGCGTCGAAGCGACCTACGCCGGTCGCGCCTACGCAGCTTATGGCGGCATCTACATCATTGCTTCGATTGGCTGGCTGGCGGTGGTCGAGCGCATCCGCCCGTTGGGTTCGGACTGGATCGGTGTGGCGCTGTGTGTGATCGGGGCCAGTGTGATTCTGTTCGGGCCGCGGTTTTCCGCGAGCTGAATCTTGCAGGCCTGAAGGAAACGTCTGAAGGCTTGCGCGCCTTGGCGCGTAGGGAATGACTGAATTGCCCGGCATGCATTGTAGGGCGCTCGAAAGCCGCGCATCTTCAAGGCTCGCAAACCTTGAAGGACACCTCCCATGCTTGTACTCAGCCGTGTTGTCGGGGAACTGATTTCCATCGGCGACAACATCACTTTGCGCGTTCTGGCGGTCAACGGCTCCAGCGTGCGGTTCGGCGTCGAAGCGCCGGAGCAGATCGGCGTGCATCGCGCCGAGGTCTACGAACGGATCCAGCGCAAACAGGCCAGCGGCAAGGGCCGCTGACCGTTTTCAGTCGAACAGGTGCTTGGGCACGTCGTGCTTGAGCATCAACTGGCATTGCTCGCTTTCCGGATCGAAAACAATCAACGCCTGGCCTTTGGTCAGCGCCTGGCGAACCCGCAGTACGCGGGTTTCCAGCGGCGTGTCGTCACCGTTGTCGGTACCGTCACGGGTGACGAAATCCTCGATCAGGCGGGTGAGGGTGTCGACTTCGAGCGCGTCGTAGGGAATCAGCATGGGCACCTCGGCTAAATCAATGTCGGGATGCTACGGCGAATGATCGCCGAGGGCCAGACTCAACTGTCCGAACGCTGCCCTACCAGGCTGTCCACCGACGGCACACGGGTGTCGCTCTCCATCTGCGTCTCGTGCTCGATCTGATGACTGAAGCGATCCAGTGACCCGCTGGCCGGTTGCGCATCGCTGGCGAACACCGGCGGACTCAGAATGTACGCCCCCAGCAAGCGACTGAGCGCCGCGAGGCTGTCGATGTGCGTGCGTTCGTAGCCGTGGGTTGCGTCGCAGCCGAAGGCAAGCAGGGCGGTGCGGATGTCGTGGCCGGCAGTCACTGCCGAATGGGCATCGCTGAAGTAATAGCGGAACAGGTCGCGGCGCACCGGCAGTTCGTGCTCGCCGGCAAGACGCAACAGGTGCCGCGACAGGTGATAGTCGTAAGGCCCGCCGGAATCCTGCATCGCTACGCTCACCGCATGTTCACTGGAGTGCTGGCCCGGCGCGACCGGGGCGATGTCGATGCCGACGAATTCGCTGACGTCCCACGGCAAGGCTGCCGCCGCGCCGCTGCCGGTTTCCTCGGTGATGGTGAACAGCGGATGACAGTCGATCATCAGCTCCTGACCGCTGTCGACGATGGCTTTCAGCGCTGCCAGCAGCGCGGCGACACCGGCCTTGTCGTCCAGATGGCGGGCGCTGATGTGGCCGCTTTCGGTGAACTCGGGCAAAGGATCGAAGGCCACCACATCGCCAACGCTGATGCCCAGCGAATCACAATCGGCGCGGGTCGCGCAGTAGGCGTCCAGACGCAGCTCGACGTGATCCCAACTGATCGGCATCTCGTCCACGGCAGTGTTGAAGGCATGCCCGGAAGCCATCAATGGCAACACGCTGCCGCGAATCACACCGTTGTCGGTGAACAGGCTGACGCGGCTGCCTTCGGCAAATCGGCTCGACCAGCAGCCCACCGGCGCTAGGGTCAGACGCCCGTTGTCTTTCACCGCGCGCACGGCGGCGCCGATGGTGTCCAGGTGCGCCGATACTGCGCGGTCGGGGCTGTTTTTCTTGCCCTTGAGGGTGGCGCGGATCGTGCCGCGACGGGTCATCTCGAAGGGAATGCCGAGTTCTTCCAGACGTTCGGCGACGTAACGCACGATGGTGTCGGTGAACCCGGTAGGGCTGGGAATGGCGAGCATTTCCAGCAGGACTTTCTGCAGGTAATTCAGATCCGGTTCGGGAATTTGGGTGGTCATGGAAACTCCTGTTGCGGGGCGTCATTCGCGCGTTGAACGCGGGAATGACGCTGAGAGAGAGATCAAACGGCCGGTTGACTGTGCGGAAACAACAGATCGACAAACCGCTCCGCCGTCGGTTGCGGCTCATGGTTGGCAAGACCTGCCCGCTCGTTGGCTTCGATGAACACGTACTGTGGTTGATCCGCCGCCGGCACCATCAGGTCGAGTCCGACCATGGGTATTTCCAGGGCGCGGGCCGCACGCACGGCGGCCTCGGCCAAGGTCGGATGCAGAATCGCCGTGACGTCTTCCAGCGTGCCGCCAGTGTGCAGATTCGCCGTGCGCCGCACGAACAGATGCTCACCGGCCGGCAGGATGCTGCTGTAGTCGTAACCGGCTGCGTGCAGGGTGCGCTGGGTTTCGTGATCCAGCGGAATCTTGCTTTCCCCGCTGGTCGCCGCCTGCCGGCGCCGACTCTGGGCTTCGATCAGGGCGCCGATGGAATGATGGCCGTCGCCGACCACCTCCGCCGGCCGGCGGATCGCCGCTGCAACCACCTCGAAACCGATCACCAGAATCCGCAGGTCGAAGCCTTCATGGAAGCTTTCGAGCAATACGCGAGTGTCGAACTGTCTGGCCGCTTCGATGGCCTGCTGCACTTCCTCGATGGTCTGCAGATCCACCGCCACGCCTTGGCCCTGTTCGCCATCCAGCGGTTTGACCACCACTCGCTGGTGTTCATCGAGGAACGCCAGATTGTCGTCCGCGTTTCCTGCCAGCTGCTGCGACGGCACATTCAACCCGGCGGCTTTCAACACTTTGTGGGTCAGGCTCTTGTCCTGGCACAGGTTCATGCTGATGGCGCTGGTCAGGTCGCTCAGTGATTCGCGGCAACGCACCCGGCGCCCGCCGTGACTGAGGGTGAACAGCCCGGCATCGGCGTCATCCACTTGCACGTCGATGCCGCGTCGATGGGCTTCCTCGACGATGATCCGCGCGTAAGGGTTGAACTGCGCCTCCGGGCCGGGGCCAAGAAACAGCGGCTGATTGATGCCGTTCTTGCGCTTGATGGCGAACGTCGGCAGGTTGCGAAAACCGAGTTTGGCGTAGAGGTTTTTCGCCTGGCGGTTATCGTGCAGCACCGACAGATCGAGATAGCTCAAACCCCGGCTCATAAAGTGTTCGATCAGATGACGCACCAGCACTTCGCCGACCCCGGGGCGCGAACACTGCGGATCGACCGCCAGGCACCACAGGCTGCTGCCGTTTTCCGGGTCGTTGTAAGCCTTCTGGTGATTGAGGCCCATGACGCTGCCGATCACCGCGCCGCTGTCGTCGTCTTCCGCCAGCCAGTACACCGGGCCGCCCTGATGGTGCGGGGTGAGCAGGGTGGCGTCGATCGGCAGCATGCCGCGCGCCTGATACAGCTGATTGATCCCCTGCCAGTCCGCGTCACTTTGCGCACGACGGATGCGGAAGCCGCGAAACACGCGGGTGGCCTGACGATAATCGCTGAACCACAAGCGCAGGGTATCGGACGGGTCGAGAAACAATTGAGTCGGTTCCAGCCCGAGAATCTGCTGCGGCGCGGCAACGTACAAAGCAATGTCGCGCTCGCCCGTCTGCTCGTTGAGCAGTTCCCGGGCAAGGCTTGCCGGATCGGGGAAGGTGTGACCGATGAGCAATCGGCCCCAGCCGCAATGCACCGCGATCGGTTCGGCGGCAGGCTCGCTGCCATCTTCGGCCAGGCGCGCCTGCAAGCGTTCGTAGGACGGCGTCTGACCGCGCAGCAGGCGTTGGCTGTAAGCCGTGGCGTGAGGTTTCATCGATCAGATTCCTTGTTCGCTGAGCCACAGGTTCAGGGCTGCCAGTTGCCACAGTTTGGAACCGCGCAGAGGCGTGAGTTGACCTTGTGGATCAGTGAGTAGCTTGTCGAGCATCACCGGGTTGAACAGGCCGCGATCCTGACTCGGGTCGAGCAGCAGTTCGCGCACCCAGTTCAGAGTGTCGCCCTGCAAATGCTTGAGGCCCGGCACCGGGAAGTAACCTTTCTTGCGGTCAATCACCTCGCTCGGAATCACCCGTCGCGCGGCTTCCTTCAGCACCTGCTTACCGCCGTCCGGCAGTTTGAACTGGCCCGGAATGCGGGCCGACAATTCCACCAGTCGATAGTCGAGAAACGGCGTGCGCGCTTCCAGGCCCCAGGCCATGGTCATGTTGTCGACACGTTTGACCGGGTCGTCCACCAGCATCACCGTGCTGTCCAGACGCAGGGCCTTGTCGACCGCCGCATCGGCGCCGGGCTGTGCGAAATGTTCCTTCACGAAGTCGCCGGCAGCGTCATTGGCCGTCAGCCATTTCGGCTGCACCGTGGCGGCGTAGTCGTCGTAGCTGCGGTCGAAAAACGCTTCGCGATAAGCCGCATACGGATCGGCCGCGCCGTCGACTTGCGGATACCAGTGATAACCGGCGAACAACTCGTCGGCTCCCTGGCCGCTTTGCACAACCTTGCAGTGCTTGGCCACTTCGCGGGACAGCAGATAGAAGGCGATGCAATCGTGGCTGACCATCGGCTCGCTCATGGCGCGGAACGCGGCGGGCAATTGCTCGATGATCTCTTTTTCGTCGATGCGCAGTTGATGGTGCTGGGTGCCGTAGTGCTTGGCGATCAGGTCTGAGTACTGAAACTCGTCACCGCGCTCGCCCCCGGCATCCTGAAAACCGATGGAAAAAGTCGACAGGTTCTCCACGCCGACTTCGCGCAACAGGCCCACCAGCATGCTCGAATCGACACCGCCGGAAAGCAGCACGCCGACATCCACCGCTGCCCGTTGGCGGATCGCCACGGCTTCGCGGGTGCTGTCGAGCACGCGGTCACGCCAGTCTTCCAGGGTCAGGTTTTTTTCGTCGTCGTGTGGTCCGTAGGGCAGGGTCCACCAGGTTTTCTGCTCGGTGGTGCCGTCTGCTTCAATGCGCATCCAGCACGCTGGCGGCAGCTTTTCGATACCGGCCAGCAAGGTGCGCGGCGCAGGTACCACGGCGTGGAAATTCAGGTAATGGTTGAGCGCCACCGGATCGAGGATCGGGTTGATGTCACCGCCCTTGAGCAAGGCCGGCAGGGCCGAGGCAAATCGCAGGCGCTGGCCGGTGCGCGACAGGTACAGCGGCTTGACGCCAAGACGGTCGCGGGCGATGAACAGGCGTTGGGCATCACGCTCCCAGATGGCGAAGGCGAACATGCCATTGAGTTTCGGCAGCAGCGCTTCGCCCCAAGCGTGATAACCCTTGAGCAGCACTTCGGTGTCGCCGCCGGAGTAGAACGCATAACCGAGCGCTTCGAGTTCGGTACGCAATTCAGGGAAGTTGTAGATCGCGCCGTTGAAGGCCAGGGACAGGCCCAATTGGCTGTCGATCATCGGCTGCGCCGAGCCGTCCGACAGGTCCATGATTTTCAGGCGTCGATGGCCCAGGGCAATCGGTCCCTGGGCATGGAAGCCCCACGCGTCGGGGCCGCGAGGCGCCAGGTGATGGGTGATTCGCTCGATGGCTGCAAGGTCTGCAGGTTGTTGATCAAAACGTAACTCGCCAGCTAATCCGCACATAAGGTCCTTACCGGTTTTTCCGTTGGGGAAGGTGTCACTGCACCGCGCCGAAATGGCCGGTACTCAGAAACTGACCCGGCTGGGATGTGGGAGTTTTAGAACGATCGGTTATAAGCGGTTCGGCCTGACCGATGGGCCATTAGCTTTCCGATTGGATTTATGGGTAGTAGATAAATAGCGAAAACATGCGGATGTCTGCTTGTTTGCCGGCCTGATCACGTAGTTTTTCGTGTTTTTTTTACGCAGGCAGGATCGTTAAGGTAATGGTTCCAAAGTGCGATAAAGGAATATTGCCCATGTCGAATACGCAGTCGGATACTGCGACACCGCTGACCCAGGAACAGATACTGGTTTTTTTGCTGGAAGCCACCGGCGATCTGGATACTGCCCAGGCCTTGCAGAAAATCCTGCCCCCCAGCCTTCTGAAAGGTTCCAGCTCTGCACTCGCCGCGCTGGACCAGACCGCGCGTGAGTTACACGCCGCTCAGGCGAAGGTCGAAGCCGATCTTGGCCGCTTGCAACCTTTGAACAGCTTTTGCGCCGCGCTGTTGACCAGCGCCCTGAAAGCTCGCTGGCCAGTGCAGTTCGATGTCGAAAAAGACTATCTGGAGCTGCCTGGGGAGTACTGTGGTTGCGAGCCCGTCACCCCGCCCGGCGGAGGATCGCCGGTCACGCCGCCGGCAACGCCGACGCTTCTGGAAGCGGCGATGCAAAACTTCACGGAGCGGGAGGCACAGGACGATTTTTTCCCCGCAGGCAGTGTCGTGCGCATCTCTGGCCATCCTGCAGGGATTGCGGGCCTGACACCCACCGCGTTCGCCGGACTCTGTCGCGAGCTCGATCTGGGGCAGAAATACCAACAGCATTTTCAAGAGGTATTCGGTATCACCCAGGTTGATGGCAAACCGGTTGCCACCGGTTCCATGATCCGCAACATCATCGACCTGAAAAAACAGTTGATGCGACTGGATCTGCATCTGGCACTGTTGAATGCACACATCAGCCAGGGCGCATACGAAAGCCTGGAGCGCCTGCTCGAGGCCGGTGGTATCGCTGATGCCAAAAGCCTGAATTACCAGGGCCGGCCGCTGCTCATGCAAGGCATCGAACTGTTCGATTGTTGCATCTGGGGCATCGTGGTGTTTTCCGAGCGCTCGGTCGAGTCGGACCCGGATCAATGGTGTCTGGTGTACATGCCCGGCTCGCCCTCTCAACCGTTGTACGAGTATGCGAGTTTCTCGGCGTTTCTCGTTTACCTGGAATACCAATTGGGGACGGCCAGTTACAGGAGCTACTTCACTCATTGCATCGGCGAGGTGGACAAGGCGGATTTCTTCAAAAACTTCGCGGACGCTCGCAGCCTGGGTCGTGCCAAATATTTGCCGATAACCGTGTCGTTGCTCGACTTCATGCACCAGAGCCATATCGGCAAACTGCAGATCGATGCCCGCGCGCTCGCCGTACCGACTGCCGATGTGGATGAAGAGGCGCGCAAGAAGCGCCTGCTCGAATATCTGGAAATTGGTCTGACGGTCGCCAATGTGGCCGGGATTTTCGTGCCGGTCGTAGGGCAACTGATGATGGGGGTTGCCGTGGGGCAAATGCTTGCGGAAGTTTATGAGGGCGTTGAGGACTGGTCGCGGGGAGATCGTGAGGAGGCGTTTTCGCACCTGCTCAGCGTTGCTGAAAACATTGTGCTGATGGTCAGCGTGGGGGCCGGTATCAAGGGCCTGAAAACACTGGCAATCAAGACGGTGCGCAAGCATCCGGATTTCTTCCAGCCGTTCACGGCCATATTGGACCGTGACGGTCAGCCTCGATTGTGGAAACCGCAGCTACTCGGTTATGAACAGCCGCTTCCGACAGGTGCCGAACCCGATACTGCAGGCTTGTTCCGGGCGAACGGCAAGCAGTTTGCCCATTTCGACAATCGGGCTTACGAGGTAGCGCTGGAGCCTGCATCCAATACCTGGGAAGTCCAACACCCGGTGCGTGCACAGGCTTATCAGCCGGTATTGAAGCGCAATGATCGCGGAGGCTGGCGTCATGACTTCGAACAGACCGAGCGATGGAGCGGAGCGTACACGCTCAAACGCACTGATCCTGGTCTTGAGGGTTGGGAAGACAGTCGACTGGAGATGGCCCGTCGGTTGACCGACACCCGGATCGATGAGCTGCATCGCCTGAGCGATGACAACCGGCCGCTACCGTCTCGCTTGCAGGACATGATCGAGCGTTTTGGAATCGAGCGCAGAGTGCGCGAATACATCGCTGCCATGGAGCGTGGCGAGGCGAGTGATCCGCGTTACGTCAACGAACAGCTGCATGCTTTACCCCGGCTTGCGAAGTGGCCGGCCGATCGCTACATCAAAGTCGTGGATGAACAAGGGCGAATCACCGCGACCTACCCGCCCGGATCGATCGACGACGATACCGTGAGCCTCATTGTGAAGCATGCGCAACTGGGGAAGGGCGAGTTGCTGCAAGCGGTCGTCGATGTTCTGCGTCCCAAAGAAGTGGAGGTCTTGGTGGGGGCTGACGTAGCCCCGGCCGATGCGAGTCAGCAGTTGGCGAAAGTGATCGGGGCGGCGATCAAGGCCGATCGAAGGTCGACTTTCGACCATCTCTACAGCCGATACGATCAAGACGTTGCCGGAGAATTGCTCAAGTTGCGCAGGACCTTTCCCGATTTGCCGGTGCGCTCCGCCCGGGAGCTGCTCAAACGCACGCCGAGCATTGAACGGATGCGCCTGCGCAGCACCGGGCGGGTGCCCATGGGGTTGGCACAACGGGCGCGTCAGGCTTTGAGCGATGGGCGAGTGGATCGGGCATTGGCAGGTTTTTACCTGGCCGACATCGCCAATGCCGATACAAGGAAACTGGCGATCCGGTTGCTACCCCGTCTCGCAGGCTGGGATCCCGAGTTCTATCTTGAACTGCGGGCGAAATCCTTGAGCGGTCAGCTCCTGGAAACGCTGGGCGAAAAACCGCTGGTTACGTCGAGTTCATGCACGCTGGTCAGACTCGACAATGGTTACGAGGTGTTTGGCAGCGACAGGAAGTCACTCGGCAGGATCGCGGCCGGGCCGGAAGATCTCTATCAGGCGATTCTCAAAGGTCTTTCAGCGCAGCAGCGCAAGGCCATCGGATTTGTGCAACCGACGCCGGAAAATGGCGGGCGCCTGCGCGGCAAACTGTTGGAGAGTGCTCTGGATGAACGTGAGGCATGCGCCCGGGTGTTGGCAGGCGGTCAGTGGCAAGCGGCGACCGCCGAGCCCGTGTGCACGCCTGCCGACTCTCCCGCCGGGTCGAACACTCATTCGCGTCGTTTATTGCGGCAGGTGAAAAAGCTCTATCCCTTGTTTTCTGACGTTCAAGCCAATGAGTTCCTTGACCAGCTGGGCAGCGACCATCTGACCAGGGCGGTCAGGGTCCGACAGTTGCGAGAGGATCTGAGCCGACTGCGGGATGTGATGGACACCTGGGTCCGAGATGAAGCAGCCATGAAGGTCCTGGGCGGTGATCTGAACGAAATTCGCGAATGCCGGCAAATCGTTGCGTTCGAAATCGAAGACTGTTTTCGCCGTTTGATCTCCCTGCCCGATGACGCCGGGCGTCTCGTCTATGGTTTGAAGCTCGATGGCATGCGCTTCGGCAAGTTTCCGACCTTGCCGGTCGATTTGACGTTTGATCATGTCAGGCAATTGTCTCTGCAAGACATGTTGCTGGACGACGATGCCGCTTATTTCCTCAAAGCGTTCACGAACGTCGAGTCCCTTGAACTGGATCGCAATCAGATCACCCGGTTGCCCGAGATCATTTCGCATATGCCGAACCTCAGGCGGCTGAGCCTGGCCGGCAATCGGCTTCAACTCACCGAGCACGCCCTGGTGAAGCTGGCCGGGTTGCGCACCTTGCAAAGTCTGAATCTGAGCGGGAACCCCCTCGGCGCCACGGTGGATGTCCGCAACCTGTTCGATCTGACTTACCTCTCCTTGCGCAATACCCGCGCCACGGAGCTGCCAAAAGGCCTGCAGTTTCTACCCAATCTGGATCGGGTGGATCTGCGGGATAACGAAATCCGTGATCTGCCTGCCTGGCTTTTTGAAACGTCCAGGCGCTTCAGTGAAGCGATCAATTTGCGGCGTAACCCGATTTCCGATGTCAGCAGAACTTACCTTGAAAACTACCGCACGACGGTCGGCGTCGGCATGGGTTACCTGGATAACGATATCGCGCGACTGGACGAAAACCAGGCACGTTCGATCTGGCTGACCGAGACGGGAGGAGAAGAAGGCTCCCGGCATCTGCAGATGTGGAACGCACTCAAGGATGACCCAAGGGCCGAAGGCCTGTTCGCGCTGCTGGCGGAGTTGGGCAATTCCGCCGAGTCAGCCAATGTGCGCGAGGATATGCACCGGCGGGTCTGGACGGTTCTGGATGCTACGCAGGCCGATGCCGAATTGCGGGAGCAGATTTTCGATCTGGCGGCCAACCCGATCAATTGCACGGACAACGCGGCGTTGAACTTCAGCCACCTGGAAGTTGCAGTGCAGGTCCACCATGTGACCCGTGGTCCCAGGGGGCAACGCCCTTCGACGAAGGCGCTGATGAGGCTGGCGAGAGGACTGTTTCGGCTGGAGCAGATCGACCGGATCGCCGCGGAACACGCGCAGGTCCATGCGGCACCTGACCCGCTGGAAGTGACCCTTGCCTATCGCTCCGGTCTTGCGCAGGCACTCGAATTGCCCGGGCAACCTTCGCACATGCATTACGCCTCACTCGCGGAGGTGACAGGGGCGGATCTGGTGGAGGCTATCAATCGAATCCAGACTGCTGAATTGTCTCCCGAGTGGCTGGCGTTTCTGGTTCGCCAGCCTTGGTGGAACGAATACATGAAAAGCAGTTTTGCCCAACAGTTCGACGATGCGCGCGCGCCTCACCAGGAAGAAGCCCTGGCGTTGTTCGAGAAAGCCGAAGAACTCAGCTCGGCCGACTATCTCAGCGAAATGAACCTGTGTGCCGCCCGGCAGGAACAGACGGAAAGCGCCTTGCTCGAGCGGTTGACCGAGCAAGTGCTACGACTGGTCGAGGGCAATATCTGCCTGTTGCCCGGTGGTTGATTCCAATTCCGGATTTGCTCATTTGCCCCGGATCAGCCACCGCAAGGCAAACCGGTTCGGATGACACGCCTCTGCGACACCTCTGGGCAGGGGCAGCGGTTCGTTGTCCAGCCAGGCTGCCAGCAGTTCACCGGACAGTGGCGCGGTGATCAGCCCCCGGGAACCGTGGCCACTGTTGACGTACAGACCGTCCAGCCATGGGCAGGCAATGTCCGGCACTTGCCGGGCATCCTTGCTCAAGGCGCGATAGGCCTCGGTGAAGGCTTCGCGATCGGCGAGCGGGCCGACGATCGGCAGGTAATCGGGGCTGGTGCAACGGAAGGCTGCCCGGCCCTGGAGACTTTCGGCGTCGAGCTCGCTGACGTGCAGGCGCGCGACCAGATCGGTGGAGATCTCTTCGAGCATCGCCAGATTGCCCAGATGTTCGGCGGTGGTCGGGGTCAGGTCGTCGCTGTTGAAATCGAAACTGGCGCCGAGGGTGTGTTCCCCCAGGCGTGCCGGTGCGACGTAACCTTCGGCGCACACGACGCTGGTCAGCGCCTGGCTTTGCGTGGTCTGCGCGAGGCGGGTGATCTGCCCGCGAATGCGCTTGAGGGGCAGGTCGGCGCTCTGGGGGAAACGCTTGATGTCGGCGGCGCCGGCCAGCACCACGACGGGCGCTGTTGCGATCAATCGCTCACCGTCGAAGGCTTGCCACTGACCGTCGACCTTGCGCAACTCCACGGCTTCCTGATGGGGCAGCAGCGTGACGCCCGGTTGTGTCGATTGCGCCTGACACAACGCCGGCGGATGCACCCAGCCGCCCTCGGGGTAATACAAACCGCCATGGGCCAGACCGATCCCGGCGCGGGCCTGTGCCTCGGGTTGATCGAGCCATTGCAGCAGGTCTTCGGGAAACGCGGCCGCCAGTTGCGCCTGACGTTCGCGTTCCTTTTCGTTGAATGCCAGTTGCAGCACGCCGCAGTCGTCCCAATCGGTGCCGCGTTGCAGGGTTTCCAGCAAACGTCGGGTGTAGCCGAAACCGCTGACGATCAACTGCGACAGTGCGGTGCCGTGGGCGGACAGTTTCAGATACAGCACGCCTTGCGGATTGCCCGAGGCTTCCTGCGCCACCGCGTCATGTCGTTCCAGCAGACTGACCTGCCAACCCCGCGTCGCGAGGCTGGCCGCCGTGGCGCAACCAGCCAGACCGGCGCCGATCACCAAGGCACGACGCTCACCGCTCAACGGAGCCGGGCGGGCGAACCACGGTTTGTCTGCCGCGGGTAAAGGAACGTCCTGCGGCCAGCCGAGAAATTCGCCGCGCAGGATCTCCCATTTGTGGCCGATGCCCGGTGTGCGCTTCATCTTGAAACCGGCGGCGTTGAGCAGTCGGCGCACCCAACCGGTGCTGGTGAACGTGCTGATGGTCGAGCCGGGCGCCGCCAGTCGCGCTAGTTCGGCGAACAGTTCGGCGGTCCACATCTCCGGGTTTTTCGCCGGGGCGAAACCGTCGAGAAACCACGCGTCGATCTGGCCGTCCAGTTGCGGCAACTGCTCCAGCGCATCACCGATCAACAGGGTCAGGGTCACGCGGCCGTTATCCAGAACAATGCGCTGAAAGCCTTGATGGATGGCGACGTAATGCTTGAGCAGTTGATCGCAGAAAGGCTTCAGGTCGGGCCACAACGCCAGCGCCCGCTGCAGGTCGGCAGGACTCAACGGAAATTTCTCGACACTGACGAAATGCAGCCGCGCACCGGGCACCGCGTGCTGTTCGAACAACTGCCAGGCACAGAGAAAATTAAGCCCGGTGCCAAAGCCGGTTTCACCGATCACCAGTCGCCCACCCGCCGGCAGTGCGGCGAAGCGCTCGGCCAGACGGTTCTGTTCGAGGAACACGTAGCGGGTTTCATCCAGCCCCGACTGGTCGGAAAAATACACATCGTCGAACACTCGCGAACGCGGGCGTCCCTGGTCATCCCAGTCGAGTTGGGCGTGGGGCATTACAGGTTTCATGGCAGGCTCGGCAACGGCAAGGCGGCCATTCTAGCCGATCACGCAGGCGGCGCTTGATCCATGGCAAGCCTTGCTGACGATCACTCAACGACAATCCGCCGTCGGCGGGAATTTCTGTGCTGCGCCTGTGCCCAATCCGCTAGTCTTGCTGAATCCTGGAAGGAGCCGTCCCTATGTTCGAATCCGCTGAAATCGGTCACGCCATCGACAAAGACACCTATGAAGCCGCCGTGCCCGCCCTGCGTGAAGCCTTGCTCGAAGCCCAGTTCGAGTTGCAGCAGCAGAAGCGTTTCCCGGTGATCATTTTGATCAACGGCATCGAAGGCGCCGGCAAGGGCGAGACGGTCAAGTTGCTCAACGAGTGGATGGATCCGCGCCTGATCGAAGTGCGTACCTTCGATCAGCAGACCGATGAAGAGCTGGCGCGGCCACCGGCCTGGCGCTACTGGCGGATGCTGCCAGCCAAGGGGCGGATGGGGATTTTCTTCGGCAACTGGTACAGCCAGATGCTGCAGGGCCGGGTGCATGGTTTGTTCAAGGATCCGCGACTGGATCAGGCGATTGCCGGCGCCGAGCGCATGGAAAAGATGTTCTGCGATGAAGGCGCGCTGATCTTCAAGTTCTGGTTCCACCTGTCCAAGAAACAGATGAAGGCGCGGCTCAAGGCGTTGGCCGACGACCCGCTGCACAGCTGGCGCATCAGCCCGCTGGACTGGCAGCAATCGCAGACCTACGACAAGTTCGTCAAATACGGCGAACGCGTGTTGCGCCGCACCAGTCGCGATTACGCGCCGTGGCATGTCATCGAGGGTGTCGACCCGCACTACCGCAGCCTGACGGTCGGCAAGATCCTGCTCGAAGGCCTGCAAAATGCCTTGAAGCGTCCCGATGTGCATCCCCATGAGGTCAACGCTGCACCGCTGGGGACTTCCGTCGACCAGTTGAACCTGCTCGACAGCCTCGATCTGACCCAGCGTCTGGACAAGAAAGACTACGAAGAACAATTGATCACCGAGCAGGCAAGGCTGTCGGGGCTGATGCGTGACAAACGCATGCGCCGGCATGCGCTGGTGGCGGTGTTCGAAGGCAACGATGCCGCGGGCAAGGGCGGTTCGATCCGTCGAGTGGCGGCGGCGCTCGATCCGCGCCAATACAGCATCGTGCCGATTGCCGCGCCGACCGAAGAGGAACGGGCGCAGCCGTATCTGTGGCGGTTCTGGCGGCACATTCCGGCGCGGGGCAAGTTCACCGTGTTCGACCGCTCGTGGTACGGCCGGGTGCTGGTGGAGCGGGTCGAGGGCTTTTGCAGCACTGCCGACTGGATGCGCGCTTATGGCGAGATCAATGATTTTGAGGAGCAACTGGCCGACGCCGGGGTGATCGTGGTCAAGTTCTGGCTGGCGATCGACAAGGACACGCAGATGGAGCGCTTCCAGGCGCGCGAAGAAATCCCGTTCAAGCGCTTCAAGATCACCGAAGACGACTGGCGCAACCGTGACAAGTGGGACGCCTACCGTGCCGCCGTGGGCGACATGGTCGACCGCACCAGCACCGAAATCGCGCCGTGGACCCTGGTCGAGGCCAATGACAAGCGCTGGGCCCGGGTCAAGGTGTTGCGCACGATCAACCGGGCGCTGGAAGACGCTTTCGAGAAGTCCGACAAGCGAGCCAAAAAGCACAAGGACTGAACCGATGGGCCCGCATACGCGAGGTGAATGATTGTCGCGGTCGGCGATGGGGGGGACTTATGCTCGGTCCACTCTCAACCGACTGCAACAATGAGGTATGCCATGCGTGAAGTGGTGATCGTCGACAGCGTACGGACCGGCCTGGCCAAGTCCTTTCGCGGCAAGTTCAACCAGACCCGTCCCGATGACATGGCGGCCCATTGCGTCAATGCGTTGCTCTCGCGCAACGACATCGACCCGGCCAGCGTCGAGGATTGCATCGTCGGCGCCGGCTCCAACGAGGGCGCCCAGGGCTACAACATCGGCCGCAACGTGGCGGTGCTCTCGCAATTTGGCACCGGCACCGCCGGCATGACCCTCAACCGTTTCTGTTCTTCGGGGTTGCAGGCGATTGCGATTGCCGCCAACCAGATCGCGTCGGGTTGCAGCGACATCATCGTCGCCGGCGGCGTCGAGTCGATCAGCCTGACCCTGAAAAGCGTCAACACCGATCACATGATCAATCCGTTGCTCAAGCAGCAGACGCCGGGCATCTACTACACCATGGGCCAGACCGCGGAAGTGGTGGCGCGCCGTTATGGCGTCAGCCGCGAGGCGCAGGATCGTTACTCGCTGCAAAGTCAGATCCGCACCGCCCAGGCGCAGGCAGCAGGGCTGTTCAACGATGAAATCGTGCCGATGCCGGTGAAGTACCGGGTTGAAGACAAGAACAGCGGTGAAGTGCAGATCCTCGACGGCATCGTCGACCGCGATGACTGCAATCGTCCGGACACCACCTATGAAAGCCTTGCCGGGTTGAAACCGGTGTTCGCCGAGGACGGTTCGGTGACCGCCGGCAACTCGTCGCAGTTGTCCGATGGCGCCTCGATGACGCTGGTGATGAGCCTGGAAAAAGCCCTGCAACTGGGGCTCAAGCCGAAAGCGTTTTTCCGCGGGTTTACCGTCGCTGGGTGCGAGCCTGACGAAATGGGCATCGGCCCGGTGTTTTCGGTGCCAAAGCTGCTCAAGGCCAAAGGCCTGCAGGTGGCGGATATCGATCTGTGGGAATTGAACGAAGCGTTTGCCTCGCAGTGCCTGTACGCCCGTGATCGTCTGGAAATCGACAACGAGAAGTACAACGTCAACGGCGGCTCGATTTCCATCGGCCACCCGTTCGGCATGACCGGGTCACGGCAGGTCGGGCATCTGGTGCGCGAGTTGCAGCGGCGCAATCTGCGCTACGGGATCGTGACCATGTGCGTGGGCGGGGGGATGGGGGCGACCGGGTTGTTTGAGGCTGTGCGCTAGGCCTTGAACGATGCGTTGACCGGCAAATCGTAATCGCGGGCAAGCCCGCTCCCACAGTGTTCCAGTGTGCTCACAATTCAGTGGCCAACCTGGAACCTGGGGGGAGAGGGCTTGCCCGCGATTGGGTTCAGCACGGCTTATCTGCCGGAATCCAGCAACTGCATCCGCGCGATGTAGGCCTTTATTTCCTGCTCGGCTTTCTCGTGGCTGTCGAACGGCCCTTCGAGGGTGTTTTCCCGGGTGCTGAAATACAGTTCACCGTTGACCCGACACACGCGGTCGCTGCGAAAGTGCGTGGCGGGGGCGGTGTCCTGGGCGCGCATGCCTAACATGTCGGGGTCTCCTTGGTGAATGATGTCCCGGGCTGGATCCAATGAGCTTATGCCTGAACTACTTATCCCGCCCGGCCAGCCGATCAACGGCCCAGCGTCAATTTTCTGCTGCGACCTGCACAGTTTCATTTGCGGCTGAAACGCAACTGTCCCTGTGTAGGGCTGGTCCGTGCGCCTAGAATGAGCGCTCCTGTCTCTGGCGCTTGGGGTTCTCATGCACGTTTCATCGGGTCGTTGGGTGTACGGCATGTTCCTGGCGTTATTGACGGCGTTTCTCTGGGGAATCCTGCCGATCAAGCTCAAGCAGGTGCTGGTGGTGATGGACCCGGTCACGGTGACCTGGTTTCGCCTGCTGGTGTCCGGCGGCTGTCTGTTCATTTATCTGGCGGCGACCAAACGGTTGCCCAGTCGCAAGGTGCTCGGGCCGAAGGGCGGCTGGCTGGTGCTGATGGCGGTGCTCGGGCTGGTGGGCAACTACGTGCTGTACCTCATGGGCCTGAACCTGCTCAGCCCCGGCACCGCGCAACTGGTGGTGCAGATGGGGCCGATCATGTTGCTGATCGCCAGTCTGTTCGTGTTCAAGGAACGCTTCAGCATCGGTCAGGGCATTGGCCTGGCGGTGTTGTTGATCGGTTTTGCGTTGTTCTTCAATCAGCGTCTGGCGGAATTGCTCACCTCTTTATCTGATTACACCGCCGGTGTGTTGCTGGTGCTGCTGGCCTCGACCGTCTGGACCTTCTATGCGCTGGGCCAGAAGCAATTGCTGACGGTGTGGAATTCTTTACAGGTGATGATGGTGATCTACCTGTTCTGCGCCTTGTTGCTGACGCCGTGGGTGCATCCGCTCGAAGCACTGTCGCTGAATCCGTTGCAGGGCTGGCTGCTGCTGGCGTGCTGCATGAACACCCTGATCGCCTACGGCGCGTTTGCCGAGGCGCTGGCGCATTGGGAAGCTTCGCGGGTCAGTGCGACGCTCGCGATCACGCCGTTGGTAACGTTCGGTGCGGTAGCGGTGGCGGCGGGTGTGTGGCCTGAGTATGTGCATGCCGAGCAAATCAATCTGCTGGGGTATGGCGGGGCGGTGCTGGTGGTGCTGGGGTCGGCACTGGTAGCGCTGGGGCCTTCGCTGATTGCCGGGCTCAAGGCCCGGCGGGCGAAACTGTTGGTCGGATGACCTTCCCATGCCGGGCACGGGAAGGATCGGGTTGACTCAGCCCTTGGCACCGGCCTCGATCATGTTCTCCGGCCGCACCCAGGCATCGAACTCCTCATCAGTCAGGTAACCCAGCTCCAGCGCCGCTTCGCGCAGGGTCTTGCCTTCGCTGTAAGCCTTCTTGGCGATTTCCGCCGACTTGTCGTAGCCGATGTGCGGGTTGAGCGCCGTCACCAGCATCAGGCCACGTTCCAGATGGTTCGCCATGACTTCGGCATCCGGCTCAAGGCCGGCAATGCAGTGCTGCTGGAAGTTGCTGCAGCCATCGGCCAGCAGGCGGATCGATTGCAGCAGGTTGTGAATGATCACCGGTTTGAACACGTTCAGTTGCAGGTGACCCTGGCTGGCGGCGATGCCGATCGCCACGTCGTTGCCAAGCACCTGACAGGCGAGCATCGACAACGCCTCGCACTGGGTCGGGTTGACCTTGCCGGGCATGATCGAACTACCCGGTTCGTTGGCCGGCAGGCGCACTTCGGCAAAACCGGCGCGTGGGCCGGAACCCAGCAGGCGCAGGTCGTTGGCGATTTTCATCAGCGCCACGGCGAGGGTTTTCAGGGCACCGGACAGCGTGGTCAGTGGCTCATGGCCGGCGAGGGCGGCGAATTTGTTTGGTGCGGTGACGAACGGCAGGCCGGACAACGCCGCCAGTTCAGCGGCAATCGCTTCGCCGAAGCCGTGGGGCGAGTTGAGTCCGGTGCCGACGGCAGTGCCGCCCTGCGCCAGTTCGCAGACCGCCGGCAACGCCGCGCGAATCGCCCGTTCGGCGTAATCCAGCTGCGCTATGAAGCCGGAGAGCTCCTGGCCGAAGGTGATCGGCGTGGCGTCCATCATGTGGGTGCGGCCGGTCTTGACCAGTTTCATGTGCCGCGCCGACAGCTCGGCCAGACCGCCCGACAGCTCGGCGATGGCCGGCAGCAGTTGGCCCTGCACCGCTTGCGCGGTGGCGATGCTCATGGCCGTGGGGAAGCAGTCGTTGGAGCTCTGCGAGCGGTTGACGTGATCGTTGGGGTGCACCGGCGTCTTGCCGCCGCGTGGGTTGCCGGCCAGTTCGTTGGCGCGGCCGGCGATCACTTCGTTGGCGTTCATGTTGCTTTGCGTGCCGCTGCCGGTCTGCCAGACCACCAGCGGAAACTGGTCGTCGTGTTGGCCGTCGAGCACTTCGTCGGCGGCCTGTTCGATCAGGCGGGCGATGTCGGCAGGCAGGTCGCCGTTGCGGTCGTTGACCCGGGCCGCGGCTTTCTTGATCAGGGCCAGGGCGTGCAGTACCGGCAATGGCATGCGTTCCTGACCGATGGCGAAGTTGATCAGCGAGCGTTGCGTCTGAGCGCCCCAGTAAGCGTCGTCCGGGACCTCGATCTGGCCCAGGCTGTCGGTTTCGATACGGCTCATCGTGCACACTCCTGTTGGTCTGTTTGCGCAGTTTAGGCCGGTGTCGGCCCGGGTGGTTCCATCCGGTCGATTGTTGACCGGCAAATCCCCGCCAATCAAGCGCGGCAAGGGCCGGGGGTTGAGCCGCAGCGTTATTCAGGCGCAGAATGGTCGCCCTTGGGGTTTTACCTCGCCTAGCTGAAAAGGAAACTCGATGACTCGTCTTCGTGCCATCTGTACCGCGGTTGCCCTGGTCTGCGCCAGCGGCCAGGTGCTTGCCGATACCGCCAGCCACAACGCCAGTGCCGAAGCTTTCCTGACCCTGGCACACGCTGACAAGCTGGGCACTCCGGTGTACATGCAGGTTCAGCAGATGTTCGCCCAGCGTTTTGAACAGACCAAGGCGCCGGAATCCAAGAAAGCCGTACTGGATACCTACCAGGCCAAGGCCAACGCCGCTCTGGACCAGGCCATTGGCTGGAACAAGCTGAAACCGGACATGGTCAAGCTCTACACCAGCAACTTCAGCGAATCCGAGCTGAAAGACCTGGTCGCGTTCTACCAGTCGCCACTGGGCAAGAAAGTCTTGGAGAAAATGCCGCAGCTGACCCAGCAATCGGCCCAGATGACCCAGGCCAAGCTGGAAAGCGCCGTACCGGTGGTCAACAAGCTGCTGGACGACATGACCAACGAGCTGGCACCGAAAGGCGCCGCTCCGGCCAAGAAGAAGTAAGCGGAGTTCGTGATGACCATGCAACAACGCATCGAATCGACGCTGGCGCTGCTTCAGCCTGAGCATCTGCAAGTGCTGGACGAAAGCCACATGCACAGTCGCGGGTTGCAGACCCACTTCAAGGCAGTGGTGGTCAGTGCGCAGTTCGAAGGCCTGAACCGGGTCAAGCGCCACCAGAAAGTCTACGGCACGCTCGGCGAGCTGATGGGCGAGTTCCATGCGTTGGCGCTGCACACCTACACCCCGCAGGAATGGGCAGAGACAGGCGTCGCTCCGGCGTCGCCGACCTGTGCCGGCGGCAGCAAGCATTGAGCCTTGCAGCAATGAACTGAGGTTTTTTGCTAGAATCCGCAACGCGCCGCTCACCCGGCGCGTTTTTTTTCGCATCCGGTTCACCCTTTACGAGGGTAGCCACCTGGAGAAATACCCATGACACAACCGATTGTCGTGGCGGCACTGTACAAGTTCGTCACCCTTGAAGATTACGTCAACCTGCGCGAGCCCCTGCTGCAAGCGATGGTCGACAACGGCATCAAAGGCACCCTGCTGATCGCCGAAGAAGGCATCAACGGCACGGTTTCCGGCAGCCGCGAAGGCATCGACGGCCTGCTGGCCTGGCTGCGCAACGATCCGCGCATGGTCGATATCGATCACAAGGAATCGTACTGCGACGAGCAGCCGTTCTATCGCACCAAGGTCAAGCTCAAGAAAGAGATCGTGACCCTGGGCGTCGAAGGCGTCGACCCGAACAAGAAGGTCGGCACCTACGTCGAGCCCAAGGACTGGAACGCACTGATCAGCGATCCGGAAGTGCTGCTGATCGACACCCGCAACGATTACGAAGTCTCGATCGGCACCTTCGAAGGCGCCATCGATCCGAAAACCACCAGTTTTCGCGAATTCCCCGACTACATCAAAGAACACTTCGATCCGGCCGTGCACAAGAAGGTCGCGATGTTCTGCACCGGCGGCATTCGCTGCGAAAAAGCCTCGAGCTACATGCTCGGCGAAGGCTTCGAAGAGGTTTACCACCTCAAGGGCGGCATCCTGAAGTACCTCGAAGAGGTGCCGCAGGAAGAAACCAAATGGCAGGGCGACTGCTTCGTCTTCGACAACCGCGTGACCGTGCGCCATGACCTGAGCGAAGGCGACTACGATCAGTGCCACGCCTGCCGCACCCCGGTCAGCGTTGAAGATCGCGCTTCCGAGCATTACGTGGCCGGCATCAGTTGCCCGCACTGCTGGGACAGCCTGAGCGAGAAGACCCGTCGCAGCGCCATCGACCGCCAGAAACAGATCGAACTGGCAAAAGCGCGCAACATGCCGCACCCGATCGGCTACAACTATAAGCAAGCATCCACCGAGGCTTAATCATGTCTGCACGCCTGCTCTATGTGATGGATCCGATGTGTTCGTGGTGCTGGGGATTTGCCCCGGTCGCCAAGGCATTGGTGGAGCAGGCGCAGGCAGCCGGGGTGGAGTTGCACCTGGTGGTCGGCGGGTTGCGCACCGGCAGTGGAGCGGCGCTGGAACCGACCACCCGGCGCTACATTCTCGAACACTGGCAGGCGGTCACCGAGGCCACCGGCCAGCCGTTCAAATTTGAAGGCGCATTGCCGGACGGTTTTGTCTACGACACCGAGCCTGCCTGCCGGGCCATCGTCACCGCGCGCAGCCTGGCGCCGGATTGCGCGTGGAAACTGGTCGGGTTGATCCAGCACGCGTTCTACGCCGAAGGTCGCGATGTCACCCAGGCCAGCGTTCTGGTGGAGCTGGCCGAGAAGGCCGGCGTCCCGCGCATTGAGTTTGCTGCCCTGTTTGATCATGCCGATCAGCACAAGGCGACCCAGGCCGATTTCAGTTGGGTTCAGGATCTGGGCATCGCCGGATTCCCGACCCTGCTCGCCGAGCGCAACGGCCAACTGGCGTTGCTGACCAACGGCTACCAGCCGCTCAGTGAACTGTCACCGTTGCTCGGCCGATGGCTGGAGCGCGCGGCCTGTGTCTGACCCGACCGATGACACGCAAGCCGTCAAGCGTGTCGACCGGCTGAGCTGGGCTGAAGTCCGGCGACTGGCACTTCATCACAAAAAATCCCTGTGGATTGCCAACGGCGTGGCCGTACTGGCGACGCTGTGCAGCGTGCCGATTCCGTTGCTGCTGCCGTTGCTGGTGGACGAAGTCCTGCTCGGCCACGGCGATGCTGCGCTGAAAGTCATGAACCACGTGCTGCCCTCAATGTGGCAGCAAGCGGCGGGCTACATCGGCCTGATGCTGGTGGTGACGCTGACCCTGCGCTGCAGCGCCCTGTGTTTTGGCGTGTTGCAGGCGCGATTGTTTGCGCGGTTGGCCAAGGACATCGTGTATCGCATTCGCGTGCGTTTGATTGAACGACTCAAACGGATCTCCCTCGGCGAATACGAAAGCCTGGGCAGCGGCACGGTCACCACGCACCTGGTCACCGACCTCGACACCCTCGACAAGTTTGTCGGCGAAACCCTCAGCCGTTTTCTGGTGGCGATGCTGACGCTGGTCGGCACCGCCAGCATCCTGATGTGGATGCACTGGAAACTGGCGCTGCTGATCCTGCTGTTCAACCCGCTGGTGATCTACGCCACGGTGCAGTTGGGCAAGCGGGTCAAGCATCTGAAGAAACTGGAGAACGACAGTACCTCGCGCTTCACTCAGGCGCTGAGCGAAACCCTCGATGCAATCCAGGAAGTGCGCGCTGGCAACCGGCAGGGCTTCTTCCTTGGGCGCCTTGGATTGCGCGCGCAGGAAGTGCGCAACTACGCGGTCAACTCGCAGTGGAAGACTGACGCTTCGAACCGCGCCAGTGGCCTGCTGTTCCAGTTCGGTATCGACATCTTCCGCGCAGCGGCCATGTTGACGGTGCTGTTCTCCGACCTGTCGATCGGTCAGATGCTCGCGGTGTTCAGCTACCTGTGGTTCATGATCGGCCCGGTCGAGCAGCTGCTGAACCTGCAATACGCCTATTACGCGGCGGGCGGTGCGCTGTCGCGGATCAACGAACTGCTGGCCCGCGCCGACGAGCCGCAATACCCCGGCGGCGTCGATCCGTTCAAGGGCCGCGATACCGTCGGGATTCAGGTGCAGGGCCTGAGCTTTGGTTATGGCGATGAACTGGTGCTGGATCAGATGAACCTGTCCATCGCACCGGGCGAGAAAGTGGCGATTGTCGGCGCCAGCGGCGGAGGCAAAAGCACCCTCGTGCAATTGCTCCTGGGTCTGTACACACCGCTGGCCGGCACCATTCGTTTTGGTGGATCGACCCAACAGGAAATCGGCCTGGAAACGGTTCGGGAGAACGTCGCGGTGGTGCTGCAGCATCCGGCGCTGTTCAACGACACCGTACGCGCCAATTTGACCATGGGCCGCACCCGCAGCGACGAAGCGTGCTGGCAGGCGCTGGAAATCGCCCAGCTCGAACCCACCATCCGCGCCTTGCCGGACGGCCTGGACAGCATCGTCGGCCGCTCCGGCGTGCGCCTGTCCGGTGGTCAGCGGCAACGGCTGGCCATCGCGCGGATGATCCTCGCCGAGCCGAAAGTGGTGATCCTCGACGAGGCGACGTCAGCCCTCGACGCCGCCACCGAATACAACCTGCACCAGGCCATGGCGCGCTTCCTCCATGGCCGCACCACACTGATCATCGCCCACCGCCTGTCAGCGGTGAAGCAGGCGGACCGGGTGCTGGTGTTCGACGGCGGGCAAGTGGCCGAGGATGGCGACCATCAGCAACTGATTGCCGATGGTGGGTTGTACGCCAAGCTGTATGGGCATTTGCAGCGACTGTAGGTCAATTCCATAGCACTTCCAGTGCGTTGGCCGTGCCGTCGTAGCCAAACTCTTTGACGATCACCGAGCAACTGGTGCATGGGGGCATGGTCGTGGCCACATCGACCGAAGCGATCATGTGGTTTTCGGGATATTTCTGGCGAAGCACGTTGATCAGTTTGGCCTCGCTGTCCAGAGAGGTCGGCCGGCGGGTCAGTGCAGGTGTGTAGGTGTCGATGTCCTTTATCGTATGGGGGATCGCCACCAATCGCCCTTCGCTTGAGACTTCCAGCGAGGTTCTGTTGAAGGTCTGGCCGAAGTCGATGTTGAAGTAGGTAGTATCACCCACAATCATTCTGTCCGGCGCAAACGGAGGCTTGAACAGTGGCAATTCTCCGGTAAGTCCCTGGGCGCCGGAAACGCTGACATATACCTCGCGCTTGCCGGTCGATGTCACGATGTCGGCGTAGGCGATGTTACGTGGGTTCTGGCCCTGGAAATGAGGCGGGAGCATCGCTTGAAGCTTGTCCATTGTCCGATTGATTTTCAGGTCGGCGCTTTGTTGGACATTGATGGTTTTCTCGGCAAACAGCGTATCGAAGATGTCGGCGGCTCGTTGGCGAAACGTATCCGAAGCGTCTCGGCTGCGTGACCAGGATGCAGCACCATCCGGAAGCCGGCTGACGATCATGCGCGTGGAATGATCGAACAACACCGCCTCTCCGGGAGAGGTGTCGACTTTAAGCAGTTTGAGCGTGTCGGGCGGGTTCTTATGGCCGCCAATGCGAATGGCAATATTCTCCATGGTTGCGAGGGCGCGTTCTACGGTTGGAATACCGTAGATTCTCGCCATGTTGTTGGCATGGAGCGATCCGGTGTAGACCTTCATCAGTTCAGCCTTCAGATCGGCAGGCAGGCTGGTGGCCTTGCGCAGCGTCAAAGAGCTGGAGATGCCTTGTCCCTTGGGTAATTCCGCAATGTAGAAGGCTCCGGCGCCCAGTCGGGTGAACACATAGTGCCTTGAGTCGTCGATGGCGGGGACGATGATTGCGCCGGCCTCGAAGGTGTCGAACCGATTCCGGGTGCCGACGGGAATATCCACTCTGATTCTTCCGTAAATCCCTTTTTGAAACGCTATCGTCGCCGGGAGTCTGCTTTTCTTTTTCAGGGTCTTGAGCAGCATCGCTCGATCCGGAACGGCCGGGGTATAAATGCAGTCCCCGAACCAGGGTGCCCAGTCTTTATCGGTGTCGTAAGTCCCGCTGGCTGGCGTGGACGCCGGATCGCGGGTGACATAGCTCGTTTTGCATGCATCTGAACCCGGCATGCGCCGCACTCGGCAAGGTATGGTTTTGAACATCGATTGATCATCGATCAGGTCAGCGCGTCGCAGATGACCCCCGTCCAGGCGATAAGGGATGTCATCAATCAGCAGCGTGGTTCGTCCATCGACTTCTAGCATTTCATGGATACGGGCGTTCTCCGGCACTTGCGTCAGGGCATGGGATTCGGTTGGCGGCAGCAACTGGTAACTGGATCTGCCCTGGATGAGGTTTCTGCTGTCATTGCGCAGGCGCGGGCCATAGGGCAGCGAGGTCACCGGGTCGACCAGATGCAGTCGTTTCGGATCCGAAGGACTTGCAGGGCGAACGAGTACGTCATCGATGCCGTTGACCGTTGCCAGCTCGTCAGTACTTGTCAGCGGCTTCCAGCGCCCGGGGTCGATAGCCTGTGGCAACTGGTCGGCCAGTTGATAGCCGTCGGCCTTTCCCGTCAACTTTTTGATACCTCCAAGCGTTGCCCGACCACCGGCGAGCAATCCTTTCCCTGCGCCGCTCAACAGTCCTTTGAGTAGCGTCGGTATGCCATCCAGTGGGTTCAGGTTTTTTATTGAGGAGGTCAGGAGCTTGCCGGTCAGTGCCGAGAAAGAAGGCAGGCTGGCCTTGACGACTATATTCGAAGCGCCGCTCGCGGCTCTGGCCAGTCGTACCGAGCCGGACAGAAATTTACCCATAGGGAAGAGAAAGGATGCCAGATCCACCAGGAGCCCTACGCCGCCCATGATTTTTTTCGTGATATCACCCGACATGAGATCGTCGATGCTGCCCCAGAAAGGCACGAATCCTTTGACGATATTTTCAAGCACCTCCAGTCGTTTCTCTATTTTGGCCCTGATTTTGTCGAACGCGGTCATACCCCGGGCCTGGAGGCGCAGTTCTTTTTCATCGACGTACAAATGATTGGTTGCGATGAGGTGAGCCACTTCTTTCAGTCTGCTTGCAAGGTCTGTCGCTTCACTGGCGGGCGTTGAGTCGGGGAGTACCGCAGCTTTCACCCGACCCACTGTATCGAGGATTCCTATGCAGGACTGCTTGTCAGCGGGTGCCCTGCCGTGGACATGGGCGGTACTGTCGAGAAGCAACGAGGTACTGATGTCGCGTTCGGGTGAATAGGTTTGTCCGGGGATCGAGGCATGTAGCGGGTATTCTTCGCGAACGCCGTTGATCGTCGAAAATCTCAGAGTGGTTCTGGGGCGAATGATGCCGGCGCTCGGGATGAGTTCGTAATAGACGATGTCATCGCCGTGGGTCACCTTCAGAACGTAACCCTTGCGAGCCTTGAGGTCTGCCCACTCTTCGCCTTGCTTGATGCGCTGGCGTAACCTCAGCACGTCAATGTCACCCTGGGCCAGAATCCGGCGTTCAGGAAGTGTCAGAGAGGCCAGCATGCTGGCAATCAGGGTTTCGAAAGCCTGCCTGATGATCGTCAGGTAGTCCTTGAAGGCCGTTTCGAATTTGGCGTTGATGTCGGGTAGTGTCCCGCCCGCCCATTCGGGAGCGTGGTGTGAGGTCCGTTGATAATCGCCTTCTGAATTCATGCGTTCGGAATAGAGCACTCGCCGATCGTCAATCCTGAGCGTTATAACGCTTCGTGTCTTGCCATCGGACTGGGTGACGACCCATCTTTTTCCTTCTTTGATCTGACCATCCGCATAGAGGTCGAGGAAATCGTGTCCCGGCAGCTTCAATGTCGGTGTGGATCGGGATCCTATATAACGTGTGTCCTCTGGCAGCAGCTTACGGCCGTCTTGCTCGAAAAAATGACTGCCAAGTACGATGTTTTTGAACTCTCGGGCCATTTTCAGCCGTTCGGGAAGCGGGATGTTCAGATTCATCACCGCTTTGTTCAGGCTCTCGTTCTGGCTGTCCAACGCTGCCATTGCCCGTTCGATGTCCTCTTCGGCGTAGTCGGATTCCGTTCGCGATTGGACAATGCCCATGCAAACCGCCCACTCCAGCGCGGGACCCATCCTCAGTTTTGTTATTTGCTCAAGTTGCTCGGGAGTGGCGCTGGCACTCCGTACCAGAGGCAGGTCGACGAGCTGTTGAAAAGACAGCAATTGCGACCGGTTCAAGTCAAGCGCTTCGGCCAGTAGCACACCATGCATGAAATTGACCCATACGGCCGAGCTCTTGTAACGCAACTCGGGAGGGATGTCGGGCACAGAGAAATCTTTCGAGAGTCGGGTCTGGAAGATTTGCGCCAGTATTATCGCCTCTTTGGTACTGCCCACCCGGCGAGTGTCCAGCAAGTGCTGTTCAAAATCATGGCGCAGGGCCTGGTAGCTTTTGCCCCAGAGGGCAGGAGCCCGCCAACTGAAACCGGCCAGTTCTTCCGGTGCTTCGGATGAAGGCGCAGCATTCAGGTATAGACAGATGGCTTTGCACATCAGTTGATGTCGGACGCTGTCCGGTGTCTGTTCGCCAGGCTGCGCGCCATACCACTTGAGCTTTTTCAGCAAGCGGACTGTCAGATCCTGTGAGTTGACAGAATTGAGTATTCGTTGAAGAAACACTGAGGGTGTCGCGCGTACTTCCTCGATGGTGGGCTCATGCAATACGTCTCCAGCCAGGCGACGGATCAGCATTGAGCTGGCACCCAAGAAGTCCTTTACGGTGCCGTAAATGCGATCGTTGACACGCGTTGCCTTGTACATGTCGATGGTCATGGATTGGGCAAGTTCGGGCTTGGCGCGCAGAAGTGAGTTGAACCGTCTTCGATCCCGGGCGGTCGGTAGGGAAGTCAACGCTTCGATGTCCGGGCTTTCTCCCAGTCCCAGGGCTTGCCAGGCGCGCAGTTCTTCAGTTTCGGGTGCAGCTAAAAATGTCGATGTCATATCGCACTCCTTGTGTAAGTTTCCACGCTCAGAGCGTGAAACCTGAAGTGGCCATTAAATCGAGCCCTGAAACCGTGCTGGCTATACATATATATACAGAGCAAGCCTGTACTGCACTGAGGCTGATCCGCCGCTTGCCGGAAACGGGTTCGCCTCCTAGTCTTTGGAGGTTGGTCTGATAGAGACGGACAATCAGGCAGTGACCACGCAAGGAATCCCATGAAGCAAAAGCGGACTCTCGGAACGCCTCGGTTGCTGGGCATCGTCTGGCCATTTATCGCCGTCGTATTGTTTCAAGCCTTGTTGGGGGGCGTGAGCCTCTATGTCCTGTCGGCCGTTCGTGGTTATGTGGCGGGCGAGAGTCTCTGGTCCAAGGGCCAGAAAGACGCCATCTATTACCTCAATTTGTATGCCGATAGTCGTGACGAGGCGATTTACCTCAAATATCAGAACGCAATCGCCGTGCCTCAGGGCGGTCATCAGTTGCGTCTGGCACTGGACAGACAACCGCCCGATCTGCAATCGGCGCGCGAGGGCATCCTCAAGGGCGGCAACCACCCGGACGATGTTTCCAGCCTGATCTGGCTGTACCTGAATTTTCGTCACTTCAGTTATCTGGAAATCGCCATCGACCGCTGGACGCTGGGTGACGCCTATCTGGTGGAACTCGATGATGTCGCCCGGGAGATGCATCGGTCCATCATTGCCAATGCTGCCACCGAGGCGGATATCCGGCGCTGGAAGGACCGGATCTTTGCGATCAACGACGGCGTGACGCCCGCCGCCAAGGCCTTCAGTGATGCCTTGGGTGAAGGGTCGCGGGTGATCCTGCGTCTGTTGCTGTTCACCAACCTCGCCACGGCGCTGGGCCTGATCGTGCTGGCATTGCTGCGTACCCGCAAACTGCTCAAGCAGCGACATGCCTTCGCCGAGGCCTTGCAGCTGGAAAAGGATCGGGCTCATATCACGTTGCAATCGATTGGCGACGGGGTGATCACCACCGACGTGAGCGGGGCCATCGAATACATGAATCCGGCCGCCGAAGCCCTGACCCACTGGAAAGCCGAGCAGGCGGCCGGGTTGCCACTCGCGGCACTGTTCAATCTGCTGGACGACAACGCCCAGACCGAAGGACTGACCCTGATCGAGCATATTCTCAGCGGCCAGCTCAGCGGAGGCAGTGAACACTCCAAGCTGATCCAGCGGCTCGATGGCAGTACGGTGTCGGTGACCCTGGTCGGGGCACCGATTCGTAATTCCGACAAGGTCAGCGGCACCGTGCTGGTGCTGCATGACATGACCCAGGAGCGGCAATACATCGCCAATCTGTCGTGGCAGGCCACTCATGATGCACTGACCGGCCTGGCCAACCGCCGCGAGTTCGAATACCGCCTCGAACAGGCCCTGCATAACCTGACCCGGCAAGCTGGACGCCATGCGCTGATGTTCCTCGACCTCGACCAGTTCAAACTGGTCAATGACACCTGCGGGCACGCGGCCGGCGATGAATTGCTGCGGCATATCTGCGCGTTGCTGCAATCCGGCTTGCGCGAGGGCGACACCCTGGCGCGGCTGGGGGGGGACGAGTTCGGCATCCTGCTGGAGAACTGTGCCCCGGAGGCCGCCGAGAAGATCGCAGAGAGTTTGCGCCAGACCGTACAGAACCTGCATTTCGTCTGGAAGGGGCGACCGTTCCTGACCACGGTGAGCATTGGCCTGGTGCATGTGGCGCAGACGCCGACCACCCTCGAAGCCTCGCTGCGGGCTGCCGACATGGCCTGCTACATGGCCAAGGAAAAGGGCCGCAACCGGGTGCAGGTCTACCATGCCGACGACTCGGAGCTGTCCCTGCGGTTTGGCGAGATGGCCTGGGTACAGCGACTGCACATGGCCTTGGAAGAAAACCGTTTCTGTCTTTACGCCCAGGAGATTGCTCCGCTGAGTTCGATTGCCGGTGGTACGGGCGGACACATCGAGATTCTGCTGCGACTGCACGATGAGGCAGGCCGGATGATCCTGCCGGACAGTTTCATACCGGCGGCGGAACGTTACGGATTGATGACATCGCTGGATCGCTGGGTTGTGCAGAATGTATTTAAGGTTATTGCCCAATGTATTAACGATAAGTGTCAGGGTCCTCTGGCAATGTGTGCGATTAATCTTTCAGGCATTACTATCGGAGATGACGCGTTCTTGCACTTTCTGCGGGAACAGTTTGATAACTACGGCATACCGCCTGAAATGATTTGTTTTGAAATTACAGAAACCAGTGCCATTGCAAATCTGGGTAGTGCAATCAGATTTATCAATGAACTCAAAGGCTTGGGTTGTTACTTTTCCCTGGATGATTTTTGCGCCGGAATGTCTTCATTCGCTTATCTGAAACATTTGCCTGTAGACTTCCTGAAGATCGACGGGAGTTTCGTAAAGGATATGCTGGACGACCCGATTAACCGCGCTATGGTCGAAGTGATCAATCACATCGGGCATGTCATGGGTAAGCAGACAATTGCCGAGTTTGTCGAGACAGTGCAGATCGAGCAGGCATTGCTTGAAATCGGCGTGGATTACGCTCAGGGTTATGTTATTGAACGCCCGCAGTTGTTTACCTGTGACAGTTTGCAAAGTCGGCCCGCCAGACCGCAGCCGTTGTTGTTCAAGGCGCCTGGCACATTCCGTTGAAGTCTCTTGCCGATCCTTACAATCACAAATCAAAAGGAGCCGAACAGTGATCGACACATTCAACCGAACCGGACCACTCATGGAAGCTGCAAGTTATCCCGCCTGGGCGCAACAGTTGATCCAGGATTGCAGCGAGAGCAAACGCCGGGTTGTCGAACATGAACTTTATCTGCGCATGCGTGATAACAAGCTCAGCGCCAGAACCATGCGCCAGTACCTGATCGGGGGCTGGCCCGTCGTTGAGCAATTCGCGTTGTACATGGCGCAGAACCTGACCAAAACCAAATTCGCCCGCCACCCGGGCGAGGACATGGCGCGGCGCTGGCTGATGCGCAACATTCGCGTCGAACTCAATCATGCCGATTACTGGCTGCACTGGAGCCGGGCCCATGGGGTGAGCCTGGAAGATCTGCAGGCACAGCAAGTGCCACCGGAATTGCACGCCCTGAGCCACTGGTGCTGGCACACCAGTTCGGCGGATTCGCTGATCGTGGCCATCGCGGCCACCAACTACGCCATCGAAGGCGCGACTGGGGAGTGGTCGGCGCTGGTGTGTTCGACGGGGGTCTATGCCGCCGCTTTCCCTGAAGAAGATCGCAAACGGGCCATGAAGTGGCTGAAGATGCACGCTCAGTACGATGACGCCCACCCGTGGGAAGCGCTGGAGATCATCTGCACTCTCGCCGGGCTAAACCCGAGCAAAGCCTTGCAGGCGGAATTGCGACAGGCCATCTGCAAGAGTTACGACTACATGTACCTGTTCCTTGAGCGCTGCATGCAGCTTGAGCTGTCGGAGCGGGTGTTGGTCGGGCGTGAGCGTCGGGCGCTGGTCGAGAGCTGATTTGGGCGACACCCATAAAAAAACGGGAGCCTTGGCTCCCGTTTTTTGTTGGCTGCGAAAATCTAGCCCGCCATGGTCAGGCGATTGCGGCCTTCGCGCTTGGCGACATACAGCGCGCTGTCGGCGCGACGCAACAGGCTGTCGGCGGATTCGCCCGGCAACAGGGTCGAGCAGCCGAGGCTCACGGTCAGTTCGATCAATTGATTATTGGCGAAGTAATCCTGGGTCTGCGCCGCCTGACGCAGGCGCTCGCCGACCATGGCGGCCGCATCGCGACCGGTGTTGGACAGCAGGATTAGAAATTCTTCCCCGCCATAACGGAACACCATGTCGACATTGCGCAACTGGCCCTTGATTGACGCGGCCACGGCTTTGAGGACGTCATCGCCGGCGCTGTGACCATGAAGGTCGTTGACCTGTTTGAAGTGGTCGATATCCAGCATCAGCACCGACAGTGGTTGCAGGTGCCGGCGCGACATTTCGATTTCTCGCAGCAACGTCTGCTCCATCGCAATGCGGTTACCGGCTCCGGTCAACGGATCACGCAGGGCGCTCTGAGTGGCGGCGCGGTAAAGCAATGCATTGCGCATCGGGTACAGCAGGGCCGACAGCAGTGACTCGAGATAACCCAGTTCCTGTTCGTTGAAGCGCTGGTTGCGGCGGAACACCAACTCACCCATATGCTCGCCTTCGTGGCTGAGGCTATAGCTCGCCGAATGGTGCCCGCGAGCACCGAACTCCAGGCGCAAGTCGCTGCCGTCGTGCACGTAGGTCAGGGCGTCCAGCGGCACCAGGCGCTGAACTTCGCGGAAAAACAGACCGAGGATGCGTTGAGGCTCAAGGCTGGTTTGCAGTTGCAGGCTCATGTGCTGGCGCAATTGCGCCAGGCTGACAGGTCGCGCCAGCAGGGGAGGCTGCTGACCAAAGCCCAGGCGTTGCAATTTGGCACTGTCGAAGTCAATTGCAGTGGTCTGGGAGGGTGATTTCATATGGCGTGAGCCCCTAAGCAGTAAGTCTGTCTTACAGGCTGGGTGAGAGCGGCTATGGGCTGCGCGTCATACTGGTCCATCAGTCCCGTAGGACATTTGGCGTAAGTCTAGTCTGCCCGATGACGATTAGTCAGCCATCGAATCAGGCCTTGCCCGACTGCTTTCACACGGCGTGCTTTGAGGACATGTAGAGCGAAAGTCGTGCCACACGGTTCATATTTTTTGAAAACTGTTAGGAATCAATAGCTTGAGATTTTTCAGTAAAGCGGGGTGGTGGTTATTTGACTGAGTTGGCGCTACTCAAAGCGGCAATTGCATGCCGCGACGGGATTCCGCCACGGCAACAATTGCGACGTATGGCATTACTGGGCGTTGAAGGCCTGGCCATTGATACCCGTGCTATCCGGGCCCATCAGGTACAAATAGACCGGCATGATCTCTTCCGGTGTCGGGTTGTTCAGCGGGTTCTCACCGGGGTACGCCTGTGCGCGCATGCTCGTGCGGGTGCCGCCCGGATTGATGCTGTTTGAGCGTACCGGCGCCACGCCGTCGATTTCATCGGCCAGAGTCTGCATCAGCCCTTCAGTGGCGAACTTCGACACGCCATAGGCGCCCCAGTAAGCACGGCCCTTGCGCCCGACGCTGCTGGAGGTGAACACCACCGAAGCATCCTGTGAAAGCTTGAGCAGCGGCAGCAGGGTGCTGGTCAGCATGAACATCGCGTTGACGTTGACCTGCATGACGCGCATGAAGTTTTCACCGGACAACTGCTCGATCGGCGTGCGCGGGCCAATGATCGAGGCGTTGTGCAGCAGGCCGTCGAGGTGGCCGAACTCGGTCTCGATCATCGCCGCCAGCTCATCGTATTGATGGGGCAGGGCGGTTTCGAGGTTAAACGGGATCACGGCCGGTTGCGGATGACCGGCCGCTTCGATCTCGTCATAGACCTGGGTCAGGTTGGCTTCGGTCTTGCCCAGCAGCAGCACGGTCGCGCCGTGGGCGGCGTATGTCCTGGCGGCCGCCGCACCGATGCCACGACCGGCACCGGTGACCAGAATGACCCGATCCTTGAGCAATTCGGGGCGAGCGGTGTAATCAAACATAAAAAACCTCATCAAGAGTCAGATCGTTCCCCTGCGCAGCAAAGGAATGCAGCCAATGACGCTCCGCGTCAGGTCTCAGCAGCTGCAGAGTGCGTTATCCAGCACCTTGCGCAATTCCAGCGGATGATCCACCACCACGTCCGCGCCCCAGTGACGAGGGTTGTCGTCGGGGTGAATATAGCCGTAGGTCACGGCAGCGGTCCTGGTACCGGCGTCACGACCGGATTCGATATCGCGCAAATCATCGCCGATGAACAGGACGGTCGACGGATCCAGATCAAGCATCTTGCAGGCCAGGGTCAGCATCTCGGGATCCGGCTTGCTGTTCTTCACGTGATCCGGGCAGATCAGCAGGGCCGAGCGCTCGGCCAGCCCCAGCTGCTGCATGATCGGCTCGGCGAAGCGCAGCGGCTTGTTGGTGACCACGCCCCAGACCAGATTGGCTTTCTCGATGTCGGCCAGCAATTCGCCCATGCCGTCGAACAGCTTGCTGTGCACGGCGCAGCCCACCAGATAGCGCTCGAGGAACTCCAGGCGCAACTCCTCGAAGCTCGGCGACTCCGGATCCATCGAGAACGTCACCGCGACCATGGCCTTGGCGCCGCCGGAAATTTCGTCGCGGATGTGTTTGTCGTTCATAGGCGGCAAACCGCGATCCGCACGCATCGCCTGGCAAATGGCGATGAAGTCCGGCGCGGTGTCGAGCAGCGTGCCGTCCATGTCGAAAAGGACTGCTCTGATGGCCATCGGCTTATTCCTCGCGCAGGGTCTGGATCATGTAGTTGACGTCAACATCCGCCGCCAGCTTGTAGTGCTTGGTCAGCGGGTTGTAGGTCAGACCGATGATGTCCTTGACGGTCAGGCCGGCCATGCGGCTCCAGGCGCCGAGCTCGGACGGGCGAATGAATTTCTTGAAGTCGTGGGTGCCGCGCGGCAGCAGCTTCATGATGTATTCGGCACCGATGATGGCGAACAGGTAGGCCTTCGGGTTTCGGTTGATGGTGGAGAAGAACACCTGGCCGCCGGGCTTGACCATGCGGAAGCAGGCGCGGATCACCGAGGACGGATCCGGTACGTGCTCGAGCATTTCCAGGCAGGTGACGACGTCGAACTGCTCGGGCATTTCTTCGGCCAGGGCTTCGGCGGTGATCTGGCGGTATTCGACGTTCACGCCGGATTCCAGCTGATGCAGTTGCGCGACTGCCAGCGGCGCTTCGCCCATGTCGATGCCGGTCACGGTCGCGCCGCGCTGGGCCATGGCTTCGCTGAGAATGCCGCCACCGCAACCGACGTCGAGGACCTTCTTGCCGGCCAGGTTGACGCGCTCGTCAATCCAGTTGACCCGCAGCGGGTTGATGTCGTGCAGCGGTTTGAACTCGCTTTCGCGGTCCCACCAGCGATGGGCCAGGGCTTCGAATTTGGCGATTTCGGCGTGGTCGACGTTGCTCATGATTCAATCCTCTAAAACTTGAAAAAGGCTGTAGCCCCGAAGTTTGCGCCGGGGTGTTTACGATTCGGTGTGGCCGCTGATGCGTCGGCCCCAGGCCCGGGCGGTTTCGCCGAGCTGTTGTTCGTCCAGTCGGGTCAGACGCCGGTCGTCAAGCAACTGCTTGCCGGCGACCCACAGGTGTTTCACGCAGTCGCGACCGGTGGCATATATCAGTTGCGAGACCGGGTCATAGACCGGTTGTTGCGCCAGGCCGGACAGATCGAAAGCGACGATGTCTGCGGCCTTGCCGAGCTCCAGCGAGCCGGTCTCGGCTTCGATTCCCAGGGCTCGCGCGCCGTTCAACGTGGCCATGCGCAGGGCCCGGTGGGCGTCCAGCGCGGTGGCCGAGCCGGCGACAGCTTTGGCCAGCAGGGCGGCGGTGCGGGTTTCACCCAGCAGGTCCAGGTCATTGTTGCTGGCCGCGCCATCGGTGCCGACCGCCACGTTGACCCCGGCCTGCCACAGGCGCTCCACCGGGCAGAAGCCGCTGGCCAGTTTCAGGTTCGACTCCGGGCAGTGGATCACGCTGGTGTTGCTTTCTACCAGCAACGTCAGGTCGTCATCGCTGATCTGGGTCATGTGCACGGCCTGGAAGCGCGGGCCGAGCAGGCCCAGCCGGCCAAGGCGGGCCAGCGGGCGCTCGCCGCGCTGTTCGACCGCTTGCTGTACTTCGAACGCGGTTTCGTGGACGTGCATGTGGATCGAGGCGTCCAGTTCTTCGGCGATCACGCGGATTTTTTCCAGGTTCTCGTCGCCCACGGTGTAGGGTGCATGAGGGCCGAAGGTGATCTTGATGCGCTCGTGATGCTTCAGGTCGCCGAACAGTTCGACGCCCTGACGAATGGCTTCATCGGCGCTGGCGGCACCCGGAATCGGGAAGTCGAGGATCGGAATCGCGATCTGCGCACGGATTCCGCTGTTGTGCACGCGCTCGCTGGCAACCTTGGGGAAGAAGTACATGTCCGAGAAACAGGTGATGCCACCTTTTATCTGCTCGGCGATGGCCAGATCGGTGCCGTCACGCACAAAATCTTCATCGACCCATTTGCCCTCGGCCGGCCAGATGTGGTTTTCCAGCCAGGTCATCAGCGGCAAATCGTCGGCCAGACCACGGAACAGCGTCATCGCGGCGTGGCCGTGGGCGTTGATCAGGCCGGGGCTGAGCAGCACGTCCGGCAGATCGCGGACTTCGGCGGCGTTACACTTCAGCGCTTCGGCACGCGGGCCGATGAACACGATGCGGCCGTCGCGGATGCCCAGGCCGTGCTCCTTGAGCACAACGCCTGCGGGTTCGACGGGTACCAGCCAGGTCGGCAGCAATAATAAGTCGAGCGCAATGGCAGGTTTCGGCATCGAGGGTCGGTTCCAGTGCTTTTGTGAAGGATGGCGAAGTATACCCGAGCGTCTTCGCGGGGGGATCGCTATAATCGGCGGCTTTTGTTCATGAGTGCGGGGTGAGGGATGCGCGATCGACTGTTGGCTGCGGAGAAAGTAAAGGCCATCGATTGGCGTGATGGCGCGCTCCACCTGCTGGATCAGCGCGTTTTGCCGTTCGAGGAAAACTGGATTGCCTACACCAGCGCCGCCGGCGTGGCCGAGGCGATTCGCTCGATGGTGGTGCGCGGTGCGCCGGCCATCGGCATCAGTGCCGCCTACGGCATCGTGCTGGCGGCCCGTGCCCGGATTGCCGAGGGGGGCGACTGGTACGCGGCGCTGGAAGAGGATTTCATGCTGCTGGCCGATTCCCGGCCGACAGCGGTCAACCTGTTCTGGGCGTTGAATCGCATGCATGACCGGCTGGACCGTTTGAAGGAAAACGCCGATCCACTGGTGGCGCTGGAAGCCGAGGCCATCGCCATTCATGAAAGCGATCGCGAGGCCAACCTGACCATGGCTCAGCTCGGCGTCGACCTGATCCGCAAGCATCAGGGCAATGCCCAGGCGATTCTGACGCACTGCAACACCGGCGCCCTGGCTACCGGCGGTTTCGGCACGGCGCTCGGGGTGATTCGTGCCGCATTCATCGAGGGCATGGTCGAGCGCGTCTACGCCGACGAGACCCGGCCGTGGCTGCAAGGCTCGCGCCTGACCGCGTGGGAACTGGCCAACGAAGGCATTCCGGTGACCCTGAACGCCGACTCCGCCGCTGCGCACATCATGAAAACCAAAGGCGTGACCTGGGTGATCGTCGGCGCTGACCGGATCACCGCCAACGGCGACGTGGCGAACAAGATCGGCACCTATCAACTGGCGGTCAACGCCATGCACCACGGCGTGCGTTTCATGGTGGTGGCGCCGAGCTCGACCATCGACATGAATCTGGCCAGCGGTGATGACATTCCGATCGAAGAACGCGACGGCGCCGAGTTGCTGGAGGTTGGCGGCAAACGTGTCGGGGCTGACGTTGAGGCGTTCAACCCGGTGTTTGACGTCACCCCGGCAGACCTGATCGATGCGATCGTCACCGAAAAAGGCATCGTCGAGCGCCCGGACACCGCGAAAATGGCGCAGTTGATGTGCCGCAAGCGCTTGCATTGACAGTCGCAAGAAGCGCTGGATGACAGGGCGTAGCAGCCCGGTCATGACAGTGCGGACTTCGCTGTAGAAGTCTGCACAGTCACGAACGAGGCTGGATGGTGTGGGCTCTGACAGTAGTGGCAACCGTCAACGGACTATTTGAACGACCAGCGCTTGTGCCCCAGATAACTGGTAAACACTGGGACAACGATGCCGACGGCATGAGCCATCTCGTTGGCAAACAGCGTGATGCCGATCGCCGGAAACACATAGTGTGCAAGCCCCAGGCTGATCAGCCAGGTCTGAGCCACCGCGACCAGATTCACCAGTATGAAAAAAAATGCGGATCGGTGCGTTGACTGGCTGCTTTCTGTGAATACAAAAAGCTTGGCCAGTATAAACGCCGTTACCATACCGGTGATGTAAGCCAGAATGACTGCCGTGGAAAAGTCGAACCAAATGCTATAGAGCAGTCTCGAGCAAAAGTTGACGGCGGCAGCTGTGCCGCCGGTCAGTAGAAATGCCAAAAACTGCCGGCTCATCATCGTGTCCTTCACTCAGCAGCATCCTTCGCCATCTTTCGTCCGAAATCGATGCTTTCAGAGATGCCTCGATCTTCGGGGTAGTAATAGGAAGTGTCGGCCACCCAAAGGCCTTTGACTGGCAGCGATACAGGTGGCAACCGGTCAAGATAGCCTGGATCGCAAATTGGTTGGGCATAACGATAACGACTGGCGTAAATATCAATGAAGTCGTCATCCGTCAGTTCCGGGTTGATTTTCTTCAGGTAATGACGAACTTTGTTGAGGAATACCTCGTTAGGCTCCTGAAACTTTGGATGCTCGCCCGGTACATAGAAAGGCACGTAGACAATGTGCTCTTTCATTGGGCGTAAGTTGCTGTATTCAACCAGGCCTGGAATGTCCATTTCCGGGTCATTGGTGTTGAGCCAGAAGTTCTCTGTCAGTGCCTTGCGCAACTTTACAATGACACACACGACGGCGATGTTCTTCAGCGCTTTGAAACGCTGCAGGATCTCGTCAGGAAGGTCGGGCATCACTTTTGGCACGTAAGGTAGCGGAATGGTGCTGATGACTTTGTCGAATTGCTCGACCTTGCCATCAACTTCCACGCCTTTTACCTCGCCGCCTTCAATCAATACTCGAGTAACCGGAGCCTTCAACCGGATCTCGCCACCGTGCTCACGAATACTCCCTGCCATCGCATTGAGCAGCGTTTCCGAGCCACCTTCCAGGTAGCCCAGCTTTTCTTTGAACAGGTTGTACCGAGATCTGCCGATACGCCGAATACGGCTCCAGATCCAGGCGGCGGACAGATTGCCGGTGTGGTCGTAGAACTTGTAGTCAAACAGGCGACGCCAGAGCACTTCCCACGCTTCATCGCCTACCCAGCGCTTGATCCAGCCAGTCGCCTCGACATTGTCCAGCGGCTTCCAGTCATTGCGCTTGGTCGAAAGAAAGGCGTGAAGGCCATAGCGGAATTTGGCGGTCAGGCTCAGTCCCTTGAACTTTAGAAGCGCGAACGGATTGCCCCAGGCCTGGAGTCGGTTCTGATACCAGTAACCCATCTTGGTCTCGACCCAGCGCATTTCTTCAGCCAGGCCAAGTTCGTCCAGCATCTTCAGAAATGCATGGTCGGAGATGCAGTGGAAGTGGTAATAGCGCTCGATGCTCAACCCCGAGAAATCGAAGGGTGCAGTCATGCCCCCCACGCGATCATCGGCCTCGAAGATCACCGGAGTGTGTCCGTCACGTGCCAGTTGATAGGCCACAGCCAGCCCCATCGGGCCGGCCCCTAAGACAGCAATTCGTTGTGTCATGCTTAAAACTCCAAAACAACTTTGCTGTATTTCGGGTCGTTGAACGTTTCGTTCACCGCTGCCGCGAAAGACGTATATGGAACGTTGAATGTGCCGGGCCAATCATTGACCTCGAACTCGTCCTTGGCACTCAGGGAGGCCAGCTGTTGAGTGGTGAATGGCGGGTTTTTGTCAAACAGGCTCCAGGTCCAGATCAGGCCATAGAAAATGCTGTAAGGCACTTTGGCGATGATGGTCCTGGCGTGTGTGGTGCGTTTTATTTCGCGAATGATGTCGATGTAGTCAATTTTTTCATGTCCGGAAATATTGAAGATACCGTCATGAATACGCTGCTCTATGCAGCTGATGATTACATTACAGAAGTCACCTACATACAGCGGCTGACGCATGTAACGGCCGTGACCCGGGATCGGAAATACCGGCACTTTTTTCATGAAGCGAGACAGCCAGCCCAGGTGCTTGCGGTCAAACCAGCCAAACATCAGGGTCGGTCGCAGAATCGGACACGGAATGCCGCTGGCCAAGACCATTTGTTCTTGGTCTTTCTTTGTATTGGTATAAAAATCATCAGCAACCGACTCGACGACCGACGAACTGATATGAACCAGGTACTGAATATTATTGAGCTTGATCGCGTCAAGGATCAGCCGCGTGGCGTCCACGTTGTTGTGGACGAATTCGCTGTAGTCATTGCCGCCGATCTGCGCCTGAAGCATTACTACGACGTCTGCCCCAACGAAATGCTGTTGCCACTCTCCTGGCTTGGAGAGGTCGGCAAGCACCGTCGTGACATCAGGTTGAACCTGCTTGAGGATTTCCAGGTTCTTGGAATGCTTGTCGATGACCACGATGTTTTCGTAGCCTTTAGCCTTGAGGCGTGCGACCAGGTTTTGGCCGACGAGGCCGGCGCCGCCCGGAAGGACTATGCGGTCTTTGAGATTGATGCTGGCCATTATTTATTAACCTGTAGTTCTTTGCTGAATTGGCAAACCTGCATGCTTTGCCCGACGACCCGTTCGACACCTACGGTGTATTTTCCAGAAAGGGTCGACGTGTCGATGATTCTTCCAAAGCCTGCGCTGGCCATGTCTGGCCGTTTGAACAAGTCGCCCACGCCGTAATAGTAGGATTGAACAGCGCCGTAATATCTCACCGCGCCAGTCGCGTCGGTCAGGGTTATGTAGACTTGCGACGGGATTGTGTTCTGCGCACCATCAACCGTTGTCCAGCCCTTGAACTGGACAGTGCCGGGCGTCTTGCTCGTCGTGTCGCCTACATAGTCCAGATTGCCTTGGCAGTCGGTCTTCACCTTCGGCAAATCCAGGCCGATGGATTTATCGGGGAAGGCGACAATGCAGTTCCAGACTTCGGCAGCTTTCCATGGGTTGCCATTGTGCTTCCAGTCAACCAATTGGCGTACGGTCGGTACTGGAGACTCCGGGCACGCGGCAATTGCGCCTAGAGGCAGACCACCGAGGTAGGCCTCCGGGGTGTTGATGACTTTGTCCAGGTTGCGGAATCGATCAGGTACGGTGAACGATTTATGTTCGGCGTAGTAGGCGATAGAGGAACTCCAGTCATTGCCATACACCACAACCGCTTCGCCACGGGACATGTTCATATTAAGCGCATCGCCAACCATCAGGTCCCGCGAGTTACCGATATTGAGGTCTTCGCGCACCTTGAGGAAGTAGTCACTGGCAAACGCGCCGTAGTTATTCAGTACCAGGGCTAGGAAAACGATCACCGAGATCGCTGTCCGGCGGGCACCGTCCAGACTTTCCCCGACGGCGACTGCCAGAGCGAAGATCAGGAAGATGACATTGGCCGACTGGTAGTAGGTATGGACCAGGTGAAGATTGGTGAAGATGAACAGCGGCAAAATGCCCAATGCGCAGGCAGCAGCAATAATGAGTCGCAGTTTATTGCTTTTGGTCAGCAGCATCGCGCCAAGGATGATTGCAACGCCGAAGATACCCGACAGATTGCCCTTGATGATTCGCGACCAGATAACGTCGGTGTAGAGTGGCAGCGACAGTCGCTGGGTCAGGGTTCCCCAATTCCAGGCTGACAGACTCTGGGACGTGATGCTCATGCCGAATTCATTTTTGGATTTGATGATGTCGGTATATAGCGTCCAGCCGTAGCCGATGACGATCGGCAGTGCGAACAGCGTCATGGCCCAAAAGATGTTTTTGATGGAGATTGCGCCGACGATGCTCTTGTTTCTGTTGATTTCGTGAAACAAGAAGACGACGGCCAATACTGCCAGCACGGGAAGACCGGTTGTTGCTTTCTGAAGAATGGCCAGCGAAATGGACGCGAAAAAGCCTGCGGCAGCCCATTTACCTTTGTTATTCAGGAAGTCCAGGAAGAACTTGATCGCGAGAATGGCAAAGAATAGCGCCATTGTTTCGATCATGAATGTTCTGCCCCAGAACAGGTACACCGGGCTGGAAAACAGCAGGCCTGCAAAGAGGTAGAAACTGCTTCGGCTCAGCTTGAGCGACTTGCAGATTTCATTCGCGGGGTACAGGCAGAACACCAGGAATGCGAAAGATACAATTCTTCCGGTTTTACCCAGGTCGCTGTGGAAAAGCTGAGAAATGAACGCGACGATCGCCTGGTACAGCGGGAATTCGAAAGGGATCGACCAGGGCGCTCCGGAAACCGGAGTTTCATATGCAAGTTTGTAACCTTCCTGGATAAACCAGAAAGAGGTCAGTGCAGTTTGTGTTTGGCGAAATCCGAACAACTCAATCAACGGCTGGCCTGCGTAATGCAGGGCTATGTAAAATGCATAGACAAGCGTCAGCAGGCTAATTATTTGTATGCCGCGCATCGGCGATAAGTACTGACTTGAAAGTTTATTAAACTTCAAGGTTCACCCCATTCGAAAAATATTTACTGAATTTAGAGATTTATTCTTTTGAATACAGATCTTGGTATGGAGCGGATGATCAACATGATCAGCGACCAGAAACCGGGAGCGTAGAGCACGTCTTTTTTGCGATCTATGCCCTCTGCAATTCTCTTCGCGACCTGCTCGGGTTGGGCGACCAGTGCTTTTGGCAATTTCAGACCCTGAGTCATCGGCGTATCGACAAAGCCAGGTTTGATGGTGATCACATGGACGCCGACTTTGAACATGCGGGCGCGCAATCCTTCGCAGAATGTCGAAACAGCCGCCTTGGCAGCACCGTAAAGGTAGTTTGAAGGGCGACCGCGATCCCCGGCCACTGAAGAGATCACCGCAAGGGTGCCACAGCGCTGGGTTTCGAAGTGGTTAGACAACAGTGTCAGCAACGCAATCACGGATGTTCCGTTGTTGCTGAACTCCTGGAGTGCTACTGCCGGGTCTTGTTCGCATTGCTGTTGGTCGGGCAGTGTGCCGTGTGCAATCAAGGCGATATCGACCTGGCGCATGGCGCCAACGCAGCTTTCGAGCATTGCGGCATGGGCGCCGGTGTCGGTAGCATCCATGGCGTGCAAGGTTGTTGCCTTGGCTCCGCGTCCTTCCAGGTCGGCAGCGGTTTGCTGAAGTTTTTCGAGGTTTCGACCCACCAGGAAAAACTCACTACCCTGCGTAGCCCAGCGCCGTGCGCAAGCCGTGGCAATCGCCGAAGTTGCGCCAATGATCAAAACTCGTTTCATTCAGTTACCCTTTTCCAAAAGCGGGAATTCAAAGACGGGTCACGCAAGGCTTCAACCTGCTCCCACTCCGGATACGCGGCACGGAAGTCGCTGCCGCTCATGTGTGCATCCTTGGCCGGGTAGATCCTGCCGCCGGCCTCTCTAACAATCACGTCCAGGCGCGAGAACAGCTGATGCAGGCTTGTTGACTGCGGGAAATCTAGTGCGAGAGAGGCGCCAGGCAGCGGAAAAGAAAGAAGGCCGGGTGAGTTACAGTCGCCGCAGCGTTTGAGTACGGCCAAAAAGGAGCCGTTCCCTGAGTCGGCAATGGTCTTGAGCAATTGCGCCATTGCAGCCTGAGCATTGGCGTCGGGAATGACGCATTGAAATTGCTGAAAGCCGGCGTTGCCGTAAATGCGATTCCAGTACAGCACCCTGTCCAGTGGATAGAAGAAGGGCTCGTACTCGCTGCGAACGCGAGTTCGCTTGATCGGGCCCTTGCGCCAGTAGAGTTCGTTGAACCCGCGCAAAGACACATTGTTGATGAGCGAAACCGGAGGTGTCAGCGGCACCACAAGCTTGTTTCGCTTGTTCAGGGATAATGAGCCATAGGGCGCATGGTCGCCGACTATGTAGATCCCGCGTCCCAGTTGCTCGCCTTTGGCAAGGCAATCGATCCAGGCCACGCTGTATTCGTGCAGTTCATCCAACTGGCTGGAAAGTTCGAAGAACTCCCCAAGATTGTTGAAGCGCACGAGAGTGCTATCGATCTGGCTCGACTGAATCGGGATTAGTTGTATCTGCGCCCAGCTGACTACGCCGGTGAGACCCAGGCCGCCGATCGTGGCACGAAACAGTGCCTGGTTTTGTGTAGGGCTGCAGATAAGCAGCTCGTTTCTGTGCAATAGACCGAATTGGGTAACGTGGTTGCCGAAAGTGCCGCGTACATGGTGGTTTTTGCCATGAACATCGTTGCCTATCGCGCCTCCCAGCGTCACGAATTGCGTGCCTGGCGTCACTGCGAGGAACCAGCCGTTAGGAATGGACAACTCGAGGATTTCTGCCAGTGTCACGCCTGCTTCGGCAGTGATCCTGCCGTTTTGCCAGTCGACTTCGATGAAGCGATCAAGCCCGCGCATGTTCAGCACTTGATCACTGGCGGCCAGACAGCTGTCGCCGTAGCTGCGTCCGTTGCCGTACGCAAGTGTGCTGCCATGTGTCTGGCTGAGGCTTTCCACGAGGGCAGGCAAATCCGTTCGCCAGTTGGCGCTGTGTCCGGTTTGCGGCAGATTGGGATATCGTCCCCAAGACAACAGGTTGGCAGTCACGCGGCCACCCAGAAAACAACGCCCATCAGAGCCCCGGCGACGATGCTGGTGCGGTCAGAGACGGCGAACATGACCGGATCGTCGTGCATTTTCCCGCGATGGGTCAGCATCCAGATTCGAGAAATCCAGAACAGCAGAATCGGGCAGGCGAGCCAGATGATTTGTGGGTGGGCATAGAGGCGGGTAGTGGCAGGGTCGTGAATGTACATTGCCAGCACCATTACAGCCAAATAGCCGGAAGAGGCTCCCAGCGATGAAATCATTTCCAGATCGTCAGGATAGTAGCCGCGGCCCCGGGTTTTTTCCGTGCGCCCGCTGTGCTTGGCTTCGCGCAGTTCGGCATAACGTTTGACCAGTGCCAGACTCAGGAACATGAACATCGAGAATGCGAGAATCCAGAACGTGAGATCCAGGCCCAGAGCGAAGGCACCCGCAATGATGCGAATGGTGTAAAGCAGTGCGAGGGAAATGACATCCACGACCATTTTTCGCTTCATTGAGAGCGAATAAGCGAGGGTCAAGATGTAATAACCAACCAGGGTAGCGGTGAACTCCCAGGGCAGAAGCAGTGCCGAGCCTGCGAAGGCAATGCCCAATAACAGCGGGAACGCCAGCAATCCGGCCAGAATGCCGAGCCTGCCCGACGCAAACGGTCGGAAGCGTTTGGACTTGTGATGGCGATCGTCATTGAGATCGAGCAAGTCGTTGAGCAGATACACACTCGAAGCGCACAAGCCAAAAAACAAGAACGCGAGCAGGCCCTGCAGCACCAATGACATGTTTGTCAGTTGATGGGCGGTCAGCAAGGGGACGAAGATGAGTATGTTTTTCATCCATTGATGCAAGCGCAAGGCTTTTACCCAGTCCTTTGCAGAGCTGGTGTTGGAGTGGATGACCTCCTCGACATTGCCATGAGCCGCTGCGCGCTTTTCTACACCGCGCTCTGGATTGACCACGTACGCTTTGCGCGCGCTGGCCCATACGGCGATATCGTCCTGAGAGTTGCCGACGTAATCGAACCCTTCGTTTCCATAGTGCTCGACCAGCAGGTCGCGCTTGCGGTGTGACGAGAGGTTCAGGCTGCCATTGGTAGCTTCTACCGTGTCGAAAAGTTGCAGATGGTCGGCAATTTTCTGCGCCAGGCTGACATGACTTGCGGTAGCAAGCACGATATGGCGTCCGTTCGCTCGCTCCAGCTCAATAAGCTTGATCACGGTCGGGTCGTATGGCAGCACCGTTACATCGATATGGCTTCCGTTCGCCAGACCCTCTTTCAGCGAGGCTTTCCCTTTGAACAGCCAAGTGAGAGGCATGAATAGTTGAAGCGGATTGCTTCTAACAAAAGCAATGCCCGTCTCAAGCAAAAGATCCGAACGAAGGAGTGTGCCGTCGAGGTCTACAACAAGTGGGGGGGCATTGAATGTCACGAAAGCTTGTCCCTAAGAAATAAACCATGCGCTTTTTTTGCCGTATGGCGAATAGGCCGACACCGTCAGCGTGGGCTTTTCGGTTCGGTATATTCTTCGGCGCATAAAATCGAGCTGCGCATTTGAGCAAAAAAAGACCTCACCGTCACACCTTTTTATGGCGTTGTGACACTCGTGGGAGAGTCGGTCAGCGTTTATTCCTCCCGCTGGAGGCTTGGAAGTGTGACGGCGAGGTGAGTTTTGAGGGGGGGATGACCCGTTGGGCGCTCGAAACGGGCGCTGAAGGCGCTCTGAGGCGATTTTGTGTCAGATTAATGGTGTTAGCAGGCTATGCGGGGATAGGTGCGTGGCGGCTCTTGTGATAACATCCGGCGTTTTCCGAGGCGGCCCCACGGGGTTGTCTTCACTGCGCAAATCCAGGGTCAACTTGTCGATTTGTCGTAAGTCGGTGCATGGCACTCGGCCTGCATCGACGAGCTTCGTGCGTCCCCTATGGATATGGCGAAGTTTCACCAGAAAAAGGAATCAGGCTTCTCATGGGCGAACTGGCCAAAGAAATCCTCCCGGTCAATATCGAAGACGAGCTGAAACAGTCCTATCTCGACTACGCGATGAGCGTGATCGTCGGCCGTGCACTGCCGGATGCGCGCGATGGCTTGAAGCCCGTGCACCGTCGCGTGCTGTTCGCGATGAGCGAGCTGGGCAACGACTTCAACAAGCCGTACAAGAAATCTGCCCGTGTCGTCGGTGACGTGATCGGTAAGTATCACCCGCACGGTGATACCGCGGTGTACGACACCATCGTCCGCATGGCGCAGCCATTCTCCCTGCGTTACCTGCTGGTCGACGGCCAGGGCAACTTCGGTTCGGTGGACGGCGACAACGCCGCGGCCATGCGATACACCGAAGTGCGCATGACCAAGCTGGCGCACGAGCTGCTGGCCGACCTGCACAAGGAAACCGTGGACTGGGTGCCGAACTACGACGGCACCGAACTGATCCCGGCGGTCATGCCGACCCGCGTACCGAACCTGCTGGTCAACGGTTCCAGCGGCATCGCCGTGGGCATGGCGACCAACATTCCGCCGCACAACCTCGGTGAAGTCATCGACGGTTGCCTGGCGCTCATCGACAACCCCGAACTGACCGTCGATGAGCTGATGCAATACATTCCCGGTCCGGACTTCCCGACTGCCGCGATCATCAACGGTCGCGCCGGCATCATCGAAGCCTACCGCACCGGCCGTGGCCGCATTTACATGCGCGCCCGTTCGATCATCGAAGACATCGACAAGGTCGGCGGCCGTCAGCAGATCGTCATCACCGAACTCCCTTACCAGTTGAACAAGGCACGTCTGATCGAGAAGATCGCCGAGCTGGTAAAAGAGAAGAAACTCGAAGGCATCACTGAACTGCGCGACGAGTCCGACAAGGACGGTATGCGCGTCGTGATCGAACTGCGTCGCGGCGAAGTGCCAGAGGTGATCCTCAACAACCTCTACGCCCAGACCCAGCTGCAATCGGTATTCGGCATCAACATCGTTGCCCTGATCGACGGCCGTCCACGGATCCTCAACCTCAAGGACCTGCTGGAAGCCTTCGTCCGTCACCGCCGCGAAGTGGTTACCCGCCGTACCGTGTTCGAACTGCGCAAGGCGCGCGAGCGTGGTCACATCCTCGAAGGTCAGGCCGTTGCCTTGTCGAACATCGACCCGGTCATCGCCCTGATCAAGGCTTCGCCAACCCCGTCGGAAGCCAAGGAAGCGCTGGTCAGCACGCCGTGGGAATCCACTGCCGTGGTGGCGATGGTTGAGCGTGCCGGTGCCGATTCGTGCCGTCCGGAAAACCTCGATCCGCAATACGGTCTGCGCGACGGCAAGTACTTCCTGTCGCCAGAGCAGGCGCAAGCCATTCTGGAACTGCGTCTGCACCGCCTGACCGGTCTGGAACACGAAAAGCTGCTGGCCGAGTATCAAGAGATCCTCAACCAGATCGGCGAGCTGATCCGCATCCTCAACAGCGCCGTGCGCCTGATGGAAGTGATCCGCGAAGAGCTGGAAGTTATCCGCGCCGAATACGGCGATGTGCGCCGCACCGAAATCCTCGATGCTCGTCTCGACCTGACCCTGGGCGACATGATCCCGGAAGAAGAGCGCGTCGTGACCATCTCCCACGGCGGCTATGCCAAGACCCAGCCGCTGGCTGCGTACCAGGCCCAGCGTCGTGGCGGTAAAGGCAAATCGGCTACCGGCGTGAAGGATGAGGACTACATCGCTCACCTGCTGGTCGCCAACAGCCACACCACGCTGCTGCTGTTCTCCAGCAAGGGCAAGGTGTACTGGCTGAAGACCTACGAAATTCCGGAAGCATCCCGCGCCGCCCGTGGTCGTCCGCTGGTCAACCTGCTGCCGCTGGATGACGGTGAATACATCACCACCATGCTGCCGGTCGAGGAATACACCGAGGGTCACTACATCTTCATGGCGACCGCAAACGGCACCGTGAAGAAGACGCCGCTGGAATCCTTCAGCCGTCAACGCAGCGTCGGTCTGATCGCGCTGGAGCTGGACGAAGGCGACGTGCTGATTTCCGCGGCCATCACCGATGGCGAACGTGAAGTGATGCTGTTCTCCGACGGCGGCAAGGTGACCCGCTTCAAGGAATCCGACGTTCGCGCCATGGGCCGTACCGCCCGCGGTGTGCGCGGCATGCGTCTGCCGGAAGGGCAGAAGCTGATTTCGATGCTGATCCCGGAAGAAGGCAGCCAGATCCTCACCGCTTCCGAGCGTGGTTATGGCAAGCGCACCGCGATCACCGAGTTCCCTGAGTACAAGCGTGGTGGCCAGGGCGTGATCGCCATGGTCAGCAACGAGCGTAACGGCCGTCTGGTCGGTGCGGTTCAGGTGCTCGACGGCGAGGAGATCATGCTGATTTCCGACCAGGGCACGCTGGTGCGTACCCGTGTCGACGAAGTCTCCAGCCTGGGTCGCAACACCCAGGGCGTGACCCTGATCAAACTGGCCAAGGACGAAACCCTGGTCGGTCTGGAGCGGGTTCAGGAGCCTTCGGAAGTTGAAGGTGACGAGCTGGAAGGCGAAGAAGGTGTCGAGCTGGAAGAGGGCGTGATCGGCGCCGAACCGGACGATGCGGTCGACAACCTGCAGGCGGACGCCGCAGACGAAGAAGAGTCGCAAGACTAACCAAATCGTAGCAGGGCAGAGTGTTTGCTCTGTCCGCTACCGTGATTGCATAGCGAGAGTGGATGTGAGCAAACGAGCCTATAACTTCTGCGCAGGTCCCGCTGCGCTGCCTGAAGCTGTCCTGTTGCGTGCCCAGTCCGAGATGCTCGACTGGCACGGCAAGGGTCTGTCGGTCATGGAAATGAGCCATCGCAGTGATGACTACGTAGCCATCGCCGAGAAGGCCGAACAAGACCTGCGCGACCTGCTGTCCATCCCCTCCAATTACAAAGTGCTGTTCCTGCAGGGCGGTGCGAGCCAACAGTTCGCCGAGATTCCGCTGAACCTGCTGCCCGAGAACGGTACTGCCGACTATGTCGAAACCGGCATCTGGTCGAAGAAAGCCATCGAGGAAGCGCGTCGCTTCGGCAATATCAACGTTGCCGCCAGCGCCAAGCCTTATGACTACCTGGCCATCCCTGGCCAGAACGAGTGGAAGCTGACCCCGGGTGCGGCCTATCTGCACTACGCATCCAACGAAACCATCGGCGGCCTGCAGTTTGACTGGGTTCCCGAGGCCGGTGACGTTCCGCTGGTGGTCGACATGTCCTCCGATATCCTCTCGCGTCCGATCGATGTGTCGCAGTACGGCCTGATCTACGCCGGCGCCCAGAAGAACATCGGCCCGAGCGGTCTGGTCGTAGTGATCGTTCGTGAAGACCTGCTGGGCCGCGCTCGCAGTTCGTGCCCGACCATGCTCGACTACAAGGTCTCGGCCGACAACGGTTCGATGTACAACACACCGGCCACCTATTCCTGGTACCTCTCGGGTCTCGTCTTCGAATGGCTCAAGGAGCAGGGCGGCGTCGCCGCGATGGAGCAGCGCAACAAGGCGAAGAAAGATCGCCTGTACGGCTTCATCGACAACAGCGACTTCTATACCAACCCGATCAGCGTCAACGCCCGTTCGTGGATGAACGTGCCGTTCCGCCTGGCTGACGAGCGTCTGGACAAGGCGTTCCTGGCCGGCGCCGACGCCCGCGGCCTGCTCAACCTCAAGGGCCATCGTTCGGTCGGCGGCATGCGAGCCTCGATCTACAACGCCCTGGGCCTGGACGCCGTCGAAGCGCTGGTCGGCTACATGGCCGAATTCGAGAAGGAGCATTCCTGATGTCCGAGCAGGAGCTCAAGGCGCTGCGCGTTCGCATCGATAACCTGGATGAGAAGATCCTCCAGCTGATCAGCGATCGCGCGCGCTGCGCCGAAGAAGTTGCCCGGGTCAAGATGGCCAGTTTGGCCGAAGGCGAGCAGCCCGTGTTCTATCGTCCCGAGCGTGAGGCGCAGGTCCTTAAGCGCGTGATGGAGCGCAATAAGGGACCACTGGGCAACGAAGAGATGGCGCGCTTGTTCCGCGAAATCATGTCTTCGTGCCTGGCCCTCGAGAATCCGCTGAAAGTGGCTTATCTCGGTCCGGAAGGCACCTTCACCCAGGCGGCGGCCATGAAACACTTTGGGCACGCAGTGATCAGCAAGCCGATGGCGGCGATCGACGAAGTGTTCCGTGAAGTGGCGGCCGGTGCGGTGAATTTTGGCGTGGTGCCGGTGGAGAACTCCACCGAAGGCGCGGTCAACCACACCCTCGACAGCTTCCTCGAGCACGACATGGTGATCTGCGGCGAAGTCGAGCTGCGGATTCACCACCACCTGCTGGTCGGTGAAAACACCAAGACCGACAGCATCAGCCGCATCTATTCCCATGCCCAGTCGTTGGCGCAGTGCCGCAAGTGGCTGGACGCCCATTACCCGAATGTCGAGCGCGTGGCGGTGTCCAGCAACGCCGAAGCGGCCAAGCGGGTCAAGGGTGAGTGGAACTCGGCAGCGATCGCCGGTGACATGGCGGCCGGGCTGTACGGCCTGACCCGTCTGGCCGAGAAGATCGAAGATCGCCCGGACAACTCCACGCGCTTCCTGATGATCGGTAACCAGGAAGTGCCGCCGACCGGCGACGACAAGACTTCGATCATCGTATCCATGAGCAACAAGCCCGGCGCGCTCCATGAGCTGCTGGTGCCGTTCCATGACAACGGGATCGACCTGACCCGGATCGAAACCCGTCCGTCGCGCAGTGGTAAATGGACCTACGTGTTCTTCATCGACTTCGTCGGCCATCACCGTGATCCGCTGATCAAGGGTGTACTGGAAAAGATCAGTCAGGAAGCAGTAGCACTCAAGGTGCTAGGTTCCTACCCGAAAGCAGTTCTTTAAGGGGTGGTAGCAATGAGTGGCAACTTCCTCGCTCTGGCACAGCCGGGCGTGCAACAACTTTCGCCATACGTACCGGGCAAACCCGTGGACGAGCTGGCTCGCGAACTGGACCTGGATCCGGCGAGCATTGTCAAACTGGCGAGCAACGAAAATCCGTTGGGCGCGAGTCCGAAAGCCCTGGCCGCAATCCGCGAAGCGCTGGACGAGCTGACCCGTTATCCGGACGGCAACGGTTTTGCCTTGAAATCCCTGCTGGCCGAGCAGTGCCGTGTCGAGCTGAACCAGGTGACCTTGGGCAATGGCTCCAACGACATTCTCGAGCTGGTGGCGCGCGCCTATCTGGCGCCGGGCCTGAATGCGGTGTTCAGCGAGCACGCGTTCGCGGTCTACCCGATTGCGACCCAGGCGGTCGGCGCTCAGGCCAAGGTCGTTCCTGCCAAGGATTGGGGGCATGACCTGCCGGCGATGTTGGCCGCGATCGACGCCAACACTCGCGTGGTGTTCATCGCCAACCCGAACAACCCGACCGGTACCTGGTTCGGCGCCGAAGCGTTGGACGAGTTCCTGCAGGATGTGCCGGAGCATGTGCTGGTGGTGCTGGACGAGGCCTACATCGAATATGCCGAAGGCAGCGATCTGCCGGATGGTCTGGATTTCCTCGCCGCTTACCCGAATCTGCTGGTCTCGCGCACGTTCTCCAAGGCCTACGGTCTGGCGGCGCTGCGCGTCGGTTACGGCTTGTCCACCCCGGTGGTGGCGGACGTGCTGAACCGGGTACGTCAGCCATTCAACGTCAACAGCCTGGCCTTGGCGGCGGCGTGTGCGGCGCTGAAGGACGAGGAATATCTGGCGCAGAGCCGGCAGCTCAACGAGTCCGGCATGCAACAGCTTGAAGCAGGTTTTCGTGAGCTGGGTCTGAGCTGGATTCCATCCAAGGGCAACTTTATCTGCGTCGACCTCGGTCAGGTGGCGGCTCCTGTATTTCAGGGCCTGCTGCGCGAAGGCGTGATCGTGCGTCCGGTGGCCAACTACGGCATGCCGAACCATCTGCGGGTGACCATCGGTCTGCCGGCGGAAAACAGCCGCTTCCTCGAAGCGCTGCGCAAGGTTCTGGCTCGTGGGTGATGTCACTGCGCTGCAATCTGCTGCGCCTATGATCGGGCGCCTGGTGGTGGTCGGTCTGGGGTTGATCGGTGGTTCGTTTGCCAAAGGCTTGCGTGAAAGTGGCGTGTGCCGCGAAGTTGTCGGGGTCGACCTCGACCCGCAATCGCGCAAGCTGGCGGTCGAGTTGGGTGTGGTGGATCGCTGCGAAGACGACCTGGTGGCGGCTTGCCAGGGCGCGGACGTGATCCAGTTGGCGGTGCCGATCCTGGCCATGGAAAAAGTGCTGGCCCGTCTGGCCGGCATGGACCTGGGGCAGGCGATTCTCACGGATGTCGGCAGCGCCAAGGGCAATGTGGTGCGTGCGGCGACCGAGGCGTTCGGCGGCATGCCGGCGCGTTTCGTGCCGGGGCATCCGATTGCCGGCTCCGAGCAGAGCGGGGTGGAAGCCTCCAACTCAGAGCTGTTCCGCCGTCATAAAGTGATTCTGACCCCGCTGGAGCAGACCGATCCGGCTGCCCTGGCGATGGTTGATCGTTTGTGGCGCGAGCTGGGCGCCGACGTCGAGCACATGCAGGTCGAGCGTCACGATGAAGTGCTGGCCGCAACCAGTCATCTGCCGCACCTGCTGGCCTTCGGTCTGGTCGATTCGCTGGCCAAGCGCAATGAAAACCTTGAGATCTTCCGTTACGCTGCGGGCGGTTTCCGTGATTTCACAAGAATCGCCGGAAGCGACCCGGTCATGTGGCATGACATCTTTCTCGCCAACCGCGAGGCTGTTCTGCGCACACTCGATACATTTCGCAGCGACCTCGACGCCTTGCGCGACGCGGTCGATGCAGGGGATGGGCACCAATTGTTGGGCGTCTTCACGCGCGCCCGGGTTGCCCGCGAGCATTTCAGTAAAATCCTGGCCCGCAGGGCCTATGTGGACGCTATGAATTCCAACGATCTGATTTTCCTGGCTCAACCTGGTGGCCGCCTGTCCGGTCGGATTCGCGTACCAGGTGACAAATCGATTTCCCACCGTTCGATCATGCTCGGTTCCCTGGCTGAAGGCGTCACCGAAGTCGAAGGCTTCCTCGAGGGCGAAGACGCCCTGGCGACCTTGCAGGCGTTCCGCGACATGGGCGTGGTCATCGAAGGCCCGCATCACGGCCGCGTGACCATCCACGGTGTCGGCCTGCATGGCCTGAAGCCTGCGCCGGGCCCGATCTATCTGGGCAACTCCGGCACTTCGATGCGCCTGCTGTCCGGCCTGCTGGCTGCGCAGGATTTCGACAGCACCCTGACCGGTGACGCTTCGTTGTCCAAGCGCCCGATGAATCGCGTCGCCAACCCGCTGCGGGAAATGGGCGCCGTGATCGAAACCGCTGCCGAGGGTCGTCCACCGATGACCATTCGTGGCGGTCACAAGCTTAAAGGCCTGACCTACACCATGCCGATGGCCAGTGCTCAGGTTAAATCCTGCCTGCTGCTGGCGGGTCTGTACGCCGAAGGCAAGACCACCGTGACCGAGCCGGCACCGACCCGTGATCACACCGAGCGTATGCTGCGCGGCTTTGGCTATCCGGTGAGCGTCAACGGTGCCACGGCATCGGTTGAGTCTGGTGGCAAGCTGACCGCGACCCACATCGAAGTGCCTGGCGACATCTCGTCGTCGGCGTTCTTCCTGGTGGCCGCATCGATCGCTGAAGGCTCGGAGCTGGTGCTCGAGCACGTCGGCATCAACCCGACCCGCACCGGCGTGATCGACATCCTGCGTCTGATGGGCGCCGACATCACTCTGGAAAACCAGCGTGAAGTGGGTGGCGAGCCGGTTGCCGACCTGCGTGTGCGAGCAGCTAAACTCAAGGGTATCGAGATTCCAGAAGCGCTGGTTCCACTGGCCATCGACGAATTTCCGGTGCTGTTCGTGGCGGCGGCCTGTGCCGAAGGGCGCACCGTGCTGACCGGCGCCGAGGAGCTGCGGGTCAAGGAATCGGACCGTATCCAGGTCATGGCGGACGGTTTGCTGGCGCTGGGCGTCAAGTGCGAACCGACCCCGGACGGCATCATCATCGACGGCGGCCAGATCGGCGGCGGCGAAGTGCATGGTCATGGCGATCACCGCATCGCGATGGCATTCAGCGTGGCCTCGCTGCGCGCCACTGCACCGATCCGCATCCATGACTGCGCCAACGTCGCGACTTCGTTCCCGAACTTCCTGGCGCTATGCGCGCAGGTCGGTATTCGTGTGGCGCAAGAGGCTCAGTCGTGAACAACATTGCACCGGTCATCACCATCGATGGGCCAAGCGGCTCGGGCAAAGGCACCGTAGCCGGGATTCTGGCCAAGCGTCTGGGCTGGAACCTGCTGGACTCCGGTGCGTTGTATCGCCTGCTGGCATTTGCTGCGCACAACCATGGTGTCGACCTGACCAATGAAGAGCTGCTGAAGAAGCTGGCGGCTCATTTGGATGTGCAGTTCATCGCTGCGACCGACGGTCAGCTGCAACGCATCATTCTGGAAGGTGACGAAGTCAGCGATGTCATCCGCACTGAAAGCGTCGGTTCCGGCGCTTCCCAGGTGGCTGCATTGCCGGCTGTGCGCGAGGCGCTGCTGCAGCGCCAGCGTGCTTTCCAGGAATTCCCGGGTCTGGTGGCTGACGGTCGCGACATGGGTACGGTGGTATTTCCGAACGCGCCATTGAAGATTTTCCTGACCGCCAGCGCCGAGGAGCGGGCGCGCCGCCGATATTTGCAGTTGAAGGGCAAGGTCGAGGGTGTTAGTCTGTCGAGTCTGCTAGATGAGATCCGTGCGCGCGACGAGCGTGATACCCAGCGAGCGGTGGCCCCGCTCAAGCCGGCGGCCGACGCCATACAGCTGGATTCCACGGAGTTGTCCATCGATCAGGTGCTTGAACGCATCATGAGCGAGATCGCCATTCGCGATATCGCCGGGTGACCAAGAAGGCCGCAGGGGACCAGTCATAGTCCTGTGGCGCTTCTTTTAAATGAAACTAACCCACATTGTCTGGGATGTGGAGATGGGCGTATTTTTCGCCCTAATCAACAGGAATTAAAATGAGCGAAAGCTTTGCGGAACTCTTTGAAGAAAGCCTAAAGACCCTGAACCTTCAGGCAGGCTCCATCATCACCGGTGTTATCGTTGATATCGATTACCAGGCTCGCTGGGTAACCGTTCACGCTGGCTTGAAGTCCGAAGCACTGATCCCTCTGGAGCAGTTCTACAACGACGCTGGCGAACTGAACATCAACGTCGGTGACGAAGTTCACGTTGCGCTGGACTCGGTTGAAGACGGTTTCGGTGAAACCAAGCTGTCCCGTGAAAAAGCCAAGCGCGCTGAATGCTGGATCGTTCTGGAAGCAGCCTTCGCAGCTGAGGAAGTGGTCAAGGGCGTTATCAACGGTAAGGTTAAAGGCGGCTTCACTGTCGACGTTAACGGCATCCGTGCGTTCCTGCCAGGTTCCCTGGTTGACGTCCGTCCAGTGCGCGACACCACGCACCTGGAAGGCAAAGAGCTGGAATTCAAGGTCATCAAGCTGGACCAGAAGCGCAACAACGTTGTCGTTTCCCGTCGCAGCGTCCTGGAAGCCGAGAACTCCGCCGAGCGTGAAGCTCTGCTGGAATCCCTGCAGGAAGGCCAGCAAGTCAAAGGTATCGTCAAAAACCTCACCGATTACGGCGCATTCGTCGATCTGGGTGGCGTGGACGGCCTGCTGCACATCACCGACATGGCCTGGAAGCGCATCAAGCATCCTTCCGAGATCGTCAACGTTGGTGACGAAATCGACGTCAAGGTTCTGAAATACGATCGCGAACGCAACCGTGTTTCCCTGGGCCTGAAACAACTGGGCGAAGATCCATGGGTTGCTATCAAAGCCCGTTACCCAGAAGGCACTCGCGTTACCGCTCGTGTAACCAACCTGACCGACTACGGCTGCTTCGCTGAGCTGGAAGAAGGCGTTGAAGGTCTGGTACACGTTTCGGAAATGGACTGGACCAACAAGAACATCCACCCTTCGAAAGTCGTACAAGTCGGCGACGAAGTGGAAGTCATGGTTCTGGACATCGACGAAGAGCGTCGTCGTATCTCCCTGGGCATCAAGCAGTGCAAGTCGAACCCATGGGAAGACTTCTCTGGCCAGTTCAACAAGGGCGACAAGATCTCCGGCACCATCAAGTCGATCACCGATTTCGGTATCTTCATTGGTCTGGACGGCGGCATCGACGGTCTGGTTCACCTGTCCGACATCTCCTGGAACGAAGTGGGCGAAGAAGCCGTACGTCGTTTCAAGAAGGGCGACGAGCTGGACACCGTTATCCTGTCGGTTGACCCGGAGCGTGAGCGTATCTCCCTGGGTATCAAGCAACTGGAAAGCGATCCGTTCTCCGAGTACGTCTCGGTTAACGACAAAGGCGCAATCGTTACTGGCACCGTGAAAGAAGTTGACGCCAAAGGCGCCATCATCGTTCTGGCCGACGATATCGAAGCGACTCTGAAAGCCTCCGAAATCAGCCGTGACCGCGTTGAAGACGCGCGCAACGTTCTGAAAGAAGGCCAGCAAGTAGAAGCCAAGATCATCAGCGTTGATCGTAAGAGCCGCGTAATTCAGCTGTCGATCAAATCGAAAGACGATGCTGAAGAGAAAGAAGCTATCCAGAGCCTGAAAGAGACTCCAGAAGCTGCTACCGGCGACACCACCATGGCGGCACTGCTGCGCCAGGCAATGGCCAAACAGAACTGAGTTCTGTCTGATCATAAAAAAGGGCGACTTCGGTCGCCCTTTTTTGTGCCTGCGATTTGGTGGGGAGCTGCTTTCCGGTCAATCAGTGAAACCATTCCCTTCGCCGGGCGGTCTGTTTCTTTAATCGGATCAATCGCCTATTCGCGTCTAGGCTTAGGCTGAAGATCGCAGTAGTCGGGCTGGCGCCTGGCATAAGGAAGTGAATGAACAAGTTTATAGTTCTGGTGGGCATGTTGGTGTTGGCGGGGTGCACTACCAGCGCCAAGACCCATGCGGTGCGCGGAGTAAGTGGCATCGAGGTTGACTGCTCCGGCTTGGGTTCAGGCTGGGAACGGTGTCAGAAACGCGCCGCCAAGGAATGCAAGGGGGCAGGTTACAAGGTGATCACGCGTTCTGATGATGCTCGGGATGAAGATGAGTTTCCCTTCGGCTTCAATCCTGCTGGCTACGTCACTCGAACCATGCTGGTGATTTGTCGGTGAGTGAGCGTTCATGGGCTTGCAATCCTATGCCCTGAAAATGGGCGTTCTGGCGAGTTGAAAGATATGTCAAGCCCTGGGCTGTTCAAAATCTTCCGGGCGTGCTAAAACCTTTCAAGCGCTGACCTAGCTGCTTGAAAAAGAAGGGAAAAATATGACGAAGTCGGAGTTGATCGAACGAATTGTCACCCATCAAGGGCTGCTTTCATCCAAAGATGTGGAGTTGGCCATCAAGACTATGCTTGAGCAAATGTCCCAGTGTCTGGCCACGGGGGATCGTATCGAGATCCGTGGTTTTGGCAGCTTTTCCTTGCACTATCGTGCGCCGCGTGTCGGTCGTAATCCAAAGACCGGTCAGTCCGTCAGCCTTGATGGAAAATTCGTTCCGCATTTCAAGCCTGGCAAGGAGTTGCGCGATCGCGTGAATGAAGAAGAGGAGGAGGGGGTTTGACGGTCACCGTTACGCAAGGAGTTGCTCATGAATAATCTCAAGCGCATTCTGCTTTCCGTTCTGATTCTATTGGTTGTGTTGGCGATCCTTGCGTTCGTTCTCGAAAATCAGCAATCGGTCTCCCTGTTGTTTCTTGGTTGGGAGGGGCCGCAACTTCCAGTGTCGGTGATTACTGTGGGTGCATTGCTCGCGGGTATGCTGATAGGGCCGGTTTTTGGCTGGTTTCTGGGACGTTCGTCCAGAGCTTCACGCAAGCGTCTGGTCTGATTGCTACATGGAAGTAAAGGCGAACTAAACTTTAGCCACAGCTTGTCTATATCCATTAGTAAAACGTTCATTAAGCTGTAAAATGCTGCGCTCGTCCGATAGTGGCATATTCCCACGTCGGTTCAGACTGACATCGTCAGAAGCCACGGCTGAAATGATGGCTTTTGCATTCATGGATTAGACAGCGCTCGGTTGGCGGCCCTGTCAGTAACTCAAGGGTATGGTTTCGCGTGAAAATTCTAGTAACCGGCGGCGCCGGGTTTATCGGCTCGGCGGTCATCCGTCATATCATTTCCAATACTACCGACGCAGTGATCAACGTCGATAAGTTGACGTATGCAGGTAACCTTGAGTCGTTGGCCGAAGTCAGCGGAAGCTCGCGTTATGCGTTTGAGCGCGTCGATATCTGCGACCGTGAGCAGATCGATCGTGTACTGCGTGAACACCAACCGGATGCGATCATGCACCTGGCCGCAGAGTCCCACGTCGATCGCTCGATCTCCGGTCCTTCCGAATTCGTTCAGACCAACATCATCGGCACTTACACTTTGCTGGAAGCTGCGCGTCATTATTGGGCTGCGCTGGATGATGCCCGCAAGGCAGCTTTTCGCTTCCACCATATTTCAACGGATGAAGTTTACGGTGACCTGGAAGGTCCGGAAGATCTCTTTAGGGAAACCACCCCGTATCAGCCAAGCTCGCCGTACTCGGCCAGCAAAGCCAGCTCCGATCACCTGGTTCGTGCCTGGGCCCGTACATACGGCCTGCCGACTCTGGTCACCAACTGCTCGAATAACTATGGACCTTGCCACTTTCCTGAGAAGTTGATCCCGTTGATCATTCTCAACGCGCTGGAAGGTAAGCCGTTGCCTGTCTATGGCAAAGGCAATCAGGTTCGTGATTGGTTGTATGTCGAAGATCACGCCCGTGCCTTGTACAAAGTCGTGACCGAAGGTGTCATCGGTGAGACTTACAACATCGGTGGTCATAACGAAAAGCAAAACATCGAAGTCGTTCACACCCTGTGTGCACTGCTTGATGAGTTGCGCCCGGACTCGGCGCACCGTCCGCACGCGGGCCTGATCACCTATGTGCAGGATCGTCCTGGTCATGATCAGCGTTACGCTATCGATGCCAGCAAAATTCAGCGCGAGCTAGGCTGGACACCGGAAGAAACCTTCGACACCGGTATCCGTAAAACCGTTGAGTGGTATCTGAACAACACTGAGTGGGTAGCGCACGTGAAGAGCGGTGCCTATCAGCAATGGATTGATCAGAATTACGCGGATCGCTCGGGCAAGGCATGAAAATTCTCCTGCTTGGGAAAAACGGCCAAGTCGGCTGGGAGCTTCAACGCTCCCTGGCGCCTCTGGGCGAGTTGATCGCCCTGGACCGTCACCCGGTGGACGGTCTGAGTGGCGACCTTTGCGATCTGGATGTGCTGCGTGCGACGATCCGTCAGGTGAAGCCGGACGTAATCGTCAACGCTGCAGCCTACACGGCAGTAGACCAGGCAGAATCGGAGACCGAGCTGGCGGATCGTGTGAACGCTCAGGCGAGTGGTGTCATGGCCAAAGAGGCAGCGTCGTTGGGCGCATGGCTGATTCACTACTCGACTGACTATGTCTTCAGTGGTGAAGGTGTGCGGCCTTGGCAGGAGACTGACGCTGTTGCACCGGTTAATTATTACGGTTCAAGCAAGCTGGCTGGCGAACAGGCGATAACGTCCTCAGGCTGCAAGTATCTGATTCTGCGGACCAGTTGGGTCTACGGCGCGCGCGGCAACAACTTCGCCAAAACCATGCTGCGCCTTGCCAAGGATCGAGAAACGCTGAGCGTGATCGCCGATCAGATCGGTGCTCCAACGGGCGCTGATCTAATTGCTGACGTGACTGCTCTGGCCATCGCCAAGATCCAGCAGCGCCCAGAGCTGGTGGGCATTTATCATCTTGCAGCCGCCGGCCAAGTGTCTTGGCACGGTTATGCCAGCCATGTCATTCAGTGGGCCAAGGCGAATGGTGAAGAGCTTGCGGTTACAGCCGTCAATCCGATCAGCACCGTTGATTATCCGACACCGGCGCGACGTCCTCTGAACTCTCGGCTGGATACTCAAAAACTGCGCGACAATTTTTCTCTACACTTGCCGGATTGGCAAAGTGGTGTTACCCGAATGCTTAGGGAAGTTCTGAACAAATGAACACGACAAATCGTAAAGGCATCATCCTCGCCGGTGGCTCGGGAACGCGCCTGCATCCGTTGACTCTCGGCGTATCGAAGCAGATGCTGCCGATCTACGACAAGCCGATGATTTTTTATCCGTTGTCGGTACTGATGCTGGCAGGTATGCGCGAGATCCTGATCATCTCCACGCCGGATGATTTGCCGTGCTTCCGCAAGCTGCTGGGTGACGGTAGCCAGTACGGTATCGAATTGACTTACGCCGAGCAGCCTAGTCCGGACGGTCTAGCTCAGGCGTTCATTATCGGTGAAGAGTTTATTGGCGAAGATCCTTGCTGCCTGATCCTGGGTGACAACATCTTCTACGGACAACATTTCTCGGACAACTTGCGCTCTGCAACCGAACAAAAGAGTGGCGCGACAGTTTTCGGCTACCACGTTTCCGATCCCGAGCGTTTCGGCGTAGTTGAGTTTGATGCTACCGGTCGAGCGCTGAGCATTGAAGAGAAGCCGCTGAAACCGAAGTCCAACTACGCGGTTACCGGCCTGTACTTTTACGATAACGACGTTGTCGGGATTGCGAAGAGCATCAAGCCCTCTGAACGTGGCGAGCTGGAAATTACCGACGTGAACCGTGCTTACCTAGAGCGTAAGTCGCTCAACGTCGAGATGCTCGGCCGCGGATTCGCTTGGCTGGATACCGGTACTCACGATTCGCTGCTTGAGGCCAGTCACTTCGTGCATACGATCGAACAGCGCCAAGGTCTGAAGGTCGCCTGTCTGGAAGAAATCGCTTATCACAACAGCTGGATCACCGCCGAGCAACTGGGGCGCCAGGCTGATGCGCTCAAGAAGACCGGTTATGGTCAGTACTTGCAGAAACTGCTGGATGCGTCTTCTCACTAAAGGTGTTTTTTGACCTTTTCGGCGGCAACGCTCGAACAGCTTTTGACAGGACAGGTATGCCAGTTAAACATCCCAAGGTTGCAGTTTTACTGGCTGCCTTCAACGGAATGCAATGGATCGAAGAACAGATAACCTCGATTCTTGAGCAGTCCGCGGTTGATGTGAAAGTGTTTATCAGCATTGATCCGTCAACGGACGGAACTGAAGCCTGGTGCGCTGAATACGCCGCTGTTCATTCGAATGTCGTGGTGTTGCCGCCTGCAGGCAGCTTCGGTGGTGCTTCGCGGAACTTTTTCAGACTGATTCGCGACGTGGACTTTGATGGATTCGATTTAATTGCATTTGCTGATCAGGATGATATCTGGAGTGGCAACAAGCTGCGGCGAGCGCATGAGAAACTCGGTGAGCTGAAGGCGGATGGTTATTCTAGTAATGTCGTCGCATTTTGGGGTTGCGGTAAGACTCATTTGATCGATAAGGCGCAGCCTCAGGTTGCTTGGGACTATCTGTTCGAAGCGGCGGGGCCTGGTTGCACTTATGTCTTCAGTCATCGACTTGCGGCCAATCTCAAGGCGGCAGTGGTTGCCCAGTGGCAACAATTGCAGGACGTCAGTCTGCATGATTGGTACTGTTATGCGTTTGCCCGAAGCAATGGTTTTCGCTGGTTCACGGATCCTGTTCCTTCAATGCAGTACCGCCAGCATGAAAGCAATCAAGTTGGCGCGAATATCGGAATCAATTCCCTAGCGGTACGCTATAAAACCATTCACGACGGATGGTGGTTTTCTCAAGTGCAACTGATTGCTGCACTAGTTGATAAGCATCAGGATCCTTTCGTTCGGTCCTGGTTCCGTTTGGGGCGCTTGCAGTTGATGAAACTCTCTTTGAGCGCCTGGAACTGTCGGCGACGTTTACGTGACAAGGTATTCTTTTTCCTGATTTGCTGGGCAACGGCGATCGTAGGGAAAAAGGTTAGATGAATTCACCGAATGTATTGGTGACGGGGGCCTCTGGTTTTGTTGGTGAGGCCGTCATCCTCAGATTGCTCCTGGATCGCAAGTTCACACCCGTCGCTGCGGTTCGCAGTGTCTCGCGGTTGGCGGGGCTTTGTCGGGTATTGCACTGTCCGCTCGGAGAGCGCTCACAGGTGCCGGACCTCAAAGGCATTCAGGTGGTGGTTCATTGTGCAGCGCGCGTCCATGTAATGAACGAAGATGCGCAGGATGCATTGACTGAGTTTCGCAAAGTCAATGTGGAAGGTACTGTGGCATTGGCCCTCAAGGCGGCTGCCGCAGGTGTTACGCGTTTCATTTTTATCAGTTCGATAAAGGTGAATGGTGAGCGTACTGTCGGTGGATCACCCTTCAAGTTTGATGATGATCCTGCTCCTCATGATCCTTATGGGCGCTCCAAACACGAAGCGGAACAGCGGTTGCGTGAAATCGGCCAGCAAACGGGGATGGAGGTGGTGATCATCCGGCCGCCGCTGGTCTATGGTCCAGGGGTGCGCGCCAATTTTTTAAGCATGATGGACTGGCTGAACAAGGGCGTGCCACTGCCTTTGGGAAGTGTCGAGAACAGCAGAAGCCTGGTTTCGCTAAGCAACCTGGTGGATTTGATTGTCGTTTGTATCGATCATCCAGCCGCACCAGATAATACTTTTCTGGTCAGTGATGGTGTGAGCGTTTCCACCACTCGGTTGCTGCAAATTATAAACAGAGCGCTTGGCCGCCCCGCATTGTTGATACCGGTTCCGGTGTGGGCGTTGAAAGCTTTGCTCACGCTGCTCGGGAAAAATCTGATCGCCCAGCGACTCTTCGATTCTCTCGAGGTTGATATTGCCAGGACGCAGTCTGTTCTCGGATGGTCGCCTCCCGTGAGTGTGGATCGCGCAATACTGCAGACGGTCAGACACTATCTGGATACTCAAATAAAATGATTTTTTGCGTGTTGTTACTTTCAGTGTTCTTCATTTCGCTACTGCTGACGTATGCCTTGCGTCGGTATGCCCTGGCCAACAGTTTGATCGATATCCCAAACGCTCGAAGCTCTCACACCCTGCCAACGCCGCGAGGCGGCGGGGTGGCAATAGTCGTGTCTTTCCTGCTGATGCTGCCCGTGTCTTACTACTTGCTGCTGATCGACTTGCCGACGATGCTCGGCTTATCGGGAGCGGGAGCCTTGGTTGCGGTGTTGGGTTTTGCGGATGACCACGGACACATTGCGGCCAAATGGCGGCTCTTGGGGCATTTTTTGGCTGCAGGCTGGGCGTTGTATTGGCTCGGTTCTGGAGCGCAGATATCGCTATTCGGTTGGCTGCTCGACTGGAAGTGGTTTACCGGCGTGTTTTTTTCGATCTATCTGGTCTGGTTGCTCAATCTGTATAACTTTATGGACGGCATTGATGGGCTGGCAAGCGTCGAGGCTATCTCTGTCTGCCTGGCAGCCTGTCTTGTGTATTGGCTGAGCGGATATCAGATTCTGGCCTGGATTCCATTGCTGCTGGTGGCTGCTGTCTCGGGTTTTCTTTGCTGGAATTTTCCTCCAGCCCGAATTTTCATGGGCGATGCCGGCAGTGGCTTCCTCGGGTTGACCATCGGTTTGTTGGCAATAATCGCTTGCGCAAAGGCCCCCGACTTACTGTGGTGCTGGCTCATACTGCTGGGGGTGTTCATCGTTGATGCTACCTGGACACTTCTACGGCGATTGCTTCGTGGCGATAAAGTCTACGAAGCGCATCGCAGTCATGCCTATCAATATGCTTCTCGACAATATGGTAGCCACAAGACTGTGGTTTTCGGTGTCTTGGCGATTAACCTGTTATGGCTGACGCCGTTCGCGATTATGGCGGCAATCGGGTTAATTCCGGGGGTCGTAGCCCTGCTGATTGCTTACCTGCCGCTGGTGTTTGCTGCCAAAAAATATAACGCCGGCGTGATGGAAGTTCAGCAAGGCCAGCAATGAGCCCGATCTGAAAGTTTATCGACTATAGCTGCAGATTTGCCGTTTGTTCGAATATCGTATCGGTTGCTGAGGGTAAGCTGTTCAGCGATCAGGTTGTAAAAGTTACAGGCAGGCTTGCGGTCAAACGGTGTAAAGTCTAAGTTCTCAAAAAATTGAAAAATATTTTTATAGGATAAATTGTTCGGTATGAGGTCTTCGAAGAAATCATTTATTACCCGCTGCCTGTCTAGCCCGCGTGAATTACTTTTGAACCCAAAAGCGGTTCTTCGGCCGCTTTATCAGAAATTTCCTTTTCTAGCGAGTGTGCGGGTCCGAGTAGGGCTGTTTTCACGAAAAGTTCGATTGTGGCTATTTTCACTTATCGATTCCAAGAATAATGTCAATGCCCTCCAGGCGTTGGCGCAGCGTCGCTTTTCCCATGTATTGCCCTCTTCTGATTGTGTTGAACGTCCGGCGATAGATATATCTATCGTTACTTACAATAGCTCCAAGTGGGTCGACGGCTTCTTCGATTCTTTGAAAGCGCAAAGTTATCCTTGTGAGAAGCTGAATCTCTATTTCGTAGACAACGGTTCTTCGGATAATACCGTCGAAGAGCTTGAACGTTGGAAGAACGGTTACGGTAACCTGTTTGGCGGTTTTAATATTATTCGTGGCGACAATATAGGCTTTGGCGCCGGGCATGATCGAGCAATCTCCATAGGTACTGCCGATTATTTTCTAGTGAGTAACATCGATATTCATTTTTCGGTGGAAGCCTTAGAACAAGTTGTGACCTCTGCTTTGGCGTCAGGGCAGGACGATGTTGCATCGTGGGAAATGAGGCAGGCTCCTTTCGAGCATCCAAAATACTACGATCCGGTAACCCTCGAAACGAACTGGTCGTCACATGCCTGCATCCTGATCAGGCGAGCCGCTTATGTGCAGGTTGGGGGTTATGAAAGTCAGATATTCATGTATGGAGAGGATGTCGAATTATCCTACCGTTTCAGGTCATACGGTTATCGGCTGAAATACTGCCCTGGCGCCGTGGTTTACCACTACACCTATGAACATGAAAATCAGGTAAAGCCGATTCAATACGTTGGTAGCACTTTGGCCAATGCTTATCTGCGCCTGCGTTACGGCAACTGGATCGATAAGGTGGGCGGGCTTGCACTGCAGTTTTTATTGATCCTCAGGCCGGAGGTGTATCCGGGGTCTCGGCGCGATGTAATGGGCAGTGTCCTGCGCATGATAAGAAAAGCGCCACATTTTCTTGGGGGAAAAGGTCGACAAAGTGGTGTCAGTTTTCCTTTCAGGGGATTTGATTATGAAATGATCAGGGACGGGGCGTTCTGGCGCGTGGGTGAGCCTCTCGTCGAGCAGCCGTTAGTGACGATCGTCACGCGTACTTACCAGAAGCGTGACGAGTTTCTACGACAGTCGATCATGTCGGTACTCAATCAAACCTACCGCAATATCGAGTTGATTGTGGTGGAAGATGGTGGGGTAACGATGAAGCCGCTTGTGGACAATACGCCGATCTCGGCGGGACGCAGCGTTCGATTTTTCGGCCTGGACAAGGTAGGGCGCTCGGTGACGGGTAACTACGGCCTGGAAATGGCCACGGGCAAATACTGCATGTTTCTCGACGATGACGACCTGCTTTTTTCTGATCACGTAGAAGTGCTGGTTGCCGCTCTATTAAAAGATCAAGAGGCTGTTGCAGCTTATTCGCTGGCGATGGAGGTGGGTACTGTCACTGAGAGCAGTGGTCGGTATGTGGAACTCACTCATGAAACGCATGATTCCTTTAGGCAGGAGTTCGATTACGAGACGTTGCTTGATCATAACTACATACCGATTCAATCAATTTTATTTATGCGTGAGTTGTATTTGTCTCGAGGCGGTTTTGAGATTGATATGAGCAATCTTGAGGACTGGAATCTTTGGCTCCGTTATGGTTATAAAAACAAGTTTAGTTATGTTCCAAAAACTACTTCGCTGTTCAGGACGCCTGCCCAGTCGGATGTGAGAGTCGCTCGTCACAAGCAGCTTCATGAGGCATATTTTCTCGCCAAGAATCGTGCGGTGAAGTCTTGCGAAAATTATCGTTGATCTTATCGCTCCATTGAATTTAGTTGTCTTGAAAAAAGCCGCCTGTTCAGGCGGTTTGTTTCACTTATTGATCGCTGAAAACGAAAGAAATTAAAGTTTTCCAGCGCGCTGCCGATGGGGTTCTGGCCCTTATTCGGGTCATGCCGGGCGCGGTTTTTTTTCCGATGAAGTGAGCTGCAGGCGGCAGGAAGTCTAGCAGATGTTCTGCGTTTCCATGGGCTCCGCGCTCGCGTCTGACGGACGCGCTCCAAGGGAAAACCCGTGTTTCTCCGTCGTATTGAATGATATCATCCGACAAAATATTGACCGCCGTGTCGCAGATCAATCGCGTGATTCCCACTTCCGGGGCGTGCCAGTCATGCCTCGCTTCGGCATGAGACACAGCCATGTCATCGGTGCCATCTGTTGGCTGGGGTGGATGCTTCACTTATGTGTGGCCGTGGCTTCACTTGCTGCGGTTGTGCAGTCATGCAGTTTTGAAGGAAGCGCCCGTTTTGCCACGCTCTCTTTTCAACGAGGCTCCTCGTACGCTGGAAATCACCCGTCCTGATTTTTGCGACCCATCGAGATCTGCGTGGTTTTGTAAAGGAAATGCTTCCTCTCATGAATGGAACTCCCTGAAAATGTTCGACAATGCGCCGACCTGCCTCAAGCCTTGCGCAGAGGAACGCGGTTTTTTTCACAGAAGCTTTGGCTTTTCCTCCTTGGGTATGATCCCAACGCTCGCGGCTCGTGATGCGTGCCGACCTGCATTTTTTTTGCTGAGGTTTTGATTGATGCGCCAGTTTTCTGCCAACCCATTGGAAATGTTCGCCAGCCTCTGGCGCAATATCGCTCTGATTAAAGCGTCGACAATACGGGAGGTGCTGGGCAGGTACCGCGGCTCGGCGATGGGGTTGCTCTGGTCATTTTTTAACCCGCTGTTGATGCTTGCGGTTTACACATTCGTATTCAGTGCAGTGCTTCGTGCCCGCTGGAGTGTGGACAGTGATTCGAAGACTGAGTTTGCTCTCATCTTGTTTGCGGGCTTGATCATTTTCAATCTGTTTTCCGAATGCATTAATCGGGCACCGGGTTTGATTCTCGGCAAGGTCAACTTCGTCAAGAAGGTGGTTTATCCTCTTGAAATCCTGCCAGTGGTGGTTTTGGGATCTGCGTTGTTTCACGCGGCCATCAGCCTTGGCGTCTGGTTCATCGCCTATGCAATATTTTTCGGCATGCCGCATGCGACTGTGTTGTACCTGCCACTGATCGTGATCCCTTTTGTAATGTTTATCATGGGGGTCAGTTGGGCCTTGGCGTCGCTGGGAGTTTATCTGCGCGACGTGTCCCAATTCATCGGTATCTTGACGACGGTTCTAATGTTCCTGAGTCCTATCTTCTATCCTGCGACCGCGCTTCCCGAGGCATACCGTCATTTGCTCTACCTCAATCCGCTGACCCCCGCGATCGAGATGACACGCGATGTCTTGTTCTGGGGGAAACTGCCGAATTTCGAGATATTGGGAATCTATTGGATCGCCACTACCTGCATTGCCTGGCTAGGCTTTGCCTGGTTCCAGAAAACACGTAAAGGATTTGCTGATGTCCTCTGAAGTCGCGATTAAGGTTGAGAACCTGAGCAAGTGCTACGAAATTTATGATCAGCCGCGTGACCGGCTGAAGCAGTTTATCGTGCCTCGTCTCCAGGCAACGGCGCGCATGCAGCCAAGTCGGTTTTACCGAGAGTTCTGGGCTTTGCGCGACGTTTCCTTCGAAGTGAAGAGGGGGGAAACGGTCGGGATCATCGGTTGCAATGGCAGTGGCAAGTCCACCCTGCTGCAGATGATTTGTGGCACCTTGAACCCCACGACCGGCACCGTTCAGACCCACGGACGCATTGCTGCCTTGCTTGAGCTTGGATCGGGATTCGATCCCGAGTTTACCGGGCGTGACAACGTTTACATGAATGCTGCTGTGCTTGGGCTTGCCCGGGAAGAGATCGATCAGCGGTTCGACGAAATTGCGGCCTTTGCGGATATCGGCGAGTTTATCGAACAGCCAGTAAAAAGTTATTCAAGCGGTATGGTCGTGCGATTGGCGTTTGCCGTTCAAGCGATGATTGATCCGGATATCTTTATTGTTGATGAGGCGCTCGCGGTCGGCGACGAAAAATTTCAGCGCAAGTGCTTTGCGCGAATGGAAGAGCTGAAAAGCAGGGGTACGTCCATATTGTTTGTTTCGCACTCGGCATCGAGCATCATCGAGTTGTGCGACAGAACCCTGTTGCTCGACCACGGTGTCAGGCTGATGTACGGTGCAGCCCCGCAAGCGGTCAGAGCATACCAAAAGCTGATTTATGCTCCTCAGGCAGAGTACAAACGGCTGGTTGAGGCTTATTTGGTAGCGGACAAGACTGGAGAAAATGTCGATCTCCAGAAAACGGTCGAGAAGCGTCCCGTCTCCCCCACGCAGTTATCGAGTGACTCGTTCGATTCCGGGCTGGTGCCTGAGACTACTGCGGTCTATCCGACTCAAGGGGCGGAAATCACCTCATTCTCCATCCTTGATGCCGACGGACATCAAGTGAACGTGTTAAAGGCGGGAAGTCCCTACCAGGTCCAGGTGGCCGGTCATTTCACCGACAGTCTTGACGCGACCTACTGGGGCATTCATATACGAAATGTTTCGGGTGCCGTCGTAACCGGCCAGCGCTTCCCTGAGGATGGAACCTATTTCGAGCCTGTCGCTGCGGGTAGCGACTTTAACGTCAAATTCTCTTTCCAGATGAATTTACTGCCGGGTGTTTATTTTGTGGGTGGCGGAGTCTGGTCAAATCAGGAACCGAACTGCGCTCACAGGATTATGGATGCAATCATGTTTAGAGTTGTATCCGAGGACAAGCTCAATTCCTTTGGTTATGTGGATTTGATGACGAGCGCACCTCATGCGCAAGTCGGTGGAAAAGCTACGATTTGATGATCGGCCGGCGGCTGAAGGAACCAGCCGTCCGCCCGATTCGAAGTTACGAGTCAAACGCGGTGTTGTTGACTTGTGTAATGGAATAATGGACTTGGAAGTTTGATGCTGCGCTGCAGCATATTCATAAGGTTTATGACGTAAATGCTAAATATCAGTGATTGGCCACCAAGTGACGAAGCCGCAGTATTTAACTATCTCCGCTGGAGTGGCTATCGTTCGGAGCAGCACAAGCTCTTTTACGTAAGCACCCCGAAAGTTGCATGTACGTCCCTTAAATGGTGGTTTGCATCGCTGGTAGGCTGCTCGAAGGCGCTTAGCGAGATCACTGATAGTGCTGAAAGCAACCCGGATCAAATCGTCCACGAGATGCACAGGGTTGCGCCGCATGTTACAGGGCTTGCTCCCGCCGAGCTGCGTGAAGCCCTGACGTCGGACTCGTATTTTCGCTTCGCTGTGGTGAGAAACCCTTACAAGCGAATTTTTTCGGCGTGGCAGTCGAAATTGCTGTTGCAGGAACCACAGCAGGTTGGGCCCTATCTTCAGCGTGATTTTTATCACCAGCCGCTCAGAGACGCTAATGATATTGCCTTGGCATTTGAGGGCTTTCTTGAGCATCTTGCCAGTCAGGAAGCGCCAACCTACTGGGACCAGCATTGGACGCCTCAGGTCATGTTGCTGCGCCCTGATCTGATCAGCTACAGCGTACTGACCAAAATTGAAGAGGCTCCTCGGCTTAGCAAAGCGTTGGCCGAGCATTTGGGTGAATTTATTCCCGACCCCTTCGCCGACCGTCGCGCAAATGAAAGTCTGATTCCCTATCTTCCCGAGTTCGTGACAGAGCGCAGTGCCAGTTTGATCCGGACTTTGTACGCCGAGGATTTTGCGGTATTGGGTTACGACACCGAGCCGCCGAAAGCCAAGGAAACGTTTACGCATGATGAATTGATGCTTGCTTTGCGAGCGATCAAGCTAATCAGAGGGCGCCACCAATCCCTCGGCGAACGCAGCGCACGTATTGTTGCCCTGGGTCAGACTGTGGCCACGCTTGAGGCGAAAATCGCTTCGCTGGATGCTTACGCTGCTGAAAGTGCAACGCAGATCACCGAATTTCGTCTTGTTGCGGAAAAACGTGAGGCCGAAATCGACAAGCTCACCCGCCAGATCGACAACCTGAAGACTCAGCTTGTTGTGGGTGAGGAAGAGATTGCCAGGATTCAGCTGCAAAAAGATGCTGAAGTGGCTGCCGCCCGACAAGAGCTGCAGAAAGCCTATGAGTCTCGCTCATGGCGGGTAACGTTGCCACTGCGCAGAAGCGGTGTGCTGGCTCGTCGGACATTGCGCCGGTTGAGCAATACGTCACTGGGCAAGGCAATCCAGGTCCTGAGAGAGCGTCGCGCGCGGGTTGATGAGTCCGCTATCAGTCTGTTGGGCGCCAGTGAGCTGTTTGATAACAGCTACTACCTTACACAGAATCCTGACGTTAAAGATCAGGGCGTCGATCCACTCGTGCACTATCTTAATGATGGGTGGAAGGAGGGGCGCAACCCTTCCGCTTTTTTCAGTAACGAAAAATACCTCCGAGACTATCCGGATGTTGCCGCTGCTGCTGTAAATCCGCTGGTTCACTATCTGAGCAACGGCCGGTTGGAAGGGCGCTCTATCGCTGGCCATGTCCGTACCTGGACGCGGAAAAAACGTGTAGAGGCAGAGGCCAGGCCTATTGTTTTCCAACAGGTCTCTCCGGAAATCATTGCGGCACAAGCTGAAGCCATTAGAAATTCTGGAATGTTTGATGCCGATTATTATCTGGCGATGTATCCAGAGCTGAAGAAACTCAACCTGGATCCGATTCGCCATTATTGCGGTTTCGGCTGGTATGAAGGAAAAAACCCTTCCGATGATTTTGATACTGTTGGCTATCTTGAGACGTATAAGGATATCCAGGCAGCTAATATAAATCCGTTCTGGCACTACGTTGTTTCGGGTGCTTCGGAGCAGCGGATTACGGTGCCTGGCGCGGTCATTCGTTATGAAGATGACGTCCGTTTCGGTTTTTCCGGGAGCAGCATTAAACTTTTTGCTCTATATGTTTTGCCGCATTGGGACAAGTTGCGCGACGCGCGTTCTTCTTCCAAGGGTGGGGCTCAGTTGCTGCCGAATGACTATCTCGGATTTTATGATCCACTCGACAGCGAGGTGTTGGAAAAACAAGTCCGTTTGGCCAAAAGTCACGGGCTTTACGGCTTTTGTTTCCAATGGGATAGTCATGCTGGTGCTGATTGTCCACAACAGCCTGTGGACGTATTTCTCGATCACAAGAACATTGACTTCCAATTTTGCGTCCGAATTTCAGCGCAAGAAGAAAACTTGCCTGCTCGTCTGCGAGAAGCTGTTCGTGATCGGCGATATCTGCGTGTCGAAGGGCGTCCGGTGGTTGTTGTCGAATGCTCGACACCCAACAATTTCGAGGCGCTCAGCGATTTACGCGATCGACTTTCCCAGCTAGACATCAAGGCCTACCTGATTGCTCAATCGGCACAGGTAGACGATGGCATCTGGAACGGAAAACTGTCTCAGCTATGCGATGCCGTTCTGGACCTGCCTGTGGAGCCTCTCAAGGGTGAAATCGGCACTTTTTCGCCACAACAGAAGAACGGGATTGCCGCTGTTCCCTATTCGGTCATAGTGGCGAATGGCATCACGCGAGCGGAAAATGCCCAATCGCACTCGTTCCCTGTTTTCAACGGTATTACTCTGGCCAGGGATGAGTCTGCATACGCTGCAAAATCGCCGCTGGTGTACACGCGCTTTTGTGCTCGCGAGTACCGTCGCTGGCTGGATGCTGCGATCACCAGCGCCAAGACCAGGCACTCGAAGGATCGGCAGCTGGTGTTCGTCAATGCCTGGAACGACTGGAGTCACGGGCTGTTTCTGGAACCTGACAGAGTTGCAGGTTTTGGTCGCGTCAATGAGACAAGTCGCGGCTTGCTGGCAATCAAGTCGAAGACGTTAATGCCTAAAGTTTCGGTGATTGTGCCGAATTATAACCACGAGCGTTTTCTGCGTAAGCGTCTGGACAGTATCTATGGCCAAACCTACCGGAATTTTGAAGTCATCTTGATGGATGACTGTTCGTCTGACGAAAGCCGCTCGGTATTGAACGAGTATGCGCAAAAGTTCCCAGACGTAACGACCACATTGTTCAATGACACCAATTCCGGTGGTGTTTTCAGACAATGGTCCAAAGGTATCAAAGCGGCGACCGGCGATCTCGTGTGGGTTGCCGAGAGCGACGATTACTGCGATGAAAATTTTCTTCAGGCACTTGTGCGTTGTTTTGATGATGAAGCAGTCATGCTCGCCTACGCTCGCTGCGAGTTTGTCACCAGCGATGAAGTCGTTCAGGAAGGCGAATTCCATAAGTACGTGAGTGACCTGGAGTGCGCAGAGAAGTGGGCGGAATCGTATGTAGATACTGCTCACAGTGAAGTGCGCTACGCATTGGGGATCAAAAATACGATTCCTAATGCCAGCGGTGTTGTATTCAAACGTCCTGTAGATCTGCCTTTGCTCGATGATGAAGAGTGGCTGTCCATGCGAGTGGCTGGCGACTGGGTCTTCTACCTTCATCTAATTCGCGGTGGCAAGGTTGCCTATTCGGTAGACGGTACCAACTTTTTCCGTCGTTACGTTGGCAGCGCTGCCCAGCAGACCTATAAGCGAGAGGTCTTTTATCGAGAACTCGGTATCGCCAGCCGCACCGTACAGGCGTTGTACAACGTACCGCTTTCGGTGCTCGAGCTTTGTGAGGAAAGTAGTCGGCGACTTTACGACATCAACGTCAACAACTCTCAAGAGGAGTTCTACGCCTGGTATGGTCGCGATGCTATTTTTGCGGCGCGTGCCAACCGAACTCCGAACATTATGGTGTCAACCATTGGTTTCTACCCGGGTGGCGCGGAAATTCTGCCAATACGCCTGGCGAACGAATTCAAGCGTCAAGGATACTCGGTGATCCTGCTGAGTGCCGGCCTGACGGCGCGCGAGGACGGGGTTCGCCGTATGTTGCGCGCGGATGTACCGCTGGTCGAAACAAATGATCTTGATGAGGTCAAGTCGCTAATCAGCGAGTTTGGTATCGAAGCCTTGAATAGTCACCAATGGCATATTCAGAAGTATCCGATAAGCCTGCCTGGAGTGTTTTCGCAGTTAGGCTCTCATGTTGCATCGTTGCACGGCATGATTGAGCACGGCGACGCTTTCGCGGTGACTGAGGAGCAGCTCAAAGCGGCAAATCGAGAGGTGACTACCTGGGTTTATACAGCTGAGAAGAATATTGGTCCGTTCGTGAATTTCTCGCTATATGAGGAAGACTCCGGGCGTTTCATCAAAGTGCCTAATGGCCTTCAGCCTCCTACCGTCGTGCCAGTCGAGCGTGAGCAGTTGGGCATTGCGCAGGACGCTTTCGTACTTTGCTGCGTCAGTCGGGCAATACCTGACAAAGGCTGGGACGAAGCCATTGAGGCCGTAACCCTGGCGCGCGCGATTTCGGGAGTGGACATACGTTTGTTACTGGTCGGTAACGGGCCTGTGTATGACGAATATTGCCGCGTTGGCGTACCTGACTTTGTCTGCCTGACCGGATTCAGCAAGGACTCGGTCGGACATTACGCGGCGGCCGACATGGGCATTATGCTGACCAAATTCAAGTCCGAGAGTTTTCCTCTAACGATCGTTGACTGTCTCTTCGCGGGTAAGCCCTACATCGCGTCCGAAGTCGGCGACATCCGAAACATGCTGACAATTGGAGATCAGATCGCCGGTGAGGTGATCGCCCTTGAAGATTGGGAAGTACCGATCGAGCAGACTGCAAAAGTGATCGCCGGTTTTGCTAGCGACAACGCAAAGTACCGCGAGGCGTTCGGGCGGGTGAAAGAGGTTTCCAATCGCTATCGAATCGATGCGGTCGCGGCGCAGTACGTTCGTTTATTCGAGCGCGATATCAAAGCCCGAAAGGAGTGACCAGGCTGGTTGCGAGTCTGTACCGGTTCGCCGTCAGATTTTCAGACGACGTTGGGAGAATTGAGGCCAGCATGCGGGGGCTTGGGCCAAGGGCGGTCAGGCCCAGGCCCTTCATGCGCAACCTCACCAACGAGTTGCTTTGTTCTGCCTGGGCTGTCACTGCTACATTTTTTATTTGCAGCGCTTTGAACGGGCTGATCTGCGCAGTGCTTGGCCGACTGCTCATCCCCAAGCAAATCAAGCCTCTAAAGCATTGGAGACTACATTGAACACATCCGAGAACACCTCGACTTCCTCAGGATTGCGGACGTTGGTATTGGGCGGTCGCGGCTTCATCGGTACCCACCTGATAGAGGCATTGCTGGAGCAGGGGCATGCTGTGCGCTGCTTTGATCGGCCTAACGTTGTGGCGCTTGGTGAATCGCACACAGCGGATACACGTTTCGAGTTGTATGAAGGCGATTTCACCAGTGAGGCCGATATAACCGAAGCATTAAGAGACTGTGATGTCTGTTACCACCTTGTGTCGACGACGTTGCCTAAATCATCGAACGCAGATCCAGTGTTTGATATTGAGAGTAATCTCGTGGGAACCGTTCGCTTGTTGAACCTCGCCGTCGAGGCCGGTATCAAGAAGATCGTTTTCGTGTCATCGGGAGGAACCGTTTACGGTGATCCCCTGCAGGTGCCGATTCCCGAAACGCATCCTACTGATCCTGCGTGTTCGTACGGGATTGCGAAATTGGCAATCGAGAAATATCTGGCACTTTTTCATCGCCTGCATGGCCTTGATTACACCGTCTTGCGATTGGCCAATCCGTATGGAGAAGGGCAGCGAACCCATTCCAGCCAAGGTGCTGTCGCAGTTTTTCTGGGTAAAGTCCTGCGCGGTGAACCCATTGAAATCTGGGGCGATGGGTCGGTGGTTCGTGACTACATTCATGTCGCTGATGTTGTACAAGCCTTGCTGGCGTCTATTGAGTGCTCTGCCGATGAACACGTGTTCAATATTGGCTCTGGTCATGGGCACAGTTTGAATGAGTTGCTGGATGCGATTGAAAAGATTACGGGGCGTGAGGCGAATCGGCAGTACATGGCCGCCCGAGGGTTTGACGTGCCTGTGAGTGTTTTGTGCATCGAGCGAGCCAAGCGTTCGTTAGGATGGACGCCTGCCGTCAGCTTCGAGCAGGGGCTCGAGCGGTTTGTACAATGGCTGGAAGAGAGCCCATCCTCAAGAATTGCGTGAGAGGCGTGCGCCGATCCGCGGCTGCTGTCAGCTAATCGAACAAACCCGTTGAGTGATCAACGGGTTTTTTATTTCCTGCGAAGAAATATTCTCACTAGATTACCAATTAATGAGGTGTTTTCAGCAGGGGGCGCGATGGCAGTTTCTGGTTCAGCAGCAAGTTGTTTGTCGGTTTTGCTGTGCAGCAGCACAGGCTTTAGAAGGGGTTCTATCATCTTCGCGTGCGCTGTCTGATCATAGTGATGGTCGTTGGGGTCCGGGTTGCGTAGGGTTTCTTTAAGCTGACCCAACTCATCAGTGGAAAGCTCATCAAAGTTCAGGTGGCTTATGCCTGTTTTAAGGCAAAAATTTTCCATGAGCGAGTTGAACTCTTTAGTCAGTTGCGTCCGTTGGGACAGGGAAGCGGTTACTTCTTTTCGCAAGTTGGCAACATCTCCCCACTGCATGTCGTCACGGATAGTCGGAAGAGGAGTGCTGATGCAGATCACTTGAAATTTCTTCGCTATATCCCGCAGCAGGTTTTGGTAATTGCCAACGGCTTGCGCCAACATTTGCTCGACCGAGCTGCCATGTTTTTGTGCCCGGTACCAAATTACAAACCCTGTATCGACCTCACCCAGCATTACGATGACTGTGTTTGCGGTGGTGGCTTGCAGTGCGGCGAGATATTGCGGCATGGCTTGAGTGACGGCATTCGGATTCTTCAATCCGGATACCGTAGCTCCGCCGACGGATATGACCTCGAAGGAATGTTCGGGAAACAAGCCTCTCATTTGTTCGGAGCTGAAAACCAAAGCGTGAGAGTCGCCGAGCACGAGTACAGAGTTCATTGTCCGTTTGGATCCTGATGGAGTTTCTTAGAGATCAACCTAAAGCAGCCGGCTTAGAGAGGGACTCGATCCAGGGTACGCGCACGTAACGTTTGGGCGTCAATGTGCTGGCGTTCCCTGGGGGCGTGGCAGGCTCAAGGTTGTTTCAATTTACCGGATATCCGTCTGGCCAGTGCGCTCGCGTGCACGCGCAGTTCGGGAACTGCGGTGGCTTCCCACAGTTCGGCTTTGAGCATCGGCCCGACATAACTAAGCCACGGGGATGGGTTGCCGTTTTTGCTTTGTACGCAGAGATGCTCATCGACGCGCAAGCCCAAGCCAAGATCGTCGACAGTTATCAGCCCGTCGCTGATCAATTGCTGGATCAGCGATTCATCAATCAGGTTCGGATTGGAGTTCGGTCCTGTGCAATTGATGATGCGATCAATCTGCAGTTTCTCTACATCATGACGACCGCGTCGCTGTAAGGTGATCAGCGTTTTTCCATCGCCTGTCTCAATCGAGCGGATACGCCCGGCGATGGGAATGATTTTTTTGCGGTTGACTGCGTCCGCAAAAAACTCATGGGTTTGCGGTGCTACGCGATGGCGGTGAACATCCCAATAGGGTTGCAGGTGGCGAAGAAACCGTCTGCGCTCCTTCGTCTGCAGGCGCATCCACAGTCGAGAGGTAATCGGGCGAATAGCAGCTATAACATCGCGCCAGTTGAGTCCGAGCGCTTTCCCCGCTTCAACTTGCGCCTTGAGGGTTCGCAAGTAACTCAAGACCGTCGGTTCAGCATTGAGCATTTCATCGCGCCAAGACGTCGGTGGCTGCTGCCCGTTCTTGTGTGCCCGGTGTGACAGTGGCATTAGTCCGCGGCGCGAGAGCAGGTATATCTGACCTGCATCGCTGACTTTTCCAAGACTTGAGACCACGTCAAGTGCAGTCAGACCGCTTCCGATCAGTAGAATCGATTCACTTTGCTTGTCCGAGTCGGTCACTGATCCAGCCCACGGATTGGCGACGTAGTGCGGCGATTCGAGCAGGCTCGTCAGTGCTGCCGGCGTACGCGGCGGGAAGTGGCCGAATGCCAAAATGACCTGATCGGCCAAGACAGTCTTGCCCCCAGACAGTTTTATCTGAGCACCTTGCTCGTGGGGTTTGAGTGACACGACTTCTGCGCAGATACGTTCCACCGCAATATGGCTTTTGGTATCTCTTTCGGCACTTTCCAGTAGCGAAGCAAGATAATCACCATACAGCTTTCTGGATACAAAAGAACTGGAGGTCGTATCGGGAATGAGAGCCTGGCAGTAGTTCAGAAACGAGTCTGGATCATCGACGAGCGCGCTCATATTGCCTGCCGGGACATTCAGCAGGTGTTTTGAACTGCTGGTGCCATACGCCAAGCCCCGCGCAACTGCGCCAGATCTATTGATGATGATCAGTCGAGTGTCTTCGGGGGCGGAACGCAGAAACTCGATGGCGGCAACCGTTCCACTGAAGCCTGCGCCAATAATGACTAGGGTTTTCATTGGTTCGATTGCTTGTTGATAAAGTCGATGATGCGCCGGGCTGCAGTCGGAAGATCATCTTCCAGAGTGTTGATTTTGATTTGCGGGTTATCCGGCGGCTCATAGGCCGAGTCGATGCCGGTGAAGTTGGCGATCAATCCCTGGCGAGCTTTTTTGTACAGACCCTTTGGATCCCGGCGCTCGCACTCATTGAGTGGGGTATCAATGAACACCTCGATGAAATTTTCCGCACCGATGACTTCTCGAGCCAAGGCGCGGTCACGTTTGAACGGAGATATGAAAGCGGTGATAACGATTAATCCGGCATCGATGAAAAGCTTGGAGACTTCGGAGATGCGACGTATGTTTTCGATGCGATCCTTGTCGCTGAATCCGAGGTCATGGCAAAGACCCAACCGGACGTTGTCGCCGTCGAGCAGATAGGTGTGTCGGCCTTCATTGCACAGCGCCAGCTCCAATGCGTTGGCAATGGATGATTTACCCGCTCCGCTAAGCCCAGTAAGCCAAATAACGGTAGGTTGCTGGTTTTTGATAATGCTGCGACGCTCGGCATCCACGGCGGTTGTGTGAGCTACAAGATTTTCGGACATGATTTCTCATTAAGCACTGAAAATTGGAAAATGATGTTCGCTGGATGGGAAGACCTTCACGAGTAATGGGATTTCCGTCTCCTGCTCTCCTTGCCAGTGCCTCGGTCGATGCAATGGATTGACCGCGAAGGGGTTCGCAATTCTGAGAGCACTTTACATTTTCGGTAGTTGGGGGATTGTAGCCATGCGCTGGGTAAATTGCTCGCGAAGAATCGGTTGGACTTGGCGGGCGCAGTGTCATCGACGCAACTGTTGGATCAACTATCCATCTGATCCTTCAGGTATTGGGAGTAGAATGCCAACCTCGACTGCTGAAGGAGGGAGCTACGTGCTCCAGTGCGTGAATGGATAAGGTGCGGACGGTCTTACTGGGTCTGCCTCGCAAGCAAAAGCGTTTGCTGCAGGTGATTACCGACGTGGTGTTGGTTTGGGTCGCTTTATGGCTCTCTTTCATCGTGCGTTTGGGCGTCGATGATATGTATAACCCGATCGCTGCTCATATATGGCTGTTCGCATGCGCGCCAGTTATTGCGATCCCGTTTTTTATACGCTTTGGCATGTACCGTGCTGTCATGCGCTACTTCGGTAACGATGCGCTTATTGCAATCGTAAAGGCTGTCAGTCTTTCTTCATTGATACTGGCCGTGGTCGTTTTCTGGTACAGCAATCATGAGTCCGTAGTACCGCGTTCGATCATCTTCAACTATTGGTGGTTAAGCATGGTCATCATCGGTGGCCTGCGGCTGTGCCTAAGGCAATATTTCATGGGCGACTGGTTCACTGCCGCGCAGCATGTGCCTTTCACCAACCGTGACGATGGGCTGACCAAAGTGGCCATTTACGGTGCCGGAGTCGCTGGTAATCAGCTGGTTGCAGCGCTACGCATGGGACGAGTCATGCGTCCGGTGGCATTTATCGATGACGATTCCGGTATATCCGACCGTTCGATTTCCGGGCTGCAAGTGTATAAGCCCAAACACATTCAACAAATGATTGATGTCACCGGGGCTCAGGAAATCCTTTTGGCCCTGCCGTCGTCCACCCGGGCGCGACGCCGGGAGATCTTGAATCTTCTTGAAGGTTTTCCACTGCATGTGCGAAGCGTGCCCAACTTCACCGATCTTGCCAGCGGTCGAGTCAAAGTTGAGGATATTCAGGAAGTTGATATTGCCGACTTGCTGGGCCGCGATTCCGTGCCTGCGCAACCCGACCTGCTAGCCCGGTGCATCAACGGCAAAACTGTCATGGTCACTGGGGCGGGAGGGTCGATTGGTTCGGAACTTTGTCGGCAGATCTTCGCGCTTCGGCCAACGACCCTGATTTTGTTCGAACACAGTGAGTTCAATCTTTACAACATCTTGTCGGAACTGGAACAGCGTGCTTCTCGTCAATCGGTGCCGGTCAGGTTGCTGCCGATCCTCGGATCAATTCGCCACCAGGATAAATTGCTGGACGTCATGAAAACCTGGAAGGTCGAGACGGTTTACCATGCTGCGGCCTACAAGCATGTGCCGATGGTGGAGCACAACATTGCTGAAGGTGTGCTGAACAATGTAATTGGCACGCTTAATACCGCTCAGGCTGCCTTGCAGTCCGGTGTTTCAAATTTTGTGCTGATTTCCACGGATAAAGCTGTCCGTCCAACAAACATCATGGGCAGCACCAAGCGCCTCGCGGAATTGACGCTTCAAGCCCTGAGCCGCGAGTTGGCTCCGGTTCTGTTCGGCGACAAAGCCAATGTGTCCCGGGTGAATAAAACCCGTTTCACCATGGTTCGTTTCGGTAACGTGCTGGGTTCTTCAGGTTCAGTGATTCCACTGTTTCACAGCCAGATCAGAACCGGTGGCCCACTGACCGTCACCCATCCGAAAATCACCCGCTATTTCATGACCATCCCCGAGGCGGCGCAACTGGTTATCCAGGCGGGATCAATGGGGCAGGGCGGCGATGTGTTCGTGCTGGATATGGGCGAACCGGTGAAAATCGTCGAACTGGCAGAAAAAATGATTCATTTGTCAGGCTTGAGTATCCGTTCCGAGCGTAATCCACACGGTGACATTTCTATAGAGTTCACCGGTTTGCGCCCGGGCGAGAAGCTCTACGAAGAGTTGCTGATCGGCGATAATGTCGCCGCTACCTCGCATCCGATGATCATGACGGCCAACGAAGATCATCTGTCTTGGGATGTGCTGAAGGCGCGATTGCATGAGCTGCTGATTGCCGTCGAGAAAGACGACTACTCCCGCGTTCGCCAGCTATTGCGTGAAACCGTGAGCGGTTACACCCCTGACGGCGAAATCGTTGACTGGATCTACCAGCAACGCCGTCTCGAACCCTGATTGTTTCACATCCTGTAACGGACACGTTTTTGACAGGTGGCGATCGTGATCTAAGTTTGGGGAGCAGCTTCGGAAAAGCTGCTTTCTCAAATGATGATGGAGCGTCACTTATGCGTAGCAGTTACTTTTACTCCCTGGTTTTTGCCTTGCTCACCAGCGCCTCGATCGCGGCGGTTGCGGCGCCTTTGGTCACAGCTGAACCACCGAAAACCTTACAGGTGATGGATGCTGCATCCGTTTCCAAAGGTGGGAAAGTCGATCTCAACGGGGCAGATGCGGCGACGCTGCAAAAGGAGCTGGCAGGCGTGGGTGAGGCGAAGGCCAATGCCATTGTTGCGTATCGCGAAACAAATGGTCCATTTGCGTCTGTGGATGAGCTGCTGGAAGTGAAGGGCATCGGCAAGGCGATCCTGGATCGCAACCGCGACAAGCTGGAAGTGAACTAAGCTGATTGTTCAACGCCAAGGGGCCGGTCATTGACCGGCCCTTTTTGCTTCCAGGTGGAGCACAACACAGGAGGGCGACAGCCTTTCCGTCGGGAAATAGAAAATTATGGCTGTCATATTGCCTTGAAATTATGCCTATAATAATTTCAGTCGCCACTGAAGCGTTCTGCTTTTTAGCGGTCGTTCATTCCTCACGCATCCCAGGAGTATCGTCATGAATTCCCCGAAATCCCAAGGCACGGCGCTGGTCACTGGCGCTTCTTCCGGCATCGGTGCGGTGTATGCCGAGCGGTTGGCGGCACGTGGTTTCGATCTGCTGCTGGTGGCTCGTGATCAGGAGCGCTTGGAGTCCGCTGCCATCAAGCTGCGGGACGCACATGGCGTTCAGGTTGAAGTGCTCAAGGCCGACCTGACGAAAAAGGATGATGTGATCAAGCTTGAGCAGCGTTTGCGCAGCGATTCCAGCATCACGCTACTGGTCAACAATGCTGGCGTAGCATCCAACGGATTGCTGGCCAACGCCGATCCCGATGAACTGGAGAAGCTGATCCAGCTGAATGTCACGACCCTGACCCGACTGGCTTCGGCCGCCGCCGCTGCCTTCACCAGCGCCGGGCGCGGCACGATCATCAACATTGCATCGGTGGTCGCCCTGTTTCCTGAGCGTTTCAATGCCACCTACAGTGCCAGCAAGGCTTACGTGTTGAGCCTGACTCAATCGCTCAATACCGAACTCGAAGGCACCGGAGTCAAGGTGCAAGCAGTACTGCCCGGTGTGACCCGGACCGAAATCTGGGAACGCTCCGGATTCGATGCCAGCGGTATTCCTGCGGAGATGGTCATGGAGGCGGGCGAAATGGTCGATGCCGCGCTGTCCGGTCTGGATCAGGGCGAACTGGTCACGATTCCTTCGCTGCCTGATGCGGGCGAGTGGCAAGCGTTCGTCGCCGCCCGTCATGTGATGGCGCCCAATCTGTCCCACAGTTCGGCGGCCAGCCGTTACAAGTAAAAGTCTTTTGAGTCACGAGAGGTCAACCCGATATGGATCAGCGTCGAGTAGTTGTCACGGGTATGGGCCTGGTATCGCCCTTGGGAAGCGGCGTCGAAGTTGTCTGGCAGCGCTTGCTGGCGGGGCGTTCGGGATTGCGAAACCTGCCGGAGGCGGTCATTGCCGATCTGCCGACCCGGGTCGGCGGCGTGGTGCCGACGATGGAGGAAGACGCCGAAGCGGGTTTCGATCCGGATCGGGCCACGCCGCCCAAAGAGCAGAAAAAAATGGACCGATTCATTCTGTTCGCGATGGAGGCTGCGCGGCAGGCGCTTGAACAGGCCGGCTGGCACCCGACCGAATCCCACGCTCAGGAGCGTACGGCCACCATCATTGGCTCCGGTGTCGGCGGCTTCGGCGCTATCGCCGATGCGGTACGCACGACCGACAGCCGTGGTCCGCGACGGTTGTCGCCGTTCACCATTCCCTCGTTTCTGGTCAATCTCGCCGCAGGGCATGTCTCGATCCAGCACGGTCTCAAGGGCCCGCTCGGCGCGCCGGTCACCGCGTGTGCCGCCGGCGTGCAGGCGATCGGTGATGCGGCCCGGCTGATTCGTGCCGGTGAGGCCGACATCGCGGTGTGCGGCGGTGCGGAAGCCTGTATCGATCGCGTCAGTCTTGCCGGATTTGCGGCCGCGCGTGCTTTATCCAGTGGCTACAACGATAAGCCCGAACGCGCATCGCGTCCGTTCGACAGTGGACGTGACGGTTTCGTGATGGGGGAGGGCGCCGGGCTGCTGGTGATCGAGTCGCTGGAGCACGCGTTGGCAAGGGGCGCGCAACCATTGGCCGAACTGGTCGGTTATGGCACCAGCGCCGATGCCTATCACCTGACCGCCGGGCCGGAAGACGGCAGCGGTGCACGGCGGGCGATGACAGTGGCGCTGGCCCAGGCCGGTATAGCGCCGGATCAGGTGCAGCATCTGAACGCCCATGCGACCTCGACCCCGGTGGGCGACCTCGGTGAACTGGCGGCGATCAAATCGGTTTTTGGCGCACAAAACTCAATTGCCGTGACCTCGACCAAATCCGCGACGGGGCATTTGCTGGGTGCGGCGGGAGGTCTGGAAGCAATCTTCACGCTGTTGGCGATCCGCGATCAAATCGTTCCGCCGACCCTCAACCTGGAAAATCCCGATCCGGCCAGCGAAGGCGTGGACATCGTCCACGGTCAGGCACGGTCGATGCCGATCGAGTATGCGCTGTCCAACGGGTTCGGCTTCGGCGGGGTCAATGCCAGCGTGCTGTTCAAGCGCTGGCAGGCTTAGTCTTCCGACCGTTTGAGATGTTCGCGGGTGACGTCGAGGATTTGCTGCGCAAATTCAGGATCCGCGACACTGCGTGACAGCAGGAGCGCCCCGGCCAGCGTCGCCATGATGACGATGCTGCGCTCGGCGGCGTTCTCGCCTTCAAGGGTGCCTTCGATCTGGTCCAGGCGAGCCTTGAGTACTTCGTCGCTGGTCGGGCTCGGTTGGCCGCGCAACCCCAGCTCCGATGAAATGGTCAGCAGCGGGCAGCCTTCATGAGGTGAGGTCTGGTGCCATTCGGAGAGGTACGTATCGATGAAGGCTTCCAGTGGTTTTTCCTGGGCGAACAGCTCCTCGCACAAGCCCGCAACCTGATCGCCAGCCGCTTGCAGGGCTTTTTCAACCAACTCATCCTTCGATTTGAAATGCGAATAAAAGCCGCCATGGGTCAGGCCCAGCGCCTTCATCAATGGTTGCAGACCGGTCGCACCAATGCCGTCCTTGCGAAACCGCTCGGACGCTTCCTTGATAATGCGCTGATGGGTCTGGGCTTTATGATCCTGCGAGTAACGCATTTAAACTCTCCGCAACAAGAGCGCCATCTTAACCAATGCAAATTGAATGGTGACTGTACTTCTACTTCTAAAAAAAGTCCGGTGACTCCGACATGTTCGTAACAGCCACTCGCGGTTGGCACGGATAGTGGTTGCAGCTTGCAAAGTTGCCATCGCTTGAGGAGCAGGAGAATCATGTACAAAGACTACCCGGCCGCCTATCAGGTCAGCAAAGGCTCGGCGTTGCAGGTCGATACACCTTTCTACGAACGGATTCGCGACCGCAAGGACGGGCGCACGCTGATCGAGCAATTCGAGGTGCCGATCCGCACCGGCCGCGCCTGGCACGTGCCGGCGGGGCATGTGTTTCGCGTCACCACACCGGTCGGGCCCCAGGTGGGCGATTTCAATGTGTGGAACGCACACGATCCACGTGAACGGATGTGGGCGGCGCGCACCCGGCAACTGCAGGGCGCGCATGTCAGCACCCACGACCGGTTGTGGTCGAACCTGCCTTTTCTGCGACCTCTGGTGACCATCACCGATGACAGTCTGGCCGACTATGGCATCGACGAGCACGGCGGGCGCCTGCACGATCTGCTCGGCACGCGTTGCGATCCCTATGTAAACAAAATGCTCACCGGCGAGGATTTCCATCATCACTGCCATTCCAACCTGACTCGCGCCGTGTTGCCCCATGGCCTGACCGAGTTCGATGTGCATGACGTGCTGAACATCTTCCAGTGCACGGGCCTGAATCACGATGACCTGTATTTCATGAAGGCCTGTCCGGCGCAGAAGGGCGATTATCTTGAGTTCTTCGCCGAAATCGACTTGCTGTGCGCGTTGTCGACCTGTCCCGGTGGTGATCTGTCACTGGCGATGTGGGGGCCGGACGCGCAGGACCCGCTGACCGTCTGCCGCCCGCTCGGGGTGGAAATCTATCGTCTGGACGACGCGCTGCTCGAAGGCTGGAGCCAGCCTGAACGTGCGGCGTACAAAGGCCTGCATGGCTTGCACATTGCCAAGGCCGAGTGGGAAAAGTAATCGCCACAAAAACAAACCCCGCCGATTCAGGCGGGGTTTTCGTTCAGCGGTCCTGCGCGTCCTTGATGTCCGCTTCGGCGTTGCGTTCAGCGACGCGCTTGCGTTGCTCATCGGTCAGTTCGACCTTGTTGGCGGTGTCTCGCAACATCATCAGACCGCCGACGATCGAGCCGATTGCAACGACCAGAATCAACCAGGCATACCAGGGCATAACGGCTCTCCTTAAAGACAGGTCGACGGGCGAGGGTTTCGCCGTGCAACGCTGCATACCACTTTGAGCGAAGTGCATTCGCAGTGGTTCCATTCTAGGCCGGTTATGCCCGTCGCGGTTTACAGTCCGGTGAGCATGGCGTCTGCCGGGGCGTTGGCGCGCAACTGGCCGGTCAACAGGAAGTAGCCGAAACCGACGGCCATGAAACCGAGGAAGATCAGTCCGATCAACGCATTGAACCAGGCCATCGCCACTAGGCACACCACGGCCAGCGCCAATGCAATCAGCGGAATCAGCGGATAGCACGGCGCACGGAAGGTACGCTCCAGATTCGGTTCGGACTTACGCAGTTTGAACAGGCTTAGCATGCTCATGATGTACATCACGATTGCGCCGAACACGGCCATGGTGATCATCGCGGCAGTGAGGGTCATGCCGCCGAGGTTGATCAGGCCGTCGCTGTAGATCGCCGCGATGCCAATCACGCCGCCGGCGATGATGGCGCGGTGCGGGGTCTGGAACCGCGAGAGTTTCGCCAGCGAGGCGGGCAGGTAACCGGCGCGGGCGAGGGCGAAGAATTGCCGCGAGTAGCCAAGAATGATCCCGTGGAAACTCGCCACCAGCCCGAACAGACCGATCCACACCAGCATGTGCAGCCAGCCGGAGTTGTCGCCGACCACCGCTTTCATTGCCTGAGGCAGCGGGTCGTTGATGTTCGACAGGGTGCGCCAGTCACCGACGCCACCGGCGAAGAACATCACGCCCATGGCCAGCAACACCAACGTCAGAATGCCGCTGATGTAGGCCTTGGGAATCGTGCGTTTCGGGTCCTTGGCTTCTTCGGCCGCCATGGCTGCGCCTTCGATGGCGAGGAAAAACCAGATCGCAAATGGAATCGCCGCGAACATCCCGGCAATCGCCGGAGCGCCGAAGATGTCCGAACCGGCCCAGCCGTTGAGGGCGAAGTTGCTGAAGCTGAACGCCGGGGCGACCACGCCCATGAACACCAATAGCTCGGCGACGGCCAGGACGCAGACGATCAACTCGAAGGTCGCAGCCAGTTTCACGCCAAGAATATTCAGACCCATGAACACGATGTACGCGCCGACCGCCGCGTGTTTCGGATCGAGGGCCGGAAACTGCACGTTCAGGTACGCACCAATCGCCAAGGCAATCGCCGGCGGGGCGAAGACGAATTCGATCAGCGTCGCCAGTCCGGCGATCAATCCGCCTTTTTCACCGAAGGCGCGGCGACTGTAGGCAAACGGCCCGCCCGCGTGGGGGATCGCCGTAGTCAGTTCGGTGAAGCTGAAGATGAAACAGGTGTACATGGTCGCGACCATGAACGAAGTCACCAGGAAACCCAGGGTTCCCGCGACGCCCCAACCGTAACTCCAGCCGAAGTACTCCCCGGAAATCACCAGCCCCACCGCGATGCCCCACAGGTGCAAGGTGCCCAGCGTGGGTTTGAGTTGTGTGTTCATGCGTTTGCTCCCTGAACGGTTTGGAAAGCTCGGGGAAGGGCGCGTGCAGTGGACGTGCCATTCTGTATTGGTGGGTCGTAATGGGATGAAAGCTGTCGTATCGGGGATGTTCGCGGCGCAATACCCACAAAATTGTGCGCCAGTTGGGTGCGATGTTGTCTGTGCTGCCGTGTTCGCGGGCAAGCCCGCTCCCACAGGTGTCAGCGGTGTCTGGACGCGCGCATTTCAAAATGTGGGAGCGGGCTTGGTCCGGGCGGCGATCCGACGAAGAGGCCCGTCCACACGACGCAAAACTTTGCTGTAACGCCCGCGTAAACCCACTCTTTACGCTTTCTTTATGCCCCGCCCACACCCTCGCTCTCGTTCCTTTACAGCCTCCTTTCCGACAATGCCTCCACACGCGGCAATACGCCGTAACACGGAGATCTTCCATGAGCGTTCTGGACGGGGTGTCACTGCTGCTGGCAGTGGGGCTGTTCATTTATCTGTTGGTTGCGCTGTTGCGCGCGGATCGGACTTAGGAGCGGCTATGCACAGTTATGACTATTGGCTGATCCTCGCATTCTTCGCGGTGGTCTTGCTGCCGGCGCCGTTCCTCGGGCGCTTCTACTACAAGGTGATGGAGGGCCAGCGCACCTGGCTGACGCCGATTCTCGGCCCGGTCGAACGTGGCTGTTACCGCATCGCCGGGGTCAATCCGCAGGACGAACAGAGCTGGCAGAAGTACACGCTGGCGCTGCTGGCGTTCAACCTCGCCGGTTTTCTGCTGCTGTTCGCGATCCTGCTGTTCCAGGATCACCTGCCGCTGAACCCGCAAAACCTGCCGGGCCAGGAGTGGACACTCGCGTTCAACACCGCCGTCAGTTTCATGACCAACACCAACTGGCAGGCCTACAGCGGCGAAGCGTCGCTCAGCTACCTGAGCCAGATGGTCGGCCTCACCGTGCAGAACTTCGTCAGCGCCGCCACCGGCCTCGCCGTACTGGTTGCGCTGTGCCGTGGCATCGGGCGCAAGTCCACCAAAACCCTCGGCAACTTCTGGGTAGACATGACCCGCGCCACCCTCTACGGCTTGCTACCGCTGTGCCTGCTGCTGGCGCTGTACCTGGTGTGGCAGGGCGTGCCGCAAACCTTCGCCCAATATGTGAATGCAGTGACGATGCAGGGCGTTGATCAGGTGATCCCGCTCGGCCCGGCCGCCAGCCAGATTGCGATCAAGCAACTGGGCACCAACGGCGGTGGTTTCTTCGGCGTCAACTCGGCGCATCCGTTCGAGAACCCGACCGCCTGGAGCAACCTGTTCGAAGTTGCGTCGATCATCCTGATCCCGGTGGCGCTGGTGTTCACCTTCGGCCACTACGTGAAGGATCTGCGTCAGAGCCGCGCCATCATCGGCTGCATGCTCGCGCTGTTCATCATCGGCGGCGCCACTTCGCTGTGGGCCGAGTATCAACCGAACCCTGCCTTGAAGAACGTCGCCGTCGAGCAGACCGCGCCGCTGGAAGGCAAGGAAGCGCGCTTCGGCACCACTGCCACTGTTCTTTGGTCGGTGACCACCACCGCGGCGTCGAACGGTTCGGTCAACGGCATGCATGACAGCCTCAACCCGCTCAGCGGCATGGTCGCGCTGGTGAACATGATGGTCGGCGAAGTGATCTTCGGCGGCGTCGGCGCGGGGCTCTACGGCATGTTGCTGAACGTGCTGATCGCGGTGTTCCTCGCCGGTCTGATGATTGGTCGCACCCCGGAATACCTCGGCAAGAAACTCCAGGCCCGCGAAGTGCAACTGTTGGTGGTGACCCTGCTGGTGATGCCGGTCGGCGTGCTGGTGCTCGGCGCGGTTGCCGCCAGCCTGCCGGGTCCGGTGGCGGCGGTGAGCAACCCCGGTCCGCACGGTTTCAGTCAGTTGCTCTACGCCTACACCTCGGCCAGCGCGAACAACGGCTCGGCGTTCGGCGGTTTCGGTGCCAACACTGCGTTCCACAACCTGATGCTCGGTCTGGGCATGTTGATTGGTCGCTTCGGTTACATCCTCCCGGTACTGGCCCTGGCCGGCAGCCTGGCGATGAAGAAAACCGCACCGATCGGCCAGAACAGCTTTCCGACCCACGGCCCGCTGTTCGTGACCCTGTTGACCGTGACCATTTTGCTGGTGGGCGGCCTGACCTTCTTGCCGACCCTGGCGCTCGGCCCGATTGCCGAACACCTGAGCATGGGCTTCTAAGGAATCCATCATGAATATGCATGTTCCAGCTTCAAAACCAGCGGCAGTTGCCAAGTCGGCAGAAGCTCCGAAAACCGCGATCAGCGCCCTGTGGCGTCCGGCGCTGGTGCAAGCGTTCGTCAAGCTCGACCCGCGCCAGTTGCAGCGCTCACCAGTGATGCTGGTGGTCGAACTGACAGCGATCCTGACCACCGTGCTGTGCTTCATTCCCGATAGCAGCGTGCCGACCTTCGTTGCTGCGCAAATCGCCCTGTGGCTGTGGTTCACCGTGCTGTTCGCCAACTTCGCCGAAGCGCTGGCCGAAGGTCGCGGCAAGGCCCGCGCCGACAGCCTCAAGGCCGGCAGCGAAGGCCTCAGCGCCCGACGCAAACTGGCCAACGGCAGCTTCCAGGTCGTACCGGCCAGCAGCCTGCGCAAGGGCGATGTGGTGCGCGTTGAAGCCGGCGAAATGATCCCCGGTGACGGCGAGGTCATCGAAGGCATCGCGGCGGTCAACGAAGCGGCGATTACCGGTGAATCGGCGCCGGTGATTCGCGAGTCCGGCGGCGACCGTTCCGCCGTCACCGGCAACACCCGGCTGGTGTCCGACTGGCTGCTGGTGAAGATCACTGCCAACCCCGGTGAATCGACCCTCGACCGCATGATCGCGCTGGTCGAAGGCGCCAAACGCCAGAAGACCCCGAACGAAGTGGCGCTGGACATCCTGCTGATCGGCCTGACCCTGATCTTTCTGCTGGTGGTCGTGACCCTGCAACCGTTCGCCCACTTCGCCAGCGGCAGCCTGCCGCTGGTGTTCTTGGTGGCGTTATTGGTCACGCTGATTCCGACCACCATTGGCGGGCTGCTGTCGGCCATCGGTATCGCCGGGATGGATCGTCTGGTGCGCCTGAACGTGATCGCCAAGTCCGGTCGTGCGGTGGAAGCGGCGGGTGACGTGCATGTGTTGCTGCTGGACAAGACCGGCACCATCACTTTCGGCAACCGTCGTTGCAGCGCGGTATATGCCGCGCCGGGCGTGAATGCCCGTGAGCTGGCCGAAGGCGCGCTATTCGCCTCGCTGGCCGACGAAACTGCCGAAGGCAAGTCCATCGTCGAGTACCTGCGCGGCTCCAATCCGCAGCCGGAACCGGCGCCGGAGACCCTGACTGCCGTGCCGTTCAGTGCGGAAACCCGTTTGTCCGGTGTCGACTACCAGGGCCGTGTGTTCCGCAAGGGCGCGGTGGATTCGCTGCTGGCCTTCCTCGGTCAACAACGCAAGGATCTGGCCCCGGCGCTGTCCCGGGAAATCGACAAGATTGCCCAAAGCGGCGGCACCCCGTTGCTGGTTTGCGCCGACGGCAAACTGCTCGGGGCGATCCACCTGAAAGACGTGGTCAAGCCGGGCATCCGCGAGCGTTTTGCCGAGCTGCGCAAACTGGGGATTCGCACGGTGATGGTCACCGGTGACAACCCGCTGACTGCTGCCGCGATTGCTGCTGAAGCAGGCGTCGACGACGTGCTGGCCGAAGCGACACCTGAGAAGAAACTGGCGCGCATCCGTCACGAGCAGAACGACGGTCGGCTGGTCGCGATGTGCGGCGATGGCGCCAACGACGCACCGGCGCTGGCCCAGGCTGACGTCGGCATGGCGATGAACGACGGCACGCAAGCGGCGCGCGAAGCGGCCAACATGGTCGACCTCGACAGCGACCCGACCAAGCTGCTGGACGTGGTGCAGATCGGCAAGGAATTGCTGGTGACTCGCGGCGCGCTGACGACTTTTTCCATCGCCAACGACGTGGCCAAGTACTTCGCGATCCTGCCGGCGCTGTTTGCCGCGATCTACCCGCAATTGGGCGTGCTGAACATCATGCACTTGAGCAGTCCGCAGAGCGCGATTCTGTCGGCCATTGTGTTCAACGCTTTGATCATCGTGGTGCTGATTCCGTTGGCCCTGCGTGGTGTGCGGGTGCAGGCGGCGAGTGCGGCGGCGTTGCTGCGTCGCAATCTGCTGATCTATGGTCTGGGCGGGATTCTGGTGCCGTTCGTGGGGATCAAGGCGATCGACATGCTGTTGACGGCGTTGCATCTGGTTTGAGTGAGCGGTGTTTGCTGGATCTCTACACGGCTTGAGATCCAGCCCTCATCGGAACGCCGCCCGCCTAACCCTCTCCCGGAGGGAGAGGGGACTGACCGAGGTATTTGTAAGAGCTACATCGACCTGAGATATCGAGCCGAACTCAGGATTTGAAAAGCACAAAGATCGGCTCCCTTTCCCCCTCGCCCCCTTGGGGGAGAGGGCTGGGGTGAGGGGGAGGGATCTTCCTGACACCCCACCAAAGTTTGCCCAATGAATTCGAGGATTTTGAAATGTCCACAATGTTACGTCCGGCCCTGAGCCTGCTGGTGCTGATGACCCTGGTCACCGGCGTTGCCTATCCACTGGTGGTGACCGGCGTTGCCCAGGTCGCCTTCCCCGAGCAGGCCAACGGCAGCCTGGTGCGCGATGCCGAAGGCAAGGTGCGCGGCTCCTCGCTGATTGCTCAGGATTTTGTCGGCGATGCCTGGTTCCATCCGCGTCCTTCGGCTGGTGCCTTTGCCACCGTGTCGAGCAGTGCGAGCAACCTGTCACCAAGCAATCCGGCACTGGCCACACGGGTGATCGATGACGCCAACAAGCTGCAGGTGCCCGGTCAGGGCCCGGTGCCGCTGGCGCTGCTGACCACCTCCGGCAGTGGTCTCGATCCGCACTTGCCACCGCAGGCGATTGCCTATCAACTGGCGCGTGTCGCGGCCGCGCGCAATGTGCCGGTGGCGACCTTGCAGCAACTGCTGGACGCGCACATCGAACAGCCGCTGGTGGGCCCGCCGGTGGTGAATGTGCTGGCGCTGAACATGGCGCTCGAAAAGCTGTAAATCGCGATGACATCAGGAAGAGAGAGCTTCAAGCATGAGTGATTCCGGCCGCGCCGACGCGCTGTTAGCAGACTTGCCCCGCGACGGACGCGGCCGGCTCAAGGTTTTCCTCGGCGCCGCGCCGGGTGTAGGCAAGACTTACGCAATGCTGCAGGCGGCCCATACCCAGTTGCGCCAAGGGGTGAAAGTCATTGCCGGCGTGGTCGAAACCCACGGCCGCGCCGAAACCGAAGCGCTGCTCGGGGGCTTGCCGCAATTGCCGCTGGTGCGCTCGGAATATCGCGGCGTCACGCTCGAAGAAATGGACCTCGATGGCCTGCTCGCCGCCAAGCCGAAACTGGTGCTGGTCGACGAGCTGGCTCACAGCAACGCCCCCGGCAGCCGCCACGCCAAACGCTGGCAAGACATTCAGGAACTGCTCGCCGCCGGCATCGACGTGTACACCACGGTCAACGTCCAGCACCTGGAAAGTCTCAACGATCAGGTGCGCGGCATCACTGGTGTGCAGGTACGCGAAACCCTGCCGGACTGGGTGCTGCAAGAGGCCTACGAACTGCTGCTGATCGACCTGCCGCCCCGCGAACTGCTCGAGCGCCTGCGCGAAGGCAAGGTCTACGTGCCGGAGCAGGCACGCGCCGCGATCGATGCATTTTTTACCCAGACCAACCTCACCGCGCTGCGCGAACTGGCGATGCAGACCGCTGCCGCGCAAGTCGATAACGATCTCGCTCAGGGCTATCGCCAGCTCGGCCAGGCCGCGCCGGCGGTACGCGGGCGCTTGCTGGTCGGCGTCGATGGCGATGCCCAGGCTGAACGGCTGGTGCGTCATGCCAGTCGGGTTGCCCAGCGTCGGCATTTGCCGTGGAGTCTGGTGCACGTCGACAACGGCAGCGTGCGCGACGAGCAATCGCGGCTGCGTCTGCAAAGTGCCCAGCAACTGGCCGAACGCCTCGGCGGCGAAGTGGTGCTGCTGCGGGCCGGCGAGGTGGCGAAAACCCTGATCCAGCATGCGGCGGAACGGCGGGCGAGTCTGGTGCTGGTTGGTCAGTCGCGGCCGCGCCTGCGCAGGCGTCTGTTCGGTGGTGGGCTGGCGGCGCGTTTGCTGCGTCAGGCCCATGGTCTGGAAATCAATGTGCTGGACAGTGATCAGGAGCAGCATCAGCCGCGCCCGCGTGTCGCGCCGACGCTGGTGTGGTTCGACTACGCGCTGGCGCTGGTCGCGACGCTGTTGGCCAGTGCACTGGCGTGGGCGGTCTCCAGCGTGCTGCCGTTGCCGAATATCTCGCTGGTGTTTCTTGCGGCGGTGCTTCTGGTGGCGGTGCGCAGCAGTCTCGGCCCGGCGCTGGCCTGTGCGGCGTTGTCGTTTCTGACCTATGACTTTCTGTTCATTCCGCCGAATTTCTCCTTCAGCATCCAGCGCGAAGAAGACGTGCTGACCTTGCTGTTCTTCCTGCTGATGGCGGCGCTCACCGGTAACCTCGCGGCGCGTCAGCGGCGGCAATTGCAGGCGCTGCGCGATACCCAGGAAGAAACCACCGAACTGCTCGACCTGTCGCGCAAACTCACCGCCGCCACCGACCGTCAGGCCGTGGTCAGCGCCGCAGCCCAACACCTCAATGGCTGGAGCGATCTGCAGCTGTGCCTGCTCAATCGCGACGGGCAGGGCGGCTGGAAAGTCGAAACTGGCGGGCCATTGCAGTTCACTGAATCCGAACGCGCTGCTGCCGACTGGGCCTGGCAACACGATCAACCGGCGGGCATGGGCACCGGTACGTTGCCGTTCGGGCGCTGGTGGTGGTGGCCACTGTCGGTGGAGGACGGACCGCTGGCGCTGCTCGGTGTGTGCGCCAAAGAGGGCCAGACCCTGAGCGGCCAACGTCGTCGTTTGCTGACCGCGTTGAGTCAGCCTTTGGCTCAAGCATTGGCCCGGGCGCAACTGGCCGATGACCTGGAAGCCGCGCGCCTGCACGGCGAAACCGAACAACTGCGCAGCGCCTTGCTGGCCTCGGTGTCCCACGATCTGCGCACGCCGCTGACCTCGATGCGCGGCAGCATCGACAGCCTGCTGGCCCTCGGCGAAGCGATCCCGCTGGAGGATCGCCGCGAGCTGCTGGAAGGCACCCGCGATGAAGCCGAACGTCTCGATCGCTACATCCAGAACCTGCTGGACATGACCCGTCTCGGCCACGGCGCCCTGAAGCTGGCGCGGGACTGGGTGTCGCCGGCGGACATCGTCGGCAGTGCGCTCAATCGTCTGCGGGCGGTGCTGTCGTCGTTGCAAGTGAGCACCGATGTACCGGCCGAGTTGCCGCTGCTGTACGTGCATGCCGCGTTGATCGAGCAGGCACTGGTGAACGTGCTGGAAAACGCCGCCCGATTCTCGCCGTCCCACGGTCGTTTGCAACTGCGCGCCGGGGTGGATGACAGCGAAGTGTTTTTCTCGGTCAGCGATGAAGGGCCGGGGATTCCGGTCGATGAGCGGGCGAAAATTTTCGACATGTTCTACACCGCTGCCCGGGGTGATCGTGGTGGTCAGGGCACCGGCCTTGGGTTGGCGATCTGTCAGGGCATGGTCGGCGCCCATGGCGGGCGGATCAGTGTCGGCGACGGCATCGACGGGCGCGGCACTTGCATCACCCTGCACCTGCCGTTGCAGACGCAACCGGGGATGGACGGTGAAGCCTGATCCGCGCTGCGCTACTCTCTTGCCACTCTTTTGTGTTGATGTGAATTCATGAGCCAGACCGCGACCATTTTGGTCATCGATGACGAACCGCAGATCCGCAAGTTCCTGCGTATCAGCCTCGCTTCCCAGGGCTACAAAGTGCTGGAGGCCGGTACCGGCGCCGAGGGCCTGGCCCAGGCGGCGCTGAATAAACCGGACTTGCTGGTGCTCGACCTCGGCCTGCCGGACATGGACGGCCAGCAAGTGCTGCGCGAGTTTCGCGAGTGGGCCACGGCGCCGGTGTTGGTGTTGTCGGTGCGTGCCAGCGAGGGGCAGAAAGTCCAGGCGCTGGATGGCGGGGCCAATGACTACGTGACCAAGCCGTTCGGCATTCAAGAGTTTCTCGCCCGGGTGCGCGCGTTGCTGCGTCAGGCACCGGCCGGCGAAGCGCAGCAGGCCGCGTTGAATTTCGGCCCGCTGACCGTGGACCTGGCGTATCGCCGGGTGCTGCTGGATGGCGTTGAAGTTGCCCTGACCCGCAAGGAATACGCAGTGCTGGCGCAACTGGCGCGGCATCCGGGGCGGGTAATCACCCAGCAGCAATTGCTCAAGGACATCTGGGGCCCAACTCACACCGAGGACAGCCACTACCTGCGGATCGTGGTCGGGCATTTGCGGCAGAAGCTGGCAGACGATCCGACCCGGCCACGCTTTATCGTGACCGAGGCGGGTGTCGGTTATCGGTTGTTGAGCGAGAGCAGTCTTTAGTTCTGCTCGCTCTCGTAGCGATCCAGCGTATCCCGGGCAATCTCCCGGCCCAGCGCGATCAATTCGGGCGCCTTGTAGAACTCGAAGAACCGGCATACCCGCTTCGGCACGTTGATCAGGATGTCGGGCGGATACCCGGCGATCTTGTACTGCGCCAGCGAGGTCTGCATCACCTCGAAACTCTGGTTGATCAGATCAAGCAATGAAGCCGGCCCGACGTTATCGACGATGAACGATCCGGTGGCGGATTTCGGTGCGCCATCGCGCTCTGGCGCGGCGGCCGGTTGCTGGGCTTCCGGCTCCGCGCCTTCGACCCAAGGATTGATGTCCGCCGCTTCGGCACGCAGCGCTTCCTGTTCCAGCATCAGCAATTGCTCGGCCTGTTTGCGGCGGAACGGCATCTTCGAGCCCAGCGAATTGATCAGGCTGTCGAAGCGCGTGCGGAACGCGGCGGGGCGCTGGATCACCGGCAGTTTGTAATGGCGCTGGTTGGTCGAGTTGAGATTGACCGCGATGATCAGATCGCAGTGGCTCGACACCACCGGCACGATCGGCAACGGGTTGAGAATGCCGCCGTCCACCAGCATCCGGTTGCCCTGCATCACCGGAGTGAACAGGCTGGGAATCGCCGCCGAGGCGCGCATGGCCTGATGCAGACAGCCTTCCTGAAACCAGATTTCCTGTTGGTTGGTGAGGTCGGCGGCCACCGCCGTATAGGGGATGCGCAGGTCTTCGATGTTGATCTCGCCGACGATTTTGCGGATCTGGCCGAAGACCTTTTCGCCGCGGATCGCACCGAGGCGGAAGCTGACGTCCACCAGGCGCAGCACGTCGAGGTAATCCAGGCTTTCGATCCAGTTGCGGTATTCGTCGAGCTTGCCGGCGGCGTAGATCCCGCCGACCACGGCCCCCATGGAACAGCCGGCAATACAACTGATGTCATAGCCCCGTCGTTCGATCTCTTCAATGACCCCGATATGGGCATAGCCCCGGGCGCCACCGGAGCCCAGCACCAGTGCGACACGCTTTTTCATCAAACTTCCTCCCGACAAGGTTGCACAATGCACCCATCGAGGGCCGGGCTTCAATCGCTGGGGTCGCTCGGGGCGGCAATGGCGTCGTTTTTTCGATACTTCATGACCCGTCGGCGTTATCTTTTGCAGAGCGGTGCAAATGCGGGACACAAGGCACTTTTTCGCTGGCGCACCGTCTTACCTGCACGACTGTTGACCTATCTTTGAGGTGTGAGTGATGAAAGCCTGGATCTGTGTGCCGTTGATGGCTCTGGCATTGGCCGGTTGCGCCGGCAAGACTGCTTACCGCGACAGCTGCGGCAGCCAGCTGGACGCGGCGTGGCATGAACTGGATCTGGCCAAGGCCGAAGGTTTCGCCGGTACGGTCAGTTACTCCAAGGCGTTGTCTTTGCTGACAGCCGCCAAAACCCAGCAGCAATTCGAGGGCTTCGAAGGCTGCACCAAGAAAGCCGAAAAAGCACGTTTCTACATTCGCGAGTCCCGCGCCGGGCGCTAAGCTGCTGACGTAGCGCAAGGGCAGGTCGCTTGCGCCGGCGCACACTCGTGCAAAGTCATTGAATTCAGGAGCAAGCGATGTCTGCGTTGGTTGATCGGCTGGTGGCTCATGTCCTGAGCCTCGAAGTGCGGCTGCTGGCCTGTCAGGCGCGTCTGACCGCGCGGACCGACCCTGAAGCGCTGCACGACCTGCGCACCACCGTACGGCGCTTGCGCAGTCTGTTGCGACCGTTGGGCGGCTTGCCCGGTGTCGAACAGCTGGAAAGCGCGGCGGCCAGCGTCGGGCAACTGACCACGCCGTGGCGCGACCGCGAGGTGCTGGCGGCCTGGCTGATCAAACATGATCAGCCGGAAGCTGCACAGCGCCGGATGGCGCAAATGGCCGAGGCGTACCCGACGCTGGCGGCCAGCGCCGAAGTGGCGTCGCTGCTGATGATCCTCGATGCCTTTCCGCGTTTCCTGCGCGCGTCCCAGCGCCAGGGATTGCTCAAGCGCCTGGACAAGCGCATTGAAAAACGTCTGGGCAAACAATGGAAGAACCTCGACGTGGCGCTGCACGACCCGGCCCACGACCGTCATCGCCTGCGCCTGCTGATCAAGCGCGTGCGTTACGGCATCGAGGCCTACCCGGAACTGGATCGTCTGCCGGAAGCCGCATTGTCCCGTTTGAAATCCGCACAAGGCGCACTCGGTGACTGGCACGATTGCTGGCAATGGCTGGCCCGCGCCGAGCTGGAGCTGGATCTGCAACCCTGCGTCGCCACCTGGCAGGCGACCATGGCCAAGGCCGAAATCAAGGCCGACCGGGTGCTGGAAAAGCTCAGCGCGGCCTGCTTCAGGTCCTGAAACCCGCTGGCGCGCAGCACCGCTGTCTTATCTGTCAGTCTCTTTGACCGGAATGGACGCTGCGCCGCTCTGCCGCGCTGGTTAAGATCCGGTCATTCCCTTTTTCGTGTCCGAGGTTTCCATGCGCTTTTGCGATCTGATCGATGCTGTCCGTCGTCAACCGGAGGTCACGATTCCGGCGGAGTGGGGGCAGGGCCGGGCCAGTTTCGGCGGCTTGGTGGCCGCGCTGCAGTTTGAAGTGATGCGTACCAGGGTGCCTGCAGATCGGCCGGTGCGTTCGCTGGCGATCACCTTTGTCGGCCCGGTTGAGCCCGAAGTGCCGGTGAGCTTTGAAGTCGAGGTGCTGCGCGAAGGCAAAGCGGTGAGCCAGGTGCTGGGGCGTGCGGTGCAGAACGGCCAGGTAGTGACGATGGTGCAAGGCAGCTTCGGGGCTTCGCGGCCATCGGAAGTGGCGGTTGAAGCGTATCCGGCACCCGAGATGAAACACTGGGACGACTGCCAGGAACTGCCTTACATCAAAGGCGTAACGCCGGAGTTCATGCGTCATCTGGCGATGCGCTGGAGTGTCGGCGGCATGCCGTTCACCGGCAATCAATCGCGGCTGATGGGCGGCTGGGTGCGTTTGCGTGGGGATGTGAAGGAAGAGCCGGTCAACGAGGCGCATCTGCTGGCGCTGGTCGATGCCTGGCCACCCGCGCTGTTGCCGTACCTGAAGAAACCGGCACCGGGCAGCACCCTGACCTGGACCATCGAATTCGTTCAGCCGTTACGGGATTTGAGTACGCTGGATTTTTGCCAATACCTGGCGGACATCGAGTATGCGGCTGACGGTTACGGTCACGTCGCCGCCAAGCTGTGGAGCGCGAAGGGTGAACTGATTGCCATGAGTCGGCAGACGGTGACGATCTTCGCCTGACTTAATGGCGGCGATGGCGTTCACGCCAGGCGCGAAACCAGCCGCCACTGAGGAAGAACCGCGGAAACGTCAGAAACTGCTCGACCAGCAGCCGCGAAACGGCGTCCTTGCGATCACTGAACGGCTCGGAGGCTTGCGCCTCCAGGCTGTGACCATGGCGCTGCAGACCCAGCGCCGCGATCACGCCAATCACGCCGATCGCCACGCTGGCCAGACTCAGGCTGAACACACCCGAGACGATCAACAGAAACGCGACGATGAACAGCGGCACGGCAATCAGATGCAGCACCAGATTGGTCGGGTGCTGATGGTTGTTCGGGTACGCGCGCCATTGCCACGCGGGAAGGTTGGGGTGACGTTTGCCCATGTTGCTGCTCCTCGATCCATGTTCAGTACATGGTTGAAGAATAGGCCCGGGCAGCGAGAGCGGCGAATCAAGGTTGGCTATTGAAGTGATAGGGACAATGGTCTTATTTGATGCTGTTTCTGCTGACGCCATCGCGGGCAAGCCCGCTCCCACACGGGATTGTGAACGCCGCTGAGTCTACTGTGGGAGCGGGCTTGCCCGCGATGAGGCCCTTAAAGTTTCAACTGCCCAATCGCCTTGTTGAGTTCCCCGGCCAGCGTGGCTAACTCGTTACTGGTGGTCGCCGAATCCACGGTCTGTTGCACGGTGTTTTCGGTCACATCGCGAATGCTCACCACCGCGCGGTTCATCTCTTCAGCCACCTGACTCTGCTGTTCCGCCGCCACCGCAATCTGCGTGTTGCTCTCGCGCATTTGCGCCACCGCTCCGGTAATTTCCGCGAGCGCTTCTCCCGCCTCTTGCGCCTGCTGCACGCAGTCGTCGGCCTTGTACGAACTCTCCTGCATGAAGTCCACCGCATCGCGGGTGCCCGCCTGCAATGCCGAGACCATGGTGGTGATTTCATCGGTGGAGGTCTGTACGCGCTTGGCGAGGTTGCGCACTTCATCGGCGACCACCGCGAACCCGCGACCCATTTCCCCGGCACGGGCCGCTTCGATCGCGGCATTGAGCGCCAGCAGATTGGTCTGTTCGGCGATGCTGTGGATCACGCTGACCACGCCGTTGATCTTCTGGCTGTCCTCGGCCAGGCGCTGGATCATCTCGGCTGTCTGCTGTACGCCGCTGGACAGGCTGGCAATCGAATGCTGGACGCGAGTGACCACTTGCTGGCCGCTGCCGGCCAGGCCATCGGCGGTCTGCGACAGGTCGCGTGTGGCGCCGGCATGCTGGGCGATGTGGTAGACGGTGGCGGTCATTTCGTTGATCGCCGTGGCGGCCTGATCGGTTTCGCTCTGCTGGCCGAGCATGCCGTGACGCACCTCGTTCATGCTTGATGCCAGCCGCGCGGCGCCGACGTCGAGTTGCCGCGCGGTGTTGGCCACGGTGGTCACCACTCGCTGGTAACCGGCCTGCATCGCATTGAACGCATTGGCCATCTGCCCGACTTCATCCTTGCACGCCAGCGGCACCCGGGCGGCGAGGTCGCCGGTTTTCTCCACGTGCAGCATCACGTCCTTGAGAGTGTTGAGCTGGCTGAGCAGGAAACGGATCAGCAACTGTGAAGCGCCGAGCATCGCCAGCATCAGGATGAACACTGCCACCGCGTAGTTGGCGAAACGCTCGCTGAACACCTGGCTGAGGCTGGGGGCGTAGGCGATCACGGCGACCTGCTGGCCATCGGCGCGGCTGAAGACCTCGGCGCCGAGCAGCGGATTTTCGCCGAATAATGGCAAGTGACTGATCTCGATCCAGCCGCTGCTGTCGGTGATCTCCAGCAGCGGTTGATCGTTGAGGCGCGGCGCTTCACCGCGTTTGAAGGTCAGTACCTGATCGGATTTGGGCAGCGCCTGCCCGGTCGGCCAGGCCTTTAGCAATTGCGCCTGGGCCTGGGCCGAGGTTTGCGCGGCGTGGCTGCGGGCCTGTTGTTCGAGCTGCACGGCGTACAGCACCAGCAACAGGGTGGTGACAAAGGCGACCGCGTTGACCGCCCAGAATTTGTATTTCAGCGAGATATTGCTAAGCCAGGCACCCATGGAGGTCTTCTCTGATAGCGGAAACAGTTTTGGCAAGGTGCCATTATTGTGCCGCTACCCAGGTGCCCGGTTCTTGATGTGCATCAACAACCGATGCATCTGCCTCTTTCAGGGCAGGGTAGGTAAACCGTAGAACGCCCGCGCGCAGGCGGTGGTGTGGGCCGCCAGGTCTGCTTTGGTTTCGCCTCGATGCAACGCGACCTCACGTAACACTTCGGTCAGGTACGCCGGCTCGTTGCGCCCGTTCTTCGGCTTTGGCCGCAGTGTGCGTGGCAGCAGATACGGCGCATCGCTTTCCAGCATCAGGCGACCGCGCTTGATCTCCTTCACCAACGGATGCAAATGCGTGCCGCGACGCTCGTCGCAGATCCAGCCGGTGATGCCGATGTGCAGGTCCAGATCGAGGTAGCTGAACAAGGCTTTCTGCTCGCCGGTGAAGCAATGCACCACGGCGGCAGGCAATCGGTCGCGGAAGTCACGGAGGATTTCCAGCAGGCGCTGGCTCGCATCACGCTCATGCAGAAACACCGGCAATTGCAGTTCGGCAGCCAGGGCCAGATGTTCTTCGAGGACTTTTTCCTGCTGCGGGCGCGGCGAGAAATCGCGGTTGAAATCCAGTCCGCATTCACCCACCGCCATTACGTTCGATTCCTGCAGCAGGCTGCGCAGACGCCGTGCGCTGTCGGCGTTCCAGTCGCTGGCCGAATGCGGGTGAATGCCGGCGGTGGCAAACAGTCGCTGGCCGTCCGGATCCAGTTGCTGGCAGAGCTCCAGCGCCTGTTCGCTGCCCTCGACACTGGTGCCGGTCAGCACCAGTTGGCAGACCCCGGCCGCGTAGGCGCGGTCGAGCACGGCCTGGTGTTTGTCGGCGAAACTGGGGTTGGTCAGGTTGACGCCGATATCGATGAGTTGCATGGTGCTACCTCGGGCCGAAGGCCGGAAAGCATATCAGAGCTGTAGATTTATAAGAAAAGCCAAGAACTACAACGGCTTATGGCTGTCTGTTGAGGCCGCGTAGCAGGCCGGGTTGGCAGGATTGCCATCACTGTGCCAGTCTCTCGCACTTTATCAGCGCTCCAGGCGCTCTGTTTTCGTCGGTGTTTTATGACCGCTCAGCGGTGAAAACGCCCCGTATTCTTTCCGGAGAGTGGATGGTTCGTCCCTCGGTTTTGCTCCTGCTGTGTGGTTCGCTGCTGTTGCCGATGACGGCGGTCGCGCGGCTGCCCGGGCCGCTGCAAGCCGTGCCGGCCGCCAAGGTTCGCGACCTCACCGAAATCCGCAGCAGCCGCGTCTTGCGGGTGCTGGTCAACCAGAGCCGCAACAGCTCCGGCGAAGTCCAGGGCCAGGCGATCGGCATCGAATACCACCGGCTGCGCGCCTTCGAGCAATACCTCAATGGCCACGCCCGCGATGGCCAGGAAATCACCCTCAAGATTATCCCCAAAGCCAAGGATCAATTGCTCGGCGCGTTGCAGCGTGGCGAAGGCGATCTGGTGGCGCCGGGCGAACTGCTCGAGTTGCAACCGGGCCACGCAGTCGCCAGCAGCGAGCCGATTGCCAGCAACGTGCCGCTGGTGCTGGTCGGCATCAAGGGTGAAAAGCGCTACACCAAGGTTGAACAACTGGCCGGCAAAACCCTGGCGCTGCCCACCGGCAGTGCGGCGGGGGAGGCGGTCAGCCAGCTCAACCAGAAACTGGCGCTGCACAAACTGGCGCCGATCAAGATCGAATGGGTCGATCCGACGCTGGCGGTCGAGGATGTGCTGGAAATGGTCCAGGGCGGGATTTTCCACCTGACCATCGTCGAACAACCGATTGCCGAGCGTTGGGGCAAGATCCTGCCCAAGCTGCGTTTCGACCGTCAGGTGATGATCAGCGAACCGGGCGAGGAATACTGGTTCGTGCGCCGTGATGCCTCGATGTTGCGGGCCAGCATCGACCGCTTCCTGACCGGCTACAAAAAACCGTCTAACGAAGATGCGGCCTTCCTGCGGATCTACCGCCGTCTCTATCAAGTGCACTATCCGTTGGCCAAGGCCGATCGCCAGCGCCTGGAAAAACTGCGTCCGACCCTGCAGAAGCACGCCGAAGCGCAAAACATGGACTGGCTCAACCTGGCGGCGCTGGCCTTCAAGGAGTCGGCGCTACAGCCCAATGCGCGCAGCGGCAGCGGGCCGACCGGGCTGATGCAGATCACCCCGTCGGCGGCACAGCGGGTTGGCGTCAACAACATCCAGAATCTCGATGCGAATGTGCAGGCCGGTGCCAAGTACCTGGCGATGATCCGCCGCAAGTTCTTCAACAGTCCGAAACTCAATGAGCGCGAGCGCATGGCGTTCACCCTGGCGGCTTACAACATTGGTCCGGAACGGGTGCAAGGCATGCGTGCCGAGGCGCGGCGTCGCGGCCTGAATCCAAACCAGTGGTTCTTTCAGGTCGAGCGCATTGCCATGGAGCAGGTGGGAATGGGCGCCGTCAGCTATGTTAATAGCGTGAACAAGTATTACTTGGCGTTCGACCGGGAGCGGGAGTCGTTGGAGCCCGGGGGGCAGAAAGTTGTCTCACGCAAATGATCAAATAAGTTGATTGTTATGGCGGAATATTTGCGCTTTTAACATGAAAATAACTGATTAATATAGCGGCCAACCAACAAGCACTTTTGACAACAAGGAAACGCAACATGAGCTCTCTGATCAACAAGGTTCTGTTCACCCGCGCCGGCTACGGTCTGACCATTCTGCGCATTGCCGTCGGCGTGATCTTCGCCGCCCACGGCTCGCAGAAACTCTTCGGTCTGTTCGGTGGCTACGGTCTGGCAGGCACCGCGCAATACATGGAAAGCATCGGCCTGACCCCGGGTTACCTGATGGCCACCCTAGCCGGCGGTACCGAGTTCTTCGCCGGTCTGGCGCTGATCATCGGCCTGCTGGTTCGCCCGGCGGCGCTGGGTCTGACCTTCCTGTCGCTGGTGGCGATCTTCACCGTACACATCAGCAACGGTCTGTTCATGGCCAACAACGGTTACGAGTTCGCCCTGGCTCTGCTTGGCGGCAGTCTGGCAGTACTGATCGAAGGTGCCGGCAAGCTCTCGGTGGATCGCGCCATCGCCGGTTGACCGCTCTGGCTCAAGCAAAAGGCCCGCATTCTGCGGGCCTTTTTTGTTGCGGCTGATTCTTGACACTGGCCGGTCACGTTCTCTAGGATGCCGCCCATGCGCCGATTTAAACAGCTACTTGCGGGGCGCCAGGTGACTATTCTTCAGTTGCCGTCAGAAGCCGGAACAGGGCTTCGAAATACCGCTAAAGCGCTGGTTCGGTGTTGCCTCTCACCTGCCATGCAGACTTTTGAGGCAGAGACACGACACGATGAATGCACTACGCCCTCCAGCACGTCCCGCGCCGATCACGGCACATATCACCCAGCGCAATCCGAAAATTCTGCTTGGCGGCAAACATCAGCCGACGCTGTTGCGTTATCTCGATGGCTGGCCACGTCGCAGCGGCGGTCCTGCCGCCTTCCTGATCCAGTTCGTTGAAGACGGTGAGTCGCTGGCGCGTTTTGCCGATGACAGTTTCGATCTGGCCGTCATTCAGGCCCCGAGCCGTGAAGAGGCGCCGGAAATGATTCGCCAATTGACCCGCGTCGCACGCCAGGGCCTGATCACCCGGCGCTGAGCGTCAGGGATATTCGATCGCTACGATGTAGACGAACTGTTCGCCGGTCGGCGTCTGTACCCGAACTTCGGCATCCAGCGCCTTGCCGATCAAGGCGCGGGCCAGCGGTGAGTCGATGCTGATCAGGCCGAGTTTCAGGTCCAGCTCGTCCGGGCCGACGATGCGATAGCGCGACTGTTTGCCGTCTTCGTCTTCGATGGTCACCCACGCGCCGAAGTAGACCTTGTTCGGATCACTGGGTTTTTCGCTGACCACTTTCAACGCCTCAAGGCGTTTGGTGAGAAAGCGCACGCGGCTGTCGATCTCGCGCAGCATTTTCTTGCCGTAGGTGTACTCGGCATTTTCCGAACGATCACCCTGAGCCGCCGCTTCGCTGACCGACTGCGTCACCTGCGGTCGGCGCACATGCCACAGCTCATGGAATTCGGCGCGCATCCGCGCTTCACCCTCGGGGGTGATCAGCGCGGTGCCGGCGGTGCGGGGAGGGCGATAACGGCTCATGGCAACTTCTTTTGATTAAGACGGCTGGAGTCTATCAACCCTCGCGCAACACTGTCAGCGGGCTGGCGTTGAGCGCACGCCGCGTGCCGAACACCCCGGCGCCACCGATCAGCGCCGCGCCGATCAACGGCAACAGCAGCAACCACGGATGGGGATGCCATGGCAGGTCGAAGGCGAAGCGATACAGCACCAGACTCACCACTTCCGAACCGATGGCCGCGAGCAATCCACTGACCGCGCCGAGCAAGCCGAACTCGATTCGTCGCGCCTTGATCAGCAACTGGCGCTCGGCACCCAGCGCACGCAGCAGTGCGCCCTGGCGAATGCGTTCGTCCAGCGTTGCCTGCAACCCGGAAAACAGCACCGCCATCCCCGCCGCCAACACAAACAACAACACATACTCCACCGCCAGGGTGACCTGGGCGAGGATGCTGCGCAGTTGTTCGAGCAAGGCTTCGACCTGCAGGATGGTCACTGCCGGGAATGCTCGCGACAGCTCGACAATCTGCTGATCGTGACCGGGCGCCAGATAGAAGCTGGTCAGGTAAGTCGCCGGCAGATCCTTCAGGGTGCCGGGCTGGAAGATCATGAAGAAGTTCGGCTGGAAGTTGTCCCAGTTGATCTCCCGCAGGCTGGTGACCTTCGCTTCACGATTGACCCCGCCGACGCTGAATACCATGTGATCGCCCAGTTTGAGCTTGAGGCTTTCGGCCACCTTGCCTTCCACCGAGACGCCCGGAACATCGTCCGAAGGTTGGCCGGTCCACCACGAACCGGCGGTGATTTTGTTGCCCGCCGGCAGATCGGCCGCCCAGGTCAGGCTCAGGTCGCGCTGGATCGCCCGGTCGCCGGCCGAATCCTTGCTGACGATCTGCTGCACCGCTTCGCCGTTGATGCTGATCAGCCGTCCCGGCACCACCGGATACAACGGCGCAGCCTGGGCCGAGACATTGATCAGGTGATCGGTGAAGGCTTGTTTGTCGGCCGGCAGGATGTTCAGGGCGAAGTAGTTGGGTGCATTTTTCGGCAACTGGTTCTGCCAAGTGTCGAGCAATTCGCCGCGCAGCAAGGCGATCAGCGCCATGGACAGCAGGATCAGCCCGAAGGCCAGTGACTGGCCGGCTGCCGCCAAAGGATGGCGCAACAACTGACCCAGCCCGAGACGCCACGGCAGGGACGCGCGTGCGAGCAGGCGACGCAGGCTTTGCAGCAGCAACAGCAGCAAGCCGCCGAGTACCAGCGCGGCGACCACGCCACCGCCGAGCAGGGCGAACGTCAGCAGCAGATCCAGGCTCAGGCGCCACATGATCAGCCCGAGTGCACCGAGTGCTGCGCCGTAGACCATCCAGGTACTGGAGGGAATCGGCAGCATGTCCCGGCGCAATACCCGCAGCGGCGGCACGCGGCCCAGTGCGGCGAGCGGTGGCAGGGCGAAACCGGCCAGCGCCACCAGCCCGGTGCCGATGCCGGCCAGTGCCGGCAACAAGCCACCCGGCGGTACGTCGGTCGGTAGCAGATCATGCAGCAGCGCAAACAATCCCAATTGCGCGAGCCAGCCGAGCAGGGCGCCGCCGAGGCTGGCGAGCAGGCCGAGCACCGTCAGTTGCAGACTGAACAGCACCAGGGTTTCCCGGCGTGACAGACCCAGGCAACGCAGCAGGGCGCTGGCATCGAAGCGGCGACTGGCGAAGCGGTTGGCCGACAACGCCACCGCCACCCCGGCCAGAAGCACGGCGACCAGACTGGCCATGTTCAGATAGCGTTCGGCCTTGCCCAATGCACCGCCGATCTGCCGGTTGCCATCGCGGGCATCCTGAATCCGCTGGTTGGCGGCGAGTCCCGGTTTGATCAGTTGGCGATAGGTTTCCAGCGCCTGCGGCTCTCCGCGCCACAGTTCGCGGTAACTCACCCGGCTGCCGGGTTGCACCACGCCGGTCGCAGCGAGGTCGTCGAGGTTGATCAGCACTCGTGGGGTCAGGCTGTAGAAGTTACCGGCGCGATCCGGTTCGTAGGTCAGCACTCGCGTCAGTTTCAGCGTCTTCATGCCGACGTCGATGCTGTCGCCAATCTTCAAGTCCAGCGCTGTCAGCAGGCGCGCTTCGACCCAGGCTTCACCGGGCTGCGGCTCGCCACCGGCTTCTTCTGTCGCGTAAGGGGCGGGAGCGCTTTTCAGTTCGCCGCGCAGCGGATAGGCGCGGTCGACGGCTTTGATACTGGAGAGCTGAATACCGTTGTCCGTGGCGATGACGCTGGAAAACTCCACCACCTGTGCATGATCCAGGCGCAACTCGGTGCCGCTCCTGATTTGTTCCGGGCGGGCGGGCGAGCTGCCTTCGAGCGACAGGTCGGCCCCGAGAAACTCGGTGGCGCGCAGCATCATCGCGCCGTTGAGGCGGGCGCCGAAATAGCCGATCGCGGTACTCGCCGCAACCGCCACCACCAAGGCGAAAAACAGCACCCGCAGTTCACCGGCGCGGGCATCGCGCATCAGTTGGCGCAGGGCGAGACTGAACAGACGCAACAGCGGCAGACGTGCCATCAAGGCTCCAGAGGGGCGACCAACAGGCCGGCTTCAAGACGGATCAGACGCCGGCAACGATGGGCCAGGCGTTCGTCGTGGGTCACCAGCACCAGGGTGGTGCCGCGTTCCTTGTTCAATTCGAACAGCAAGTCGCTGATGCGCTCGCCGGTGTGGCTGTCGAGATTACCGGTGGGTTCGTCAGCAAACAGCACGTCCGGCTCGGCGGCGAAGGCCCGGGCAATTGCCACGCGCTGCTGCTCACCACCGGAGAGCTGGCGCGGCGAGTGAGTCAGGCGCTGGCCGAGGCCGACCCGTTGCAGCAGTTCGGTGGCGCGGCTTCGAGCGTCTTTGCGGCCGTCGAGCTCCAGCGGCAGCATGACGTTTTCCAGCGCGTTGAGGCTGTCGAGCAACTGGAACGATTGAAAGACGAAACCCACGTGCTCGGCGCGAATGCGCGCGCGCTGGTCTTCATCGAGATTGCTCAGGCCTTGCCCGGCGAGCGTCACTTCGCCGCTGCTTGGCAGATCAAGGCCGGCGAGCAGGCCGAGCAGGGTGGATTTACCGGAACCGGACGCGCCGACGATGGCCAGGCTGTCGCCCTTGTTCAGTTCCAGGCTGAGTTCGTGCAGGATGGTCAGTTCACCTTCCGCGCTGGGAACCACTTTGCTAAGGTTCTTCGCGGTGAGAATGCTTGCGCCCATGGAGAATCCGATGCGTGTGTGGTTTTTGAGTGCTGGCCTGGCCTTGATGTGCATGGCCCAGAACGCAGCGGCGGGTACAGTCCTGATCGTTGGCGATAGTATCAGCGCCGGTTTCGGACTGGATACCCGGCTTGGGTGGGTGTCGTTGCTCGAACAGCGGCTCAAGACCGAAGGTTTTGACGACAAAGTGGTCAATGCGTCCATCAGTGGTGACACCAGTGCCGGAGGCCAGGCACGGCTGCCGGCGCTGCTTGCAGAGCACAAACCGGAACTGGTGATCCTCGAGTTGGGCGGCAACGATGGCTTGCGCGGAATGCCGCCGACGCAATTGCAACAAAATCTTGCGTCGATGATCGACAGCTCCCGTCAAAGCGGTGCCAAGGTGCTGTTGCTCGGCATGCAATTGCCACCCAACTACGGCAAGCGCTATACCGATGCCTTTGCCGAGGTCTACGGCAAACTCGCCGAGGAGAAGAAAATCCCGCTGGTGCCGTTTTTCCTCGACGGCGTGGGCGGGCATCCGGACCTGATGCAGGCCGACGGTCTGCACCCGGCGGCCGGGGCTCAGGGCAAGTTGCTGGAAAATGTCTGGCCGACGCTAAAACCGCTGCTATGAGGCTTTTCTAGCGGCAGGCTTTCGGCTAATGTGGCGCCCCCTTATTTGGAGCCCCCGATGCCGCGTCCTGCCTGGTCCCTGTTCGCCTACCAACTGATCGAGCCTGACGAACAGCTGGATCTGTTCGCCTGCCAGGAAGTGCGGGTGCATCTGGTGACCCGTCAACTGGAGCTCGGTGGTTCGGCGGACCGCACCCTGTGCGGCAGTCTGCTGCCGGCGCAACCGCGCTGGTCGAGCGTGGATCGCCGGGTGTTCCAGGATCAGCGCCTGTGCTCGCTGTGCCGGGCAATCCTCGAATCGCAGAAGCGCGGCACCTCGCCGATCTGGCCTGAGCTGCGTTTCGAGCTCTGAGTCCTTTTTCGTCGATATCGCGGTCTATCGGCGCATCTCCCCGAATTCCCTGGGCGCGGTGTACAATCGCGCTCTTATACCCTTGTCGATCTTGCGAAGGATTCTCCGGATGTTGCCGCGTTTTCCTGCCGTCACCCGCTGCCTGTCTCTTGCCGCCCTGTGTGTGGCCGGTCCCGTTGCCGCACTGGAGTTTCCTCTGCCACCTCCTGGTGAGGACATCATCGGCCAGGTGCAGGTGATCAAGGCCAAGTACGAAGACACTTTTGCCGATCTGGGCACCACCTACGATCTGGGTTATTCGGAGATGGTCGCGGCCAACCCGGGCGTCGATGCGTGGCTGCCGGGCGCCGGCACCGAAGTGGTCCTGCCGACGCGTTTCATCCTGCCGCCGGGGCCGCGTGAAGGCATCGTGATCAACCTCGCCGAATACCGTCTCTACTACTACCCGAAAGGCCGGAACGTGGTGTACACCTTCCCGCTGGGTATCGGTCGTGAAGGCTGGGGCTCGCCGATCGCGCACACCACAATCACCGCCAAGACACCGAATCCAACCTGGACGCCACCTGCCTCGATCAAGGCCGAGCACGCCGCCGACGGTGATCCGCTGCCGAACGTGGTGCCGGCCGGTCCGGACAACCCGCTGGGTCCGTTCAAGTTCACCCTGGGTACGCCGGGTTACCTGATCCACGGTTCGAACAAGAAGTTCGGCATCGGCATGCGCACCAGTCACGGCTGCTTCCGCATGTTCAACAACAACGTGCTGGAAATGGCCAGCATGGTGCCGGTCGGTACCTCGGTACGTATCCTCAATGATGCGTACAAGTTCGGTCGCAGTGGCGGCAAGATCTACCTGGAGGCGCACACGCCGATCGATGACAAGGGCAACCCGTCGGTGGTCGACAAACACACCGCCGTGATCAACGCGATGCTCAAGCGCGAAGACATCACCAACAACCTGCGCATGAACTGGGATGTGGTGCGTGACGTGGTGGCGGCCGAAGATGGCCTGCCAACCGAAATCGGCACGCCGAACACTTCGGCGCCGATGGTCTCCAGCGCACCGATCGACCTGCAGCAATAAGCTGCAAGACAGAACCCGCCGAGGCTATTGCAGCGGCGGGTTTTTTGTTGCCCCAAGAAACGGCGGGCACAAAAAAGCCGACCCAAAAAATGGGTCGGCTTGATAACAATCCCGAAGGACTATTACTTGCGGCTAGCTTTTTCCAGCATGCGCAGAGCACGCTCGTTAGCTTCGTCAGCAGTCTGTTGTGCTTTTTGAGCAGCAGCCAGAGCTTCATCAGCTTTACGGTAAGCTTCGTCTGCACGAGCCTGGGCGCGAGCAGCTGCGTCTTCAGTAGCGGTCAGACGTGCTTCGGTTTCTTTCGATGCGCTGCTGCAACCGGTAGCCAGAACTGCGGCCAGAGCCAGAGCAGAGAATTTCAGAACGTTGTTCATCGTGTTCCCCTTCAAGGACTTTCAATTAAGTGGCTGTCTCCTCCGATTGAGGAAATAGCCGGCGTACATACTACCCATTACTTGTAGTAAGTAAACTGACGTAAGGCAAGAAGCAAAAAAAATTGTAGGCGTTGATTCTTTTTCGAGCAACTTTTAACTGCGCTGTATAAAAAATATCCAGCTGTAAGCCGCGAGATGAGCGAGTTAATGAGAAAAAGTTCCCGGTGCCGTGCGCTGTTTTGCAGGTAGTGGCCAAAGTCTGTCTATATGGATTCGTCCACACTTTTGTTGCGAATTTGCGCAGCGCCTCGCATATCTTTGTCCATGTTGAGGTGACTTTAAAACAGGCGGCTCGTCTTAAGTCTCAACATCCGGCGATGTTCAGCCTTTCGGCTCGGGAAGATCGTCTCCCGAACCGGCCCTGAGTCCACCGGAACTGCCCCGTCAATCCGCACGATGACGAGCGTACCTTGAGCATTTTCGCCAATGGTGCCTACTATTTGATACGTGCTCGGGTTGCGCGAGATCGGTGCAGTTCTTCTCGATGCCCATCAGGCACGGGGTGGCGTAGATGTTCCTTCGCCGGGAAAACGTCGGTAAGGTAGGGGTCAGAATTCGAGACCCGCGAGGAGTAGTGATGAGCGAGGCGTTGTCCATCCACCATGACCAGGCTGGTCATCAGTTCGAGACCAATGTGGACGGTCATCGTGCCTACCTGACCTACATGGATCTGGGGAAACAGACCCTGGATATCTACCGCACTTTCGTGCCCAACGCTTTGCGTGGCCGAGGCATTGCGGCAGCCCTGACCGAGCGGGCGCTGCAATACGCCGATGAAATGGGCTACACGGTCATTCCTTCGTGCTCCTACGTGGAGCGCTACATGGAGCGTCATCAGCGGCGCACCGCCAAGATCTGACTGACCTCACCGCATACACAAAAACGCCGGGCAATGCCCGGCGTTTTTTTATGCCTGCGAAACGGCTGTCAGCTGCGCTGACGTTTCGGCAGCACATCCTTGAGCTTGGCGTGCATGCTGCGCAAGGTGTTTTCGGTAGCGGACCAGTCGATGCAGGCGTCGGTGATCGACACGCCATATTGCAGGTCGGCGAGGTCTTTCGGGATTGCCTGGCAGCCCCAGTTCAGATGACTCTCGACCATCAGGCCGATGATCGACTGATTGCCTTCGAGGATCTGGTTGGCGACGTTCTCCATCACCAGCGGTTGCAGGGCCGGATCCTTGTTGGAGTTGGCGTGGCTGCAGTCGACCATGATGTTCGGTTTGATCTTCGCCTTGTTCAGCGCCTGCTCGCACAGGGCGACGCTGACCGAATCGTAGTTCGGCTTGCCGTTGCCGCCGCGCAGCACCACGTGGCCGTAGGCGTTGCCCTTGGTGGTGACGATCGACACGCCACCCTCCTGGTTGATGCCCAGGAAACGGTGCGGGCTGGAGACCGACTGCAAGGCGTTGATCGCCACGGTCAGGCCGCCGTCGGTGCCGTTCTTGAAACCGACCGCCGAGGACAGGCCGGAAGCCATCTCGCGGTGGGTCTGGGATTCGGTGGTCCGTGCGCCGATGGCCGACCAGCTGATCAGGTCCTGCAGATACTGCGGGGAGATCGGGTCGAGGGCTTCGGTCGCGGTCGGCAGGCCTTTCTCGGCCAGGTCCAGCAGCAGCTGGCGACCGATGTGCAGACCGTCCTGGATCTTGAACGAGTCATCCAGGTACGGGTCGTTGATCAGGCCTTTCCAGCCGACGGTGGTCCGTGGCTTTTCGAAATACACGCGCATGACCAGATACAGGGTGTCCGAGACTTCTGCCGCCAGCACCTTCAGGCGATCGGCATATTCATGGGCAGCCTTGATGTCGTGGATCGAGCAGGGGCCGATCACCACGAACAGACGATGGTCGATGCCATCGAGAATGTTGCGGATGACTTCGCGACCCTTGGTGACAGTGCGCAAGGCAGCGTCGCTCAGAGGGATATCACGCTTGAGCTGATCGGGAGTGATCAGGGTCTCGTTGGAAGCGACGTTCAGGTCGTTGATCGGTAAATCAGCCATCGTTTACTCGTCAGGTCACGGGTGCCGGCCGCCAGCGATCCCCGCGCGGCGGAGCACAGCAGATTTAAGCGCGTCGGGGAGCCGAACCTTATCGCGTTAGGCGCCTGCTAGACAATGGGCAAGTCACTGTTCAGTCCAGCACGGGCTGCGCGAAAGCCTTGCGAACGGTGTCGTGGGAGAACTCGTCGGCGTGTTGTTCGACCCATTGCAGGGCCAGGGCCTGAATATCCTGGAGGTCGTCTTGGGCGTCGTTGAGTCGGCAATAGCGTTCGATCTGACACACCTGCTCACCCATTCGCGCGCTGAACAGGGTCTGTTCGTCGGTGAAGGCGATGCCCACCAGATAGCCTTTTTTGCGTCGCAGGCACCAGGCCACGTAGCCCGGATAACAGATGTCGGCGTTGAGGGTCGGCATGCGCACCTGCAATGCGGTGCCATGGCGCCAGGCACGATGGTAATTGCAAGCGATGCCGCCGAGGCTGATAGTGTGCAGCCGTTGACGCGAAATACACTCCGGTGTGAGCAAGGTCAATTCAACGGGCACATCATCCGGATGAGGAATAAACCGTCCCATGAGCACAGACTCCCTGTGTCGGCCATTTGACATTGTTTCCCCCAGTATAGTGGTCGAATCGCAGCTGACCGATTTCGACGCCGACCAGCGGCTGCTGGCGATGAACGGCGTTTCGCTGGTGATTTTCACCAGCGTCGGCTGCGCCAGTTGCCGCTATGCCCGCGAAGTGTTGCCGGGTCTCGATCTTGCGGTTGATCGCGTGTGCTGGATCGATGCCGGTGACAATGGCGGACTGGTCGAGCGTTATCAGGTCTTTCATTTGCCGGCGCTGTTTGTGGTGCGCGACGGCGAGTTCTTTGGGGCGGTACACACGCGCCTGAATGCCGATGAGCTGAACGCAGCCGTGGCGCAGGCGCTGGGTCGAATTGCAGAGGAGTTGCCGTGATGGGAGCAGTGAACAAACCGGTGGTGGGGATCATTGGCACCGGTGCCATCGGCGGGTTTTATGGGGTGATGCTGGCCCGGGCCGGGTTCGATGTGCACTTTCTGTTGCGCAGTGAATTTTCCGCAGTCGCCGAGCGCGGCTTGCAGGTAGACAGTGCCGTGCATGGTGTGTTGACGCTGAACCCGGTGCAGGCCTATTCGTCGGCTGAAGACATGCCGCCCTGCGACTGGCTGCTGGTCGGCGCCAAGACCACCAGCAATGCCGGGTTGGCGCCGTCGATCATTCAGGCGGCGAAATCCGACGCGAAAGTGCTGGTATTGCAAAACGGCCTCGACGTCGAAGACAGCTTGCGGGCGTTGCTGCCCGATTCACTGCACTTGCTGGGCGGCTTGTGCCTGATCTGCGTCCACCGCGAAGGGCCGGGCCAGGTCACCCACCAGGCGCTGGGGGCGGTGAACGTTGGCTATCACAGCGGCCCGGCAGCGGATGACGCGGCGCGCATGGCAATTGTCGAGGAGGGCGCCGGTCTGTTTAGGGCCGCCGGTCTCGATTCCCAGGCGATGCCGAACCTGCATCAGGCGCGCTGGCAGAAACTGGTGTGGAACATTCCCTATAACGGGCTTTCGGTATTGCTCGGCGCCGGCACCACGCCGTTGATGGCCGACACAGACAGCCGCGCGTTGATTCAGGCACTGATGGCTGAAGTGGTGCAGGGCGCCAAGGTCTGCGGCCACGACATGCCGCCCGGTTACGCTGAATACCTGTTCATGATGACCGAGAAAATGCCCGACTATTGGCCGAGCATGTATCACGACTTCCTGCACAAACGACCGCTGGAGCTCGAGGCGATCTACGCTCGTCCTTTGGCGGCGGCAAAAGCGGCAGGCTGCGAGTTGCCGCGTATCGAATCGTTGTATCGCACATTGAGCTTTATCGACCGGCGCAACGTTTAAACCGGTCGCATTGGGGGAAAGGCATGGCCAAGAACATCGATGACAAACTGGTGCTGGCGATCTCGTCCCGTGCCCTGTTCGACCTCAGTGAGAGTCACAAGGTCTACCTGTCGAGCGGCGTCGAAGCCTATCGGCAATATCAGATAGAACACGAAGACGAAATCCTCGCGCCGGGTGATGCCTTTCCGCTGGTGGAAAAACTGCTCAATCTCAACAGTCGCCTCGGTCGCGCCCGGGTCGAGGTGATTCTGGTGTCGCGCAACAGCGCCGACACCGGCCTGCGCGTTTTCAACTCCATTGGTCACTACGGCCTGGCGATCTCCCGTGCGGCGTTCGTTGGCGGGCGCAGTCCTTATCCGTACCTGAAGGCTTTCGGTTGCGACCTGTTTCTCTCCACCCATGCCGAAGACGTACGCGCCGCGCTGGATGCCGGTTTCGCGGCGGCGACCATTCTGTCCGGCGGCGCCAGTCGTGCGGCCAGCGACGAATTGCGCATCGCCTTCGACGGTGATGCGGTGCTGTTTTCCGACGAGTCGGAGCGCGTCTATCAATCCGGTGGCCTCGAAGCCTTCCAGGCCAAGGAGCGTGAATCCGCTCGCGAACCGTTGCGCGGCGGGCCGTTCAAGGGCTTTCTCGCGGCGCTCAATCTGTTGCAGCGCGAGTTCTCCGATGAGGAGTGCCCGATCCGCACCGCACTGGTCACCGCGCGCTCGGCTCCGGCCCACGAGCGGGTGATCCGTACCTTGCGCGAGTGGGACATTCGTCTGGACGAGTCGCTGTTCCTCGGCGGCCTGACCAAATCGGCGTTCCTCGAAGCCTTCGCCGCCGACGTGTTTTTCGACGATCAGGCCGGCCACTGCGAGCTGGCCCGGGAAGTGGTGGCGACCGGTCACGTGCCCCACGGCATCAGCAACGAACCGGCGGTCTAAAGCCCTCGTGGTTCAAGACGTTGCGTCGCACGTCGTACTCGCCAAGGCACTGCTAAGCTGAATCAAATCTCCGCCATGTTGGCACGCGAGGAGGTCATATGATTCGTTCGATGCTGTATGCCACTGACCTCGGTCTGTACGCACCGTTAGTGATGCAGCATGCCCTGGCGATGGCGCGAACGTTCAATGCCGATCTGTACGTGGTGCACGCGGTGGAGCCCATGGGGCTGTTTGCCGAATCGGTGTTGCAGAGCTATCTCGACGAACAGGCATTGAACGAATTTCACAGTCAGGGTCTGAAAACGGTCATTGCCAATATCGAGCAGCGGGTGCTCGACAGTTTTCGCGAAGAACTGGGGGACGAGGGCGAGCAGGACCTGCAGCGGATACGCGCGGTACGGGTGCTGCAGGGCGATCCGTCACAGGTGATTCTCGATCAGGTGCAGAAACTCTCTGTCGATTTGCTGATCGTAGGAAGTCATAGCCACGGGGTCGGGGCGGAAACACCTTTGGGGCGAACGGCGGCCCGGCTGCTGCAATTGTCCAAGGTGCCGGTTTATCTGGTGCCGCTGGTGGAGCGTCGGCGTCGAGAGGATCGCTGAAGCAGGAATAATGGCACTTTGATAAAAAAGTTCTAGATTTATTCTTCAAACCATTAATATAGTTATATACCGTCGCTGATGCCCGTGGCGTCTACCTGCTTTGAGGGATTCATATGAAGCTTCAACAACTGCGCTACATCTGGGAAGTGGCGCACCACGACCTCAACGTTTCCGCTACAGCCCAAAGCCTCTACACCTCGCAACCGGGCATCAGTAAACAAATCCGTCTGCTGGAAGACGAACTGGGCGTCGAAGTGTTCGCCCGCAGCGGCAAGCACCTGACCCGTGTCACGCCGGCCGGCGAGCGCATCATCACCACTGCCGGTGAAATTCTGCGCAAGGTCGAAAGCATCAAGCAGATCGCCCAGGAATTCTCCAACGAGAAGAAGGGCACCCTGTCGATCGCCACCACTCACACCCAGGCACGCTATGCGCTGCCGCCGGTGATCAGCAATTTCATCAAGCAATACCCGGACGTGGCGCTGCACATGCACCAGGGCTCGCCGATGCAGATCGCCGAGATGGCCGCTGACGGCACCGTCGATTTCGCCATTGCCACCGAAGCGCTGGAGCTGTTCGGCGATCTGGTAATGATGCCGTGCTATCGCTGGAACCGTTGCGTGGTCGTGCCCCAGGGCCATCCGCTGACCAAACTGCCGAAGCTGACCCTTGAAGCGCTGGCCGAATACCCGATCGTGACTTACGTGTTCGGTTTCACCGGCCGTTCGAAACTCGACGAAGCCTTCAGCCATCGCGGCCTGACGCCGAAAGTGGTGTTCACCGCTGCCGACGCCGACGTCATCAAAACCTACGTACGTCTGGGCCTGGGTGTTGGCATCGTGGCGAAAATGGCGGTCGACACCAAACTGGATAACGATCTGGTGGTGCTCGATGCCAGCGAACTGTTCGAGTCCAGCGTGACCAAGATCGGTTTCCGCCGCGGCACTTTCCTGCGTGGCTTCATGTGCGACTTCATCGAGAAGTTCGCACCGCACCTGACCCGCGAAGTCATGGCCAAGGCCATTCAGTGCCACAACAAGCAGGAACTGGAAGAGCTTTTCGATGGTGTCGAACTGCCGGTCCACTAAGCCCCTGTCTACAGCACCTCGGTGACAGCAAACTGTTGCCGGGTGCCTGCTACCAGAATCTCCACCTCGTCACCCTCGAACTTGCCCAGCAGGCTTTTGCCCAGCGGCGAGCGCGGGGTGATGACGGTAATCGGCTGACCCACCACATCGACTTTCAGGCCCGCCGCGTCCGGCGCCAGAAACAGCCATTGCTCGCGACCCTTTTCGTCTTCCAGGCCGAGCAGGGCGCCGATTTCAATCCCTCGCTGATCGTCATACGCGCGCAGCGTCAGGTTCTGGCACAGCGCCAGTGACTGACGAATTTCCTCGACCCGTTTCGCCTGGCCCGCCGCCAGATACGACGCCTCGAGGCCCAGAGTGTCGTACTTGTTTTCGGCGATGTTCTCTTCGTGGGTCGCGGTTTCGTAAGCGGTTTGCGCCGCGCGTTCGGCGATGTCGAGATCGACGCGCAGCTTGTCGAGAATCAGTTGGTGAACCGTCTGTTTATTCATGATCAATCGCAGAATTGCAGGACGTTGGCGCGGCTTTTTTCGCTCGGGGCCGTCTGATCCTGTTGCAGCCAGAACTGGCATTTGGGGTTCGACAGATTGCGCGTGCTGCCACGGGCCTGATCCAGGCGTGCCTGTTGCTCGTTCTTGCGCAGGTTTTCTTCGTACTGTTCGAACAGGCGGTTTTGTGGCTCAGGTTCTGGCTGCGGCTGGGCGGCTACCGGAGGCTTGCTCAGCTGTTGCACCGTCTCCGCCACTGGCTGCAACTGACGGCTGAAGATTAGTGAGGCGAGCCAGCAGGTCAGTGCAATGGCCAGGAAACCCAGCCACAGACCCAGGGCAATGCTGCCGGTCAATTGCAGCGCGCTAAGCTGAACAGGTAACGGGCGACGCGGGTTGGGACGATAGGGCATGGCTGCCTCCTGGCGGATGTATGCGGGCGAGCGGCGATTGTCGCACGAAGATTAATTGCCGTCGGCTCTTCTGCACGGAGACATTTATGCGGACAATCGGCGCTTTTGCCAACGGGAGCCTTGAATGCCGCCACTGAACACCCGCTGGGACATTTTTTGTACGGTCGTCGATAACTACGGCGACATCGGCGTGACCTGGCGTCTGGCCCGGCAACTGGTCAGCGAGCAGGCAATGACGGTGCGATTGTGGGTCGATGACCTGCGCGCTTTCGAACGCATTTGCCCGGAAATCGACATAGGCCTCGATCAGCAATGGCAGCAGGGCGTCGAACTCCGGCACTGGCCGGCTGAGTGGCAGGAATCAGCAGCGGCCGACGTGGTGATCGCGGCTTTTGCCTGCCAGTTGCCGAGCATTTACATGGACGCCATGGCCGCACGGGAAAAGCCGCCGTTGTGGATGAACCTCGACTATCTCAGCGCTGAAGACTGGGTGGTTGGCTGCCACGGTCTGCCGTCGGTGAAGTACAAGTCGGTGCAGAAGTACTTTTTCTTTCCGGGATTTCAGCCGGGGACCGGTGGCTTGCTGCGTGAGAGCGGTTTACTGGAGCGGCGTCAGCAGTTTCAACAGGACCCCGATGCGCAGCGACAATTCCTGCACGCTCTGGGGATCGCTCCTGCGCCCGGTGCGCAGCTGATTTCGCTGTTTGCCTACGAGAATGCCGGACTCGCCAGTTGGCTGGATGTGCTCGCGGCGGACGCTACGCCTACCCATCTGCTGGTGCCGGAAGGACGGATTCTCGGCGATGTCGCCCGTTGGCTTGGAGTCGAGTCGCTGCCGGTCGGTGCAATGCACGTTCGCCAGTCGCTGACCGTGCAGGTGCTGCCGTTCGTCCGTCAGGATCAATACGATCAATTGCTCTGGTGCTGTGATTTCAACGCGGTGCGTGGCGAGGACTCGTTTGTCCGGGCGCAATGGGCTGGGCGGCCGATGCTGTGGCACATCTATCAGCAGGACGAAGACATCCATCTCGACAAGCTCGACGCCTTCCTTGCGCTCTACACAAAACGCCTTTCGCCCGCTGCCGCCGAGGCGATGAACGGTCTGTGGCGCGCGTGGAGTGCCGGGCAGCCTATCGGCGACCACTGGCTTGAGGCCCGTAAATACTGGCCTGAACTGCAGAAAAACGCAGAAGCATGGTGTCTGGAACAGGCCTTGCAGGCCGATCTTGCGACGGCGCTGGTACAGTTTTACCGAAATTGGATATGATACGCGGCCTAGATTTTTGTAAATCCCATCCAAATTCGGATATTCGCAATGAAAACTGGTAAAGAACTCAAACCCGGTACCGTGATCCGTATCGACAACGATCCTTGGCTGGTTCAGAAAGCTGAATTCACCAAGTCGGGCCGTAACAGCGCGATCATGAAGACCAAGCTGAAGAACCTGCTGACCGGTTACAAGACCGAAACCGTTTACGGTGCGGACGACAAGCTGGACGACGTGATCCTGGACCGCAAAGAAGCGACCCTGTCCTTCATCAGCGGTGACTCCTACACGTTCATGGATACCACCGACTACACCATGTACGAGCTGAACGCCGAAGACATCGAAAGCGTTCTGCCATTCGTGGAAGAAGGCATGACCGACGTTTGCGAAGCCGTATTCTTCGAAGGCCGTCTGGTTTCCGTAGAGCTGCCGACCACCATCGTGCGTCAGGTTGACTACACCGAAGGTTCCGCTCGCGGCGACACTTCCGGCAAGGTGATGAAGCCTGCCAAACTGAAGAACGGTACCGAGCTGTCGGTTGCTGACTTCATCGAAATCGGCGACATGATCGAAATCGATACCCGCGAAGGCGGTTCCTACAAAGGCCGTGCCAAATAAGCACTGTTTTTTGCGGAAAGAAAAAGCCCGACCATTGAGTCGGGCTTTTTTGTGCCTGATGTCTCGTCCTGAATAAGGCTTACTTCTTCAGGTGCTGCTTCAGTTCTTCCGAGGCCTGCAGCATCGCCGAACGCACTGCCGGTACCTGGCTGACCACGTTGAGCAAACCGTAGTCGTGGATCATGCCGTTGTAGCGCACCGAGGTCACCGGCACGCCGGCTTCGTCAAGTTTGCGGGCATAGGCTTCACCTTCGTCACGCAGCACGTCGGCCCCGGCGGTCTGGACCAGTGCAGGCGGCAGACCTTTCAATTGCGCGGTGGTGGCCCGTAGCGGCGAGGCGTAGACCTCGTTCCGCTGGTTGGCGTCGGTGGTGTAGTTGTCCCAGAACCACTTCATCATGTTGCGAGTGAGGAAGTGCCCCTCGGCGTACTGGTTATACGAACCGGTATCGAAATTGGCATCGGTCACCGGCCACAGCAGCACCTGGAATTTGATCGCTGGCGTGCCTTTGTCTTTGGCCATCAGGGCGACGACTGCCGCCATGTTGCCGCCGACGCTGTTGCCCGCCACCGCCAGACGCTTGCCGTCGACGTTGATCTCTTTACCATGTTCGGCCACCCACTTGGTGGCGGCGTAAGCCTGGTTGATCGCCACCGGGTAATGCGCTTCCGGCGAAGGGGTGTAGTTGACGAACACCGCCGCCGCACCCGAGCCGACCACCAGATCCCGCACCAGACGTTCGTGGGTCGGGAAATCCCCCAGCACCCAGCCGCCGCCGTGGAAAAACATGAACACCGGCAGCTCGCCCTTGACCCCGGCCGGCCGGACGATGGTCAGGCTCAACGGTTGGCCATCGACCTGGATGGTTTTCTCGCTGACGTCCGCTTTGGGCAGCGTCAGTTTGACCCCGGACTGCGCGCCCGTCAGCACGGCGCGGGCATCCTTGGGCGTCATCTGTTCCATCGGTTTGCCGGTGCCGGCATTCAGCACATCAAGGAACGCCTGGGTGTTGTGTTCAACCTCCCCGGCGAATGCGCTGTGGATGGACAGGGCGAGAAGAGTACCGGTCAAGACTTTGCTGAAAGTGTTCATGTTCATTTCCTGTACGGGCCTGAGTGTCAGTGTTTACACGGTGACGTGCAGACGCACATCGACGTTGCCGCGAGTGGCGTTGGAGTACGGGCAGACCTGGTGGGCAGCGTCGACCAGGCTTTGCGCGTCAGCCTGTTCCAGGCCCGGCAGGCTGATGTGCAGGTCGATGTCCAGACCGAAGCCGCCAGGAATCTGGCCGATGCCGACGTGAGCGGTGATAGAGGCGTCGTCCGGGATTTTGCGTTTGGTCTGACTGGCGACGAATTTCAGGGCGCCGATGAAGCAGGCCGAGTAGCCGGCGGCGAACAGTTGCTCAGGGTTGGTGGCTGCGCCGCCAGCACCGCCGAGTTCTTTCGGGGTGGCCAGTTTGACGTCGAGGACGTTGTCACTGGAGATTGCACGACCGTCACGGCCGCCAGTGGAAGTTGCGATTGCGGTGTAGAGAGTTTGCATGATGTGAGCCTCATAAAGTGTGGTTTGTTGCGCTAATTGTTTGCGCGCTAACTAGGTGCGAAGTAAATGTACTGCGCGAATATTTAGTGCGCAAGATAAATTTTTGAAGAAAGCAGGAATTCGCGCTTGGATTGGGAGGTGGAGTGATCTCAAGCTTTTGATATTCAAGGATTTTTTGAATGTAAAACGAGATGAAAAATTTTTCTGTGATAAGCGGGGAAGGGGCGATGCGCCTGCAGGCGCAAGGCTGCGCCCACAGAAAAAGGGGGAGTTTTAAGTGAGGCTATCCTGCAAATGACCACGCAAGGCCTGCAACTCGGCTTGCAGGTTTTGCAGGCGCTCCAGCGTGAAGCCACTGGCCCCCAGGATGCATTGTGGAACGGTCCGGGCCTTGTCTTTCAAGGCGCGTCCCTGGGCAGTCAGTTCAACGATTACCACACGCTCATCCTCACGACTGCGGGTCCGGCTGAGCAAACCTTCACCTTCCAGCCGCTTGAGCAGTGGGGTCAGGGAGCCCGGATCGGTCAGCAGGCGCGTGCTGATTTCTCCGACGGTCAAACCATCCTTCTCCCACAGCACCATCATCGCCAGGTATTGCGGATACGTCAGGCCAAGCGCTTGCAACAGCGGCTTGTAGACCTTGGTCATCATCAGCGAAGTGGAATGCAGGGCGAAGCAGGCCTGATTGTCGAGCAGCAGGTCTTCGCAGTGATCGGAGGTGTTGCGGTCGGTGGTCATGTCAGTGCCTTGAACGGTGATGCAGATGAATCTAGCGCTCGAATCTTTAATGCGCCAGACAATTGTGCCCGGTGGCGAATCGGTCAGTGCCGGCCCAGCTCCCGTTGCAATGCCAGATCCCAAGGCGGCACGGGGCTGAACCGGGTCTTCAGGTATTCCAACAGCAGGCGGCTGCGGGAGCTGGCCTGTTGCTCCAGCCGTAGTGCATAGATGCCGGTGCTTTCCGGTTTCGGCAGGCCGTTTTCACAGAACAGCGGCAGCAATTCGCCACGCAACAGGTATTCGCTGGCCAGCCAGGTTGGCAGATGCGCGATCCCGAGCCCCGCCAGTGCGCCGCAAACCAGTGCCTCGGCGTTGTTGGCGCTCATGCGCACCCGCGCCGGGCGGTGCAATTGCATTTGTCCATCCTGTTCGAAGCGCCAGGCGAAGGGCGGGGCGAGGCCGTCCCAATCGAGGCCGTCATGCTCGCTCAATTGCGCGGGTTCGCTCGGCACGCCGCGGCGCTTGAAATAGTCGGGGCTGGCGCAGGCAATGCGCACCATGCTCGCCAGAGGGGTGGCCACCAGCCGGGTGTCAGCCATTTGCCCGGCGCGCAACACCAGATCGACTTTGCCCAGGTTTGAACCGTCCATGTCGACGAAACTGTCGATCAAATGCAGTTGTACGTCCAGCCCCGGATACAACACCAGAAAATCGGCAATCACCGGCGCCAGATGCCGCCGTCCGAACGCCGCCGGCGCATCCACCCGAATCAGACCCTCCGGCGCACTGCTCAGGGATACCGCTTCAGCCCGGGCCAATTGCAACTCCGCCACAATCCGCCGCGCCCGTTCGGCAAATGCCAGACCCGCCGGTGTGGCACGCACCGCGTGGGTGCTGCGGATGAACAGCTGGCTGCCGACCGCGCTTTCCAGACTATCGATACGCCGGGCAACGGCGGAGGGCGTTAGCGGATGCCGACGCGAGGCTGCGGAAAAGCTGCCACTCTCCAGCACGTCGAGAAACAGCCCGAGTTGTTCGGTCAATTGATTGGGATTCATGAGTCGACTCAGTGCCTATGCGGATTTGGCACAGCCATTGTGCGTTGCTGTGCGTTTCCGTGCCAGCGCCGACTGCGTAGGATGAGTCGCCTGACGTATGAGGAATTCTGCTGTGATCGAGTTTTCGCTGTACCTGTTGTTTGGCGCCGCCCTTGGCACCCTGGGTGGGATCTTCGGTATTGGTGGCGGGCTGATCGCCATTCCCTTGCTCGGTGTCTGGTTCGGGCTCGATCAGCAGATCGCCCAAGGCACGGCGCTGGTGATGGTGGTGCCGAACGTAATGTTGGCGCTGTGGCGTTATCACCAGCGCAACCGCATCGAATTCCGACATGCGTTGCCGCTGGCGGTGATGGGATTCTGTTTCGCGTGGATCGGTTCGATCTGGGCCGTGGGCATCGACGCGCAGACCATGCGCATCGGGTTTGTCGCGTTCCTTGTGGCGCTGTCGGCTTACAACCTGGTGCGCATGTTTGGCGCGCGCCCGGCGGCGACTTCCGAGATGCGCTATTCATGGCCGTGGCTGGGCGTGCTCGGCGCGGCGTCAGGCGCCATGGGTGGTTTGTTTGGTGTCGGCGGGGCGGTGGTGGCGACGCCGGTACTGACCAGTCTGTTCGGCACCACTCAGGTGGTCGCTCAGGGCCTTTCGCTGGCGTTGGCGTTGCCGAGCACCGGTGTCACGCTGGTGACGTACGCGGTGCACCACGAAGTGGACTGGATGATCGGCCTGCCGCTGGCCATCGGCGGTCTGGCCAGCATCAGTTGGGGCGTGAAAGTGGCCCACGCGATGCCGGAAAAACTCCTGCGCGGGCTGTTCTGCGGGTTCCTGGTGCTGTGCGCGGTGATGCTCGCCTTTAAAGTTTGAAGCCTTCGACGATGTGCTCGGCCAGGCATTCAGTGATCGGCGACGGATTGTTGAGATTGCGGATCAGCATGATGCTGGCCTCGGGCAACAGCGGCAGATCTTCGGCGGCGCCGAGAATGCGCAGGTCCGGGGTGATCAGGCTTTCCAGCTGCGCGGTGATCGCCAGACCCGCGCTTACCACCGCCATCAACGCCGACAGGCTGGTGCTGTTGTAGGCAATCCGGTATTCGCGGCCCATCGCGTCTAGCGCATTGCATGCCCACAGGCGGCAGAAGCAATCACTGTTGAACATCGCCAGCGGCAACGGCGTTTGTTCGTGGGCGCTGAAATTCTGCGCCTCGGCCCACACGAAACGTTCCTTGCGCAGCAACTGGCCAATCTCGTTGCCCGGCTCGCGGGTGACGATCGACAGATCGAGGTCCGTGCGTTGCAGCAATTGTTTGGTTGACTCGCAGTGCACTTCGATCTGGATCAGCGGATAGAACTGCGCAAAACGCGACAGAATCCCCGGCAGAAAGCGCATCACGTAATCGTCCGGCGTGCCGATCCGCACGGTGCCGACCATGTGTGGCTCGCGCAGGGTGTTGAACACTTCGCTGTGCAATTTCAGGATGCGCCGCGCATAACCGAGCAACACCTGGCCTTCAGCGGTCAGGCGCACCTGACGCCCGTCGCGCTCAAACAACTGGCGCTGCAGCACGTCCTCTTCCAGACGCTTCATCTGCATGCTCACCGCCGATTGGGTGCGGTTGACCATTTCGCCGGCGCGGGTAAAACCGCCCTGATCGGCAATCGCGACAAAGGTGCGCAGGACATCGGTATCGATACTGGGATATGCCGACAATTGATGAATCTCCGTGATGCATGCCATCAGAAACATTCGTTGGATTGATCGTAGCTCTGGCGGGAGACTTGAGCCATCCCAAAAAGGAGGCAACACGATGAAAGGTCAAAGAGAGTACGCAGGCGAAGAAAAATTTTCCGGCCATATCGTTTCCGATCTGTTGCACAAGTTTAGCCGGTGGTACGAATTGCACCGTGAGCGCGAGCTGCTCGCCAGCCTGAGCGACGAAGCGCTCAAGGACATCGGGGTCAGCCGTGCCGATGTCGAACACGAGTCGGTGCGGCCGTTCTGGGACGATCCGATGCATAAATGATGAGGCCATCGCTACACAAACCCTCTTGCAGTGAGGTAGGTTGCGAGCAGACATGGAGGTACACATGCCCGCGACACTGTCCTTTTCCCTTAAACAGGCTCGACGTCTGGCACTGGCTGCCCAAGGGTTTCACGGGCGCCAGCCGCCGGCTGTCAAGGCGATGCACGTCAACCGGCTGATCGAACGCCTTGGCCTGTTGCAGATCGACTCCGTCAACGCTGTGGTGCGCTCGCACTACCTGCCGCTGTTCTCCCGTCTCGGTTCCTATTCTGCTGACTTGCTCGACCAGGCTGCCTGGAGTTCGGGGCGACGTCGTTCGCTGTTCGAATACTGGGGCCATGAAGCGTCGCTGCTGCCGTTGTCGATGTACCCGTTGATGGGCTGGCGCATGCAGCGGGCCAGGCGCGGTGAGGACATATATCAGCAACTGGCGCGGTTCGGTCGCGAGCAACAGGACACCATTCGCCGGGTGCTGGCGTCGGTCGAAGAGCAGGGCGCATTGGGCGCCGGCAGCCTTTCGACCCGCGAAGAAAAGGCCGGGCCGTGGTGGGACTGGAGCGCGGAAAAGCACGCGTTGGAATGGCTGTTTGCAGCTGGCGAAGTCACCGTCGCCGGACGCCGTGGCTTCGAGCGGTTATATGACTTGCCGGAACGGGTGATTCCGGCTTCCGTGCTGCAACAGCCATTGCCCGATGAAGCCGAGGCGCAGCGCGGTTTGCTGCTGCATGCAGCGCAGGCGCTGGGTGTCGGCACGGAAAAAGACCTGCGTGATTACTTCCGCCTGAATCCTTCCGATGCCCGCCCGCGTCTGGCTGAACTGGTCGAGGACGGGCAGCTGCTGACTTGCGAAGTCGCCGGATGGCGGCAGATCGCTTATTGCCTGCCCGAGCCGAAAATCCCTCGAAAAGTCGAAGCCAGCGCGCTGCTGTCACCTTTCGATTCACTGATCTGGGAGCGCAGCCGGACCGAGCGACTGTTCGATTTCCGCTATCGGCTGGAGATTTATACGCCGCAGGATAAACGTGTCTACGGCTATTACGTGTTGCCGTTCCTGCACAATGAACGGATTGCCGCGCGAGTTGACCTGCGCGCCGAACGAGCGGCGGGGCGCCTGGCAGTGCATGCGGTGCACGAGGAAAAAACCGGACTGGATGACGCGGGGATGCTGGCGCTGGCGCTGAACTTGCGGCGCATGGCGGACTGGTTGGGGCTTGAGCAGGTGCAGCTCAATTGTCAGCGGGAAAGCGCGGGTCGGCTCCGGATGGCTATGGTTCAGATTGGCTGCGACTGAACCGGCCTCATCGCTGGCAAGCCAGCTCCCACAGTGACCGAGTCGTTCACAAGCTAAATGTACGACATCGATCCTGTGGGGGCCGGGCTTGCCCGCGAAGAGGCCCGATCAAACAATGAAGGTTTCCGAACTCAGCGCCGAACCTGTTTCAGTGTCTCTGCGATCAAAAACGCCAGCTCCAGCGACTGATCGGCATTCATCCGTGGATCGCAGTGAGTGTGATAGCGATCCGACAAGCCATCTTCAGTGATTGGCCGCGCGCCACCGATGCACTCGGTGACGTTCTGCCCGGTCATCTCGATGTGGATGCCGCCAGCGTAGCTGCCTTCCGCTTCGTGGACCTGGAAGAACTGCTTCACCTCACCAAGGATTTGCGCGAAGTCGCGGGTCTTGTAGCCGCTGCTGGCCTTGATGGTGTTGCCGTGCATCGGGTCGGAACTCCACAGCACCTGCTTGCCTTCACGTTGCACCGCACGGATCAGCGCCGGCAGGTGATCGCCGACCTTGTTCGCGCCCATCCGCGCGATCAGGTTCAGACGGCCCGGATCGTTGTCCGGGTTGAGCACGTCGATCAGGCGGATCAGGTCGTCGGGGTTCATGCTCGGGCCGACTTTGACACCGATCGGGTTGTTCACCCCGCGCAGGAATTCGACGTGGGCGCCGTCGAGCTGACGGGTGCGGTCGCCGATCCACAGCATGTGCGCCGAGCAATCGTAGTAATCGTTGGTCAGGCTGTCGCGGCGCACGAAGGCTTCTTCGTAGTTCAGCAGCAGCGCTTCGTGGGCGGTGAAGAAACTGGTTTCGCGCAGTTGCGGCGAGCTGTCCATGCCGCAGGCGCGCATGAATGCCAGGGTTTCATCGATGCGGTCGGCGAGGTGGCTGTACTTTTCGGCCAGCGCCGAATTGGCGATGAAGTCCAGGTTCCACTTGTGCACCTGATGCAGGTCGGCAAAACCGCCCTGGGCGAAGGCGCGCAGCAGGTTGAGGGTGGCGGTGGACTGGTGATAGGACTGCAGCAGACGCTCCGGATCCGGTACGCGGCTGGCCGAGTCGAAACCGATGCCGTTGACGATGTCGCCCCGGTAGGCCGGCAGGGTCACGCCGTTGATGGTCTCGTCGTTGGCCGAGCGCGGCTTGGCGAACTGACCGGCCATGCGCCCGACCTTGACCACCGGGCAACCGGCGGCGAAGGTCATGACGATTGCCATTTGCAGCAGCACTTTGAAGGTGTCGCGAATCTTCGCGGCGGAGAACTCGGCGAAGCTTTCGGCGCAGTCGCCGCCTTGCAGCAGGAACGCCCGGCCCTGGGTGACTTCGGCAAACTGACGGCGCAGCTCGCGCGCTTCGCCGGCAAACACCAGCGGCGGATAGCTGGCCAGCGTCTGCTCGACCTGGCGCAGATGCGCGGCGTCGGGGTATTGGGGTTGTTGCTGGATCGGCAGGGCGCGCCAGCTGTCAGGGCTCCAGGGTTGGCTCATCACGGTCTCTAAGGTTCTACGCACGGACGGCCATGTTAGCAGCAATTAGTGCGTGACCTGCTCCCGCCGCTTCGCCGACAATCGCCGCTTTGCCACGGCACCGCAGCGGTGCCATCGCGTCACCGCGCCCGGTGACCACCAGGAGACGAAATGACTGAGGAGCGCGCCGAGCTGTTGCTCGCCGAGGTACAGGATGAGTTCGGCGTGATTCGCGTGCTGGAAGTGGCCGACTACCGCTTTCTGGAGTTCGGCGATGCCATCGAGCAAAGCTGTGTGTTTACCGCCGACCCGAGCTGGCTGGAGTACGACTACACCCGGGCGATGCTGATTGGCGCGTTGTGCCATGAGCAGCCGGAGAGCGCGCTGTTCCTCGGGCTGGGCGCGGGCACGCTGACCCAGGCCTGCCTCAAGTTCCTGCCGCTGGAAGATGTCGAAGCCATCGAGTTGCGCCCGGACGTGCCGCGTCTGGCCATCGAATACCTCGGGCTGGATGACGATCCACGGCTGTACATCCGCGTCGGTGATGCCCTCGAACTGCTGCCGACCGCTGAACCTGCGGATCTGATCTTCGTCGACCTGTACACCGATGTCGGCCCCGGCGCCGGGCACCTTGCGTGGAATTTCCTCGGGGACTGTCAGAAACGTCTGAATCCCGGTGGCTGGCTGGTGATCAACCAATGGGCCACCGACGACGGCAAACCGTTGGGCGCGGCGCTGTTGCGCGGGCTCTATCACCGGCATTACTGGGAACTGCCGGTGAAGGAGGGCAACGTGATTCTGATCGTGCCGGCGGATCTGGATCAGGTGCTGGACATGCAGGCGCTGACGGCACGGGCTGAAGCGCTGGCGCCGAAGCTGGGCTACTCGTTGCAGTCGTTGATCAACTGCATCCGTCCGGCGACCTGATCTTCAAAGGCCTTTGAAAACCCCTGGTCTGCGCTCCACCAGCGAGCGCACACCTTCCTTGGCATCTTCAGTGGCCAGCAACTTCTTCACCAGCGGCGGCAAGCTCTGCGCCGCTGCGGTCTCACCTTCGTAGCGTGCCTGCCGCGCTGACATCAGCGTCGCCTGTACGCCAAGCGGCGCCTGGCGGGCAATGCGCTCGGCCAGTTCGATGGCGCGTGGCAGCAAATCTTCAGTGGCCATGATTTCCTGCACCAGCCCCAGGCGTAGCGCATCGTGGGCATCGAATTCGTCGCCGGTCAGCAGCCAGCGCATCGCGTTGCCCCAACCGGCGATCTGATGAAAGCGTAGCGTCGCACCGCCGAACGGAAAGATCCCACGCTGCACTTCCATCTGGGCGAAGCGGGTGTTGCTGGCGCACAGGTTGATGTCAGCAGCGAGCATCAGCTCGATGCCGATGGTCAGGCAATAACCCTGCGCAGCGACGATCACCGGTTTGCTGACCCGCGGCCCGACGAACACGCCCCATGGATCGCAACCACCGGGCGGCACCTGCCAGCCTTGGGCGAGGGCGGAACTGGCGTTGACCAGATCGAGCCCGGCGGTGAAATGCTCGCCATGCCCGAACACCACCGCCACCCGTGCGTCACTGTCGGCCTCGAATTCGCCGTAGGCCAGGGCCAGGTCGTTGAGCAGGTCGAGGTCGAAGGCATTGCGCTTGGCGGCGCGGTCCAGGCCGATCAAATGCACGTGACCGTGACGCGCACGGCTCACGCGGCCGGGGCAGGGCTGATTCATGGGTGTTTCCTCGCAGGGGAAGAAAGGGTGCAGCGACCAGATGCCGCACATCGGTGAATCGTTTAAGCGCCATCGCCCGCAGGGCCGGGGTCTTTGAAAAATAGACCTTTGCCCGATTATCCGCAAAACCCCGTTACATAGCGGTGACAACTGCATTTCGCCGATAAAAAAAGCTCCCTTTTTGGGCAAATTCCGGTATAGTGCGCGCCGGCCTTTAACCGGGCCGCGTTTAGGTAGCGCAATTCCCCGAAGTCAGCTTCGGCTGCACGTCCGCACTGCGGGCTCTTCCTTGACGATTCTTTTTCATTCATTCGTTTTCGCAAATCCCCGCCGACAAAGCTGCCAGGGCGACTCTTGAGTCTCAACACGGCATGTGCAGCTTTGGAGCATGGGTCTTTGCGGATGCACTTAGAGGCAGACCCATGACCCAGGAAATCGGCGGCTTCGCCGCTCTTGAACTTCATCCCAATATTGTCGCTGCAGTAGTCGCTACCGGCTATGAAGAGCCTTCGGCCATTCAGCAGCAGTCGATCCCGATCATCCTCGCCGGTCACGATATGATTGGTCAGGCGCAAACCGGTACCGGTAAAACCGCTGCCTTTGCCCTGCCTATTCTGCACCGCATTGATCCGTCCAAGCGCGAGCCGCAAGCTCTGATCCTGGCCCCAACTCGTGAGTTGGCGCTACAAGTTGCAACCGCTTTCGAAACCTACGCCAAGCAAATGCCGGGCGTGACTGTTGTGGCTGTCTACGGCGGCGCGCCGATGGGCCCACAATTGAAAGCAATCCGTAATGGCGCACAGATCGTTGTCGCCACTCCGGGCCGTCTGTGCGACCACCTGCGTCGCGACGAAAAAGTACTGCAGACCGTGAACCACCTGGTTCTCGACGAAGCAGACGAAATGCTCAAACTGGGCTTCATGGACGACCTCGAAGTCATCTTCAAGGCCATGCCGGAAACCCGTCAGACCGTATTGTTCTCGGCGACCCTGCCGCAATCGATCCGTGCCATCGCCGAGCGTCACCTGCGCGATCCAAAGCACGTGAAGATCCAGAGCAAGACCCAGACCGTTACCGCGATCGAACAGGCTCACCTGTTGGTTCACGCTGACCAGAAGACCTCTGCCGTTCTCAGCTTGCTGGAAGTGGAAGATTTCGACGCTCTGATCATGTTCGTGCGCACCAAGCAAGCGACCCTGGATCTGGCCAGCGCCCTCGACGCCAAAGGCTACAAAGCCGCCGCGTTGAACGGCGACATCGCCCAGAACCAGCGTGAGCGCGTGATCGACTCGCTCAAGGATGGCCGTCTGGACATCGTTGTGGCGACCGACGTTGCCGCCCGTGGTCTGGACGTTCCGCGCATCACCCACGTGTTCAACGTGGACATGCCGTACGATCCGGAATCCTACGTGCACCGTATCGGCCGTACCGGCCGTGCCGGTCGCGAAGGTCGCGCGCTGCTGCTGGTGACGCCACGTGAGCGCCGCATGCTGCAGGTAATCGAGCGTGTAACCGGTCAGAAAGTTGCCGAAGTGCGTCTGCCGGACGCTCAGGCCGTTCTCGATGCCCGCATCAAGAAACTGACCAACAGCCTGTCGCCGCTGGTGGCTGACGCCGAATCGACCCACGGTGATCTGCTGGATCGCCTGACCGCCGACATCGGTTGCACACCGCGTGCCCTGGCTGCCGCACTGCTGCGCAAGGCTACCAATGGTCAGGCGTTGAACCTGGCAGCGATCGAGAAGGAACGTCCACTGGTGCCGAACAGCGCGCCGCGTGGCGACCGTCCTGAGCGTTCCGGTGATCGTCCGGACCGTGGTGATCGTGAGCGTCGTGCGCCAATGCCTTTGGGCGAAGGCCGTGCCCGTTGCCGTACCGCGCTGGGCGCGCGTGACGGTATCGCGGCGAAAAACCTGCTGGGCGCCATCCTCAACGAAGGTGGTCTGGCACGTGAAGCCATCGGTCGCATTCAGGTGCGTGACAGCTTCAGCCTCGTCGAGCTGCCGGAAGATGGTCTGGACAAACTCCTGACCAAGCTGAAGGACACTCGCGTTGCCGGTAAGCAGTTGAAGCTGCGTCGCTACCGCGAAGATTGATCCGCCCTTGGGCTGATTGATCGAACATAAAAAATCCCCGACTGGTTCGGGGATTTTTTTTGCCTGCGATTTGGGCATCAGCCGAAGCGGTAGATGTCCATGCCCAGCGCACCCATGGTGAAGCCTTGATGGGCAATTCTGAAATCACCGCCGGCACCTCGGGCGAAGTACAGCGGCAACAGGTGCTCGTCGCTTGGATGGTTGCGTGCTGCGTTCGGTGCCTGCTGGCGGTAATCGTGCAGGGCGGCTTCGTCGTTGGCGGCCAGTTTGTCGACTATCCAGTCGCGGAAATCCCGGGCCCACGGCTCGACACTCTCCGGGCCGGCGTGCCAGTCCAGTTCTCGTAGGTTGTGGGTGATGCTGCCGGAGCCGATCAACAGAATGCCCTGTTCGCGCAGCCTGGTCAGCGCCTGACCGACGCGGTTCTGCAGCGCCGGACCGCCACGACTCGGTAGAGAAACCTGCACCACTGGGATGTCAGCTTGCGGGTACATCAGCGACAGCGGCACCCACACACCGTGATCGAGCGGTCGTTGTGGGTCGAGGCGTGCCGGCAGGTCGTTGGCGGTCAGCAGATCGGCAACCTCACGAGCCAGTTGCGGATCGCCCGGGGCCGGATACTGCACTTCAAACAGCGCGCGGGGGAAACCGCCGAAGTCGTGCCAGGTTTCCGGTTGCGGATGGCTGCTGACCAGCAGCTCATGGCTTTCCCAGTGGGCGGAAACGATCACGATGGCTTTCGGGCGTGGCAGTTCGGCCGCCAACCGGGCCAGGGCCGGGCCGCTGGCGCCGGGCTCCAGTGCCAGCATGGGCGAACCGTGGGAGATAAACAGGCTGGGAAACATGGAAGGGTTCCTGAGCGTTAAGATGGTTCATCTTCAGTCAGTTCATTGATCTAATTCCAATATAAGTTTTAACGCCTTTTGATCGAATTCTTAGGAGGATGCATGCGGCCGGAGTTTTGGCACAAGAAGTGGGAATCGAACCAGATCGGCTTTCACCAGCCGGAGGTGAACCCGTATTTGCAGCGGCACTGGCCCGATCTGGCCATCCCGGCGCAGGCGCGTGTGTTGGTGCCGTTGTGTGGGAAAAGCCTGGATCTGCTGTGGCTTGCCGGGCGTGGGCATCGGGTGCTCGGCGTCGAGCTGTCGGAGAAGGCCGTGGAAGACTTCTTCCGTGAGCAGCAATTGCAGCCGCAGGTGAGCGAGCAGGGCGACTTCAAGGTTTATCGCGCTGACGCGATCGAGTTGTGGTGCGGGGATTTTTTTTCGCTGACTGCGGCTGACGTAGCGGGTTGCACCGCGCTGTATGACCGTGCGGCAGTGATTGCCTTGCCGCAAGCGATGCGCGAGCGTTATGCAGCGCACTTGCAGGGTCTTTTGCCGACATGCCGAGGGCTGTTGGTGACGCTGGATTACGATCAGTCACAGATGGCGGGGCCACCATTTTCCGTAGACGATGCCGAAGTGCAGCGTTTGCTGGGCAGTACCTGGCGTGTCGAGATGCTGGAGGAGCAGGATGTGCTCGGTGACAGCTGGAAGTTCGTACAAGCCGGCGTAACTCGGCTGGAAGAGCGGGTTTACCGGATTTGCGGGGAGTAGTCGACAGGCAAAAAAAGGCCCGCATCACTGCGGGCCTTTTGGTTGGTGCGCCGGTTTGATCAACCGCGACGACGCAGGGCGTCGATACGCTCTTCCAGCGGCGGGTGGCTCATGAACATGCGAGCAAACCCCTGTTTGATACCGCCGTTGATGCCGAAGGCATTCAGGGTGTCAGGCATGTGCACCGGCAGGCCCTGTTCGGCGCGCAAGCGTTGCAAGGCGTTGATCATCGCCCCCGTACCGGCCAGGCGGGCGCCGGCATCGTCGGCACGGAACTCGCGTTTGCGCGAGAACCACATCACGATTGCGCTGGCCAGAATGCCCAGCACCAGCTCGGCGAAGATGGTCGCGATGTAGTAGGCCATGCCCTGGCCTTCTTCGTTCTTGAAAATCACCTTGTCGACGAAGTTGCCGATGATCCGCGCGAAGAACATCACGAAGGTGTTTACCACGCCCTGGATCAGCGCCAGGGTGACCATGTCGCCGTTGGCCACGTGGCCGATCTCGTGGGCCAGCACGGCCCGCACTTCATCTTCCTTGAAACGCTCGAGCAAGCCCTGGCTGACCGCGACCAGTGCGTCGTTCTTGTTCCAGCCGGTGGCGAAGGCGTTGGCTTCATAGGCCGGGAAAATCCCGACTTCGGGCATCTTGATCCCGGCTTCCCGGGACAGTTGCTCGACGGTTTGCAGCAGCCATTGTTCGTGGCGAGTACGTGGCTGGGTGATGATCTGGGTGCTGGTGCTCATCTTCGCCATCCACTTGGAGATGAACAGCGAGAACAGGGAACCGGCGAAACCAAAGACTGCACAGAAAACCAGCAGCTGATTGAGGTTGAGATCAACCCCGTTGGCCGCCATGAACCCGTTGAACCCGAAAAGGCTCAAGGTGATGCTGGCTATCAGCACGACCGCCAGGTTAGTGGCCAAAAACAGCAGAATGCGCATCATGGTTGTAGAAATCTCCTCAAGCTAAAGATGTAGCGTACTGCGGGGTATATAAGGTGCGGCACCTGGCGATTCAACCGAGTGACTATTTCAAACTGTGTCCTACACCGGATTCGCCCTGCCATGGGACATTTCCCACCGGTGAAGTCGCTATGGATGACAGGCACGCACCACCCGCCCTGATTGCGTCAGGCACGCATGATTGGTATGAATCGCAAGTGTAGAAGGTGCTGGAGGAGGGGCGCAGCAGAAGTGTTGCTGAATCAGACAGTGCGCAACGTTCGGGCCGTTGCGCACCGAGCGCCGGTTACTGGCGGTAGGACTTGAGGAAGTTGCCGATGCGACCGATGGCCATGTCCAGGTCATCGACCCGCGGCAGGGTCACCACACGGAAGTGGTCAGGCCACGGCCAATTGAACGCCGTACCTTGCACCACCAGCAGCTTCTCGGAGAGCAGCAGATCGAGCACGAATTTTTCGTCGTTATGGATCGGGCAGACTTTCGGGTCAATCTTCGGGAATGCGTACAGCGCGCCCATCGGCTTCACGCAGCTCACGCCGGGGATGTCGTTGAGCAACTCCCAGGTGCGGTTACGTTGCTCCAGCAAACGGCCTTGCGGCAGTACCAGATCGTTGATGCTCTGATAGCCGCCCAAGGCGGTCTGGATCGCATGCTGGCTTGGCACGTTGGCGCACAGGCGCATATTGGCCAGCATGTCGATGCCTTCGATGTAGCTGTGAGCGTTGTGTTTCGGCCCGGAGATGGCGATCCAACCGGAGCGGAAACCGGCCACGCGATATGATTTGGACAGACCGTTGAAGGTCAGGCACAGCAGATCCGGGGCCAGGGATGCGGTGCAGATGTGCACGGCGTCGTCGTAGAGGATCTTGTCGTAGATCTCGTCGGAGAACACCACCAGGTTGTGCTGACGGGCCAGCTCGAGCATGCCCAGCAGCACTTCCTTCGAATACACCGCGCCAGTCGGGTTGTTCGGGTTGATGATCACCATCGCCTTGGTGTTCGGGGTGATTTTCGCCTTGATGTCGGCCAGGTCCGGGAACCAGTCGGCGCCTTCGTCGCACAGGTAATGCACCGCGTTACCACCGGCCAGGCTCACGGCAGCGGTCCACAGCGGGTAGTCCGGCGCCGGCACCAGCACTTCGTCACCGTTGTTGAGCAGCGCTTGCAACGACATTACGATCAGCTCGGACACGCCGTTGCCCAGGTAGATGTCTTCGATGCCGACACCTTCGACCTGCTTCTGCTGGTAGTACTGCATCACCGCCTTGCGCGCGCTGAACAGGCCTTTGGAATCGCTGTAGCCCTGGGCGGTCGGCAGGTTGCGGATCACATCCTGGAGAATTTCGTCCGGCGCCTCGAAACCAAAGGGTGCCGGGTTGCCGATGTTCAGCTTGAGGATGCGATGGCCTTCCTCTTCCAGGCGTTTGGCGTGCTTGAGCACCGGGCCGCGAATGTCGTAGCAGACGTTGGCGAGCTTGTTCGATTTGCTGAACTGCATGGCGATGTGATCCCGAAAATGAACGATCCAGGCGGCGGGTGGACAACCGTGCTGGGAATCCTGCGTCTTCACACAGGCAAGTGTCTTGAGCGGCGGTTTCCAACAATCCGTTTGAATGCGCAGGAACCCGCTGCCAGACTGGCGTGTGACGAGGCGCAATCATACGTGCCGCCCGATCCGTGGAAAAGGTACAGATCGGGCTTTTTCAGCCGCTGAGGTGTGATGATGGAAAAGATTGAAAAGACCCTGGAAGAATGGCGGGCGATGCTCGACCCCGAGCAGTTCAACGTGTGCCGCCTGAGCGCCACCGAGCGGCCGTTCTCCGGCAAGTACAACGCCACCAAGACCGATGGCGTCTACCACTGCATCTGCTGCAATGAGCCGCTGTTCGACTCCAGGACCAAATTCGACTCCGGTTGCGGATGGCCAAGCTTCTACGCGCCGATCGGCGACAACGCGATGACCGAAATCCGTGACACCAGCCACGGCATGATCCGCACCGAAGTGAAATGCGCCAAGTGCGATGCACACCTTGGCCACGTGTTCCCGGACGGTCCGCCGCCGACCGGCCTGCGTTACTGCATCAACTCGGTGTGCCTGGACCTGGTGCCGCGCGAGTAACCGATACGGGCGATCCTCGGGTCGCCTTTCGGATAATTAAATTGCACACAATTCAATTGCTCGCTATTTTTGCCGTCTACCCATTTCTCAAGAGTGCGCACCATGAGCGATAACCTGCTGAACATTCCGTGCACCACCATCAAGGGCGAGCAGAAGACCCTCGCCGATTTCGCCGGCAAGGCGGTTCTGGTGGTCAATACCGCCAGCAAATGCGGTTTCACGCCGCAGTACAAAGGCCTTGAGGAGCTGTGGCAGACCTACAAGGATCAGGGCCTGGTGGTGCTGGGCTTCCCGTGCAACCAGTTCGGCAAGCAGGAGCCGGGCAACGAGGGCGCCATCAGCGAGTTCTGCGAACTGAACTACGGCGTCAGCTTCCCGCTGTTCAAGAAGATCGAAGTCAATGGGACCGGTGCGCACCCGCTGTTTGTGCAATTGAAGAAACGCGCGCCGGGCGTGCTGGGCTCCCAGGGCATCAAGTGGAACTTCACCAAATTCCTGATCGGCAAGGACGGCCAGTTGGTCAAGCGTTTCGCCCCGGCCACCAAGCCGCAGGATTTGAGCCGCGAGATCGAAGCCCTGCTCAAATGAACAACCTGTCCGCCGATTCGCTGAGGCTCGACAGCCAACTGTGCTTCAAGTTGTATGCCGCATCGCGGGCGGTGATCCGTGGCTACAAGCCGATGCTTGATCGGCTTGGCCTGACCTACCCGCAATACCTGGCGATGCTGGTGTTGTGGGAATGGCAGCAAACCGCGCCGGAGCAACCGACCGTCAAGGCGCTGGGTGAGCGGTTGGCACTGGACTCAGGAACGCTGACGCCGCTGCTCAAGCGTCTGGAGCAACTTGAACTGGTTCAGCGTCAACGCTCGGCCCGTGACGAGCGCGAGGTTCATCTGAGCCTTACTCCACAAGGGCAGGCGCTGCGTGAACAGGTCGGGCCATTGAAGGCGCAGCTGTTGTGCGAGAGCGGGCTGGATCTGGACCGGCTCAACGAGTTGCGTGAGGGACTCGATCACCTGCTGGGCCAGATCAAAGCGTTGTCGTAGTTGGTATCCACTGATCCAGCAGCGCCGCCAGCTCTTCACGGCGAAACGGCTTGGCCAGGTAGTCGCTCATGCCCGCCGCCCGGCAGCGCTCCCGTTCCTCGGACATCGCGTTGGCGGTCAGGGCGACAATCGGCAAGTGCGGCCAGCGACCGCTCTGGCGGATCTGGCGGCTGGCTTCGTAGCCGTCCATCACTGGCATGTTGCAGTCCATCAGCACCAGATCGAACTCGTCGTGTTCCAGCTGATCCAGTGCCTCCACTCCATGGGCGGCAACCACGACATCGCACCCCAGTTTGCCCAGCATGCCCTTGGCCACCAACTGGTTGACCGGGTTGTCTTCCACCAGCAGCACCCGACCGCGCCGCTGCGACGGCACGCTCTCAAGGCGTGCACGGTCGATGGTGGTGAGGTCCGGCAACAGCGTCCGACGCAGATTCTGATACAGCGCGTTGCGAGCCAGCGGTCGGGCCTGCTGCTGCAACGGGGCGAGGGCCGCGGCTTCTTCACCCGGCAAGAAGCTGCCGTAGGCGGTCACCAGCAGAATCGGCGCCGTCATCACCGGGCGCAGGCCGAACAGGCATTCGGGGCAATCGGTGATGATGACGTCGGGGGACAGACCGAGCAGCGGATCGTCGAGGGTTCGCTGCTCGTAGGTCAGCCCCCAGACCGGCAGCAGGCTTTCCAGCAGTTCCGCCAGCCCGCTGACCGCGTTGGTGATCGCCAGCACCTTGCCGTGCAACGGTGGCGGAATCACCGCGCGGGTGTGGCAGGGCAGTGGCAGTTCGGCGCAGAACTGGCTGCCGAAACCCACTTCGGAACTGATCGTCAGACGTCCCTGCATGGCTTCGCACAGGTTGTAGGTCAGCGCCAGACCGAGCCCGGTGCCGCCGTACTGACGAGTGATGCCGGCCCCCGCCTGGGTGAACGGCTGGAAAATCTTCACCTGGGCTTCCTGGGCGATACCGATGCCGGTGTCGCAGACTTCGATTCGAACGCCGTCCTTCCAGGTGGACAGACGCACATCGACCCGACCGAAGCGGGTGAATTTCAGCGCATTGGACAGCAGGTTGCTGACGATCTGCCTGACCCGGGTCGGATCGCCGAGCACCAGCGCCGGAAAGTATGGATCGATCAGGCATGTCAGCTCGACGCTCGGTGCCGCGTTTTGTGACAGCAGGTTGGCGGTGTCTTCGATCAGTGAACCGAGATCGAAGGGAATGTGTTCGAGTTCAAGTTGCCCTGCATCGAATTTGGACAGGTCGAGAATGTCGTTGAGCAGCTCCACCAGCACTTTGCCCGAGTCGTGGGCGATGGACAGTTGCTGCTGCTGTTCGGCATTCAGCGGGCCGTCGAGCGAGAGGGCGATCATCCCCAGCAGGCCGTTGAGCGGAGTGCGGATCTCGTGGCTCATGTTGGCGAGAAATGCCGAGCGTGCCTCGGCCATGTCCAGCGCCGTACTGCGAGCCACTTCAAGCTCCTGGTTGGACTGGCTGAGTCGTGCATTGATCGCCTTGAGCTCTGCGGTACGCGCCGACACGATGTCTTCGAGTTGTGCGAGGTATTCAGTGAGGCGGTTTTCCGCATTGCGTCGCTGCTGGATTTCCGTGGCGATGTTCTCGAACTGCTGGTTGGCGACCTTGACCAGCACGCCGATCTCGTCATTGGCATGCCCGGCTGGACATTCCAGGGTGGTCGGCTCGGCGCTGCGCGGGTCGCGACCGCTGAGTTCGCGGATTACCCGTACCAGCGGTTTGGTCAGCATCACATAGAACAGCGCGAGCAGAATTCCGGTGAGAATCAGGCTGCGGGCGAAGCCGTTGAGCAACGTGACCTCGGCACGGCGCAGGAAGCGGCTGCCGAACGCGTAGGTGTCGACTTCCAGTTTCAGGGTGCCTAGGGATTCGTTGGGCAAGTGATCGAGATAGAGGCGGTCTTCAAACTGACGTTTGGCGCCGAACAGGAAGTCGCTGATCATCCGGTAGCCGCTTTGCAGCTCCGGCCGTTTGACGTTGGCCAGCACCGTCTGATTGTTGTCGGTCAGTTGCGCCGAGATGATCGCTGGCGAGCGCAGCAGGCCCAGGGTCAGTTCTTGCGCCAGTTCGGCGTCGATGTTGTAGGCGATGCGCGAGGCCGGGTTATGACTGATTTCCAGCAACGACAGGATTTCACGGTTGATGGACGCGTCTTCACTGGCATAATCGATGCCGATTTGCAGCAGGCTGAGCAGCGTGCCCAGAATGAACCCGACCAGCACGGTAAGCCGGGCCTGTTTGTACGACAGCCGGTGGGTGAATTTGATATCCATGGGGTGTTGAACCACTTCCGTTTCCCTTCGCTGCTCAAGCATAGTCGATCATGCACGGATTCCGGGGTTCCCGAAGCGCCTTGTAACAAGGCCTGGGACAGGTTTCGAACGCTGTCTGTCGTCGCTGCACCGCCATCATTACTGTGAACGAGCCCGAGGAGAAGACGTGGATTCCCGATTGAATGCTTTTCTTGAGCGCGCCGAGTCGGTTCTGGCGCGGATCGAACCACTGCTGCCGGCGCCACGCCCGGTCATCGATTGGGGCACCTGCCTTGCCGCTCGCTGGCAACGTGACGGTCGCAGCGGTTATCTGCTGCCGCTGGAAGTCAGCCTCGACATGCGCCTGTCGGACCTGATCGGCGTCGACCGGCAGCTGGAGCAACTGGGCCGCAACACTCAGCAATTTCTCGACGGTATGCCGGCCAACCATGCGCTGCTGTGGGGTTCGCGCGGTACCGGTAAATCGTCGCTGGTGCGCGCGTTGCTGGCTGAACACGCCAAGGCCGGTTTGCGTCTGATCGAAATCGAGCGTGATCACCTGGCGGACCTGCCACGGGTGGTGGAGCAGATCGCCAAGCTGCCGCAACGTTTTGTGCTGTTCTGCGATGACCTGTCGTTCGAGTCCGGCGAAGGCGACTACCGCGTGCTGAAAAGTGTGCTGGACGGCTCGCTCGAACAGGCGCCAGACAACGTGTTGTTGTACGCCACCTCCAACCGCCGCCATCTGGTGCCGGAGAAGGAAAGCGACAACGAAAACTGGAAGCGCGTCGATGGCGAACTGCATCCGAGCGAAGCGGTGGAAGACAAGATCGCGCTGTCGGATCGCTTCGGCCTGTGGCTGTCGTTCTATCCGTTTACCCAGGAACATTTCCTCAACGTCGTCGAGCACTGGATCGGCCAGTTGGCCGCCAAGGCCGGCCTGAGCTGGGAACGCGACGAACAACTGGACATCCTCGCCGTGCGCTGGGCAACCGGCCGCGGCAACCGCAACGGACGTTGCGCCTACCAATTCGCCCGTTATTGGGTGGGACTGAAATTGTTGGAGCACAAGGCATGATTGATTTGCAGCAGAGCGGCCAGGGCCTCGAAGGCTATGGCATGTTGGCCGCGCAACTGGAGTCGCTGCTGGCGGACGAGCGCGATTTCATCGCCAACGCCGCGCAGTTTTCGGCGTTCCTGTTCAACCAGCTCGATGACCTGAACTGGGCCGGTTTCTACCTCAATCGCAATGAAGAGCTGGTGCTCGGCCCGTTCCAGGGCCAGATCGCCTGCGTGCGCATTCCGTTCGGTCGGGGCGTTTGCGGCGCGGCGGCTGCCAGCCTGCAGACGCAGCGGGTCGAAGACGTTCATGCGTTCCCCGGCCATATCGCCTGCGACAGCGCGTCGAACAGCGAACTGGTGGTCCCGTTGGTCAAGGACGGTCGCCTGATCGGTGTGCTCGACCTCGACAGCCCGAAGCTCGCGCGTTTTGGTACGGACGATCAGGCCGGTATCGAACAACTGGCGGCGATCTTCCTGCGTCTGACCGATTGCTGATCACGTCGTCAGGCCTGCCTTGAGCAGCACGGCCGCCGGATCCACGGCATCGATCTGCCGTGGATCGAGAAAACGCGTGGCGTATTGCAGATACACGCCATCGCGAATGAACAGCTCGAACAGCTCGGCATCGATGTGCGCGTCGCGGCACATGGTGGCCATGATCCCCAGTGCTTCGCTCAGGGACTTGGCCTTTTTGTACGGGCGATCGGCGGCGGTCAGCGCTTCGAAGATGTCGGCAATCGCCATCATGCGCGCCGGCAGGCTCATGTCTTCGCGCTTCAGGCGCTTGGGATAACCGGTGCCGTCCATTTTTTCGTGATGCCCGCCGGCGATTTCCGCGACGCTGTTCAGATGTCCGGGGAAGGGCAGGTGACTGAGCATCAGGATTGTCTGCACCATGTGGTGGTTGATGATGTAGCGTTCTTCGCGGGTCAGGGTGCCCCGGGGGATGCAGAGGTTGTACAGCTCGCCGCGATTGTATTTGTAGGGCGGCACGTCGAGTTTGAAACCCCACGGATTGTCTTCCGGGATCAGCTCGCTTTCGGCGCGCTCCAGCAGATGTTCGGGCTTGTCCGCCAGCAGCGGTTCGGTGACCGGCAGAGTCGGTGCCGGGGTGCGTGCCTGACGCCGGTTCTCCTCCCATGACAGGCCCAAGCGATCATCCAGCGTGCGCGTCCAGGTGCGTTGCGCGATGCCTTGCAGACGTTGCAGGTCAACCTCGAGCATGGTTTCACTGCCCAGATTGCAGCGGGCGACGAACGCAAAATCATCATCCAGTGCTTTCAGGGTGGCCTCGCGTAGACCGGCCAGTTGCTGTTCTTCACCGCCCAACGCCAGGGCTTGCCAATAGTTGATCCAGGCGTCGCGCTTGAGCACTTCGAAGCGGGTGCGGATTTCGTGAAGGCGATCGTTCAGGGTCTCCAGCTTGGTGGCTTTGTCGACCACGTATTCCGGGGTCGTGACCTTGCCGCAGTCGTGCAGCCATGCAGCGATGTGCAAGGCTTCCCATTCGTCTTCGCTCGGCTGGTAATCGCTGAAGGCCGGGGCCTGACTGGCTGCAGCGGCACGGGCGAGCATCAGGGTCAGTTCCGGCACGCGCTGGCAATGCCCGCCGGTATAAGGACTCTTGGCATCAATGGCGCCGGCCAGCAGTTGAATGAACGCATCCAGCAGTTGTTTCTGTCTGGCTTGCAGGCGTTGACTCTCGATACTCACCGCGGCCGCCCCGGACACCGCTTGCAGAAAGGCGATGCGATCTGGCCGGAGTTTTTCCAGGTCACTCGGCGTGCCGCCATCGTTGATCAACAGCACCAGCAGGCCGACGGTTTCGTTGTGCCGGTTATGCAGACGGATTCCAACCAAATGCACCCTCGGCGAACCCATGGCCAGCAGCACTTTCTGCAGGTCGGTGGCCTGTTCGAAACCCAGGTTGCTCACGACCGTGTCGGCGTTGGCCAGTTGCCGGAACCATTCGGGGCTTTGCGAGGCTTCTAGACTGCGGCTTTGCAGATCGAATGTCGCCAACGGTTGAGACGAGTCTGCGACCACCAGGCCGTAGGGCTCCATGCGATTGCCATCGTTTTCACGCAGATAAATCAGCCCCGCCTGGGCCTGGGCGATCTGCACTGTCTCGAACAGTACCCGTTGCAGCAGCGGGTCGAAGCGGGTTTCGGCGGTCAGGCTGTCAGTGATGCGAAAGAAACTGGCCAGGGTGTCTTTCATGCGAGCCATCGACAGGCTCAACTGGTCAATCTCCAGCACCAGCGATCGGCGGGTCACCGGGAAATTGAAGTCGAAGCTGCGAATTGCATCGGCTTCCTTGACCAAGGCATGCAAGGGCGTCACCAGTACCCGCGAGATCAGCCAGCCCAGCGGCAGACATAGCAGCAAGGTAGCCAGCGTGATGAGCGCTCCTTGCCAGCGCAGGCGATAGGCATCGACCAGCAGTTCGTCTTCGGGCACCAGTAAAGCCATCTGTAAACCTTTCGGTCCGCCTTCCTGCAGCTGGCTGCGGGCGACGATCCATTGTCGGCCGTCTACTTCGAGCCGATTGCCCTGGTGCCCGGACAACAAGGTGTGCAAGGCGGGGCTCAAATCGGCAGCCTTGGCCAGGCGCGCCGTGCGGTCATCGACGATCAGCCGGCGGCTGTCGGGGTAAGCCACGGCGTTGCCGTCGGCGTCGAACAGGACGATTTCCGTGGCCGGTGTCACCACGTGTTTGATCAGGGTCGCGGAGAGTGCATCAAGGGTCAGGTCGGCGCCGATCACGGCGTACTCGCCGCTGCGTCGGGCCAGCGTCGTGCCAACGTTGTGGGTGGAGAAAAAGACGTAGGGTTCGGTGGTGATCTGTTCGGCCTGCTGCCGTGCGTTGATGTACCACGCCCGGCTGCGAGGATCATAAGGATCATCGGGGTGGTCCTGTCGGCCGACCGGGGACAGTGCCTGGTCGAAGAACAGTGACTGTGAATGTGTCTGACCGCTGGCGTCATGTTCGATGCTCCAGACTTGAAACGCTGCTGCGTCCGGTGCCTTGAGCAGGGTTTTCAGCGCTGACGTGCGCAACGGACGAACCATGAAAAAATCGCCATTGCCATAACCCAGATACAGCGAGGCCAGATCCGGGTTGTTCGTCAGGGATTGACTGAACGGCTTGAGCAGCGCCATGCGCGATTCGAGGTTGAAAGATCCGGCGGCGGGGGTCTCTGCCAGCAGGCTCAGCAGGTGCCGGATCGGTGCATAAGTGGCCTGCAGGTCGAGACGTACATCCTGTTCGATCCGGCTGAACAGCTTTTCACTGCTCGACAGAATGATGTGTGTGGTCTGGTGGTAGTTGAACAAGCCCAGCACCACCCCGGTGAGCAACAGCAGAAAGGTGAACATGACGCTGATGTGTACATGCAGCGGAAACCGGCGTCTTTCCGGGCGCAGTGGGCTGGGCATTGCAGACTCTCCGTGTAGGTTAAGCACACTGCTCAGCCTTCAAGCATAGTTAAGCCCCGGCCATTTTGCTTTTGGCGATCCGCGCCAGTTGCTGTTCCAGTGCCTGCTCCAGTTCCAGGATAGCGAGGCGACTGGCCTGGCAATGACGCTCGATTTCTTCCCACGGCAGTGCTTGCAGACAAGCCTGCTCAAGCGCATCGCAGCAGTCGATCAGACGCGAGGCCTGGGCAATGCGTGCGGCACCTTTGATCTTGTGTGCGATGACGGCCAGCGCGGAGGGATCCCGGGTGAGGGACAGTGCTTGTAACTCCTGCCGATCGAGGCGACTGCTGTTGAGCAGTTCTGCCAGCAGTCGGTGGGTTTGCGAGGGGTTGTCACCGGTCAGCTGCGCCAGCCCCTGCAAGTTGAACGCCGGTGCACGAAATAGCGGCTGAACACCGTTGACCCATTGGCTCAGGCTGTTGAGGCTCAGGGGTTTGAACAGGCATTCGTTCATGCCTGCCTGTTTGCAGCGCAGGATCTCTTCCGGCTGGGCATTGGCGGTGAATCCCAGCACTGTGCAGGCCGGGCGACTGGTAAGCTTTTCGTGCTGACGAATCGCCCGGGTCAGCTCATAACCGTTCATGACGGGCATGTTGCAATCGGCGATGACCAGATCGAATTCGCCGTTCTTCCATTGTTCCAGCCCGCGCTGGCCATCTTCGGCGATACAGAATCGATGGCCGAGGTATTCCAGTTGCTGGCACATCAGCAGTCGATTGGCCGGATGGTCATCGACCACCAGAACCGTCAACGGAATCAGGGATGTCTGAATCTGTGGTTCATCTTCAGCTCTCGCCACTTGGGCAGGCAGAATGGTCACCGGTAGCGATACCCGAACCTGGGTGCCAATTCCGGGCAGGCTGCTCAATCGCAGTTTTCCACCCATCATTTCGCACAGGTTGCGGCTGATGACCAGCCCGAGCCCCGCGCCGCTGACGGTTCGTTGCCCATCCTGGCCGGCCTGGGCAAAAGGTTCGAACAACCGCAACTGATCCTGCGTCGTGATCCCGATGCCACTGTCCTGTACGGTCAGCTGCACCATCGAGCCTTCGCTATCATCCGTGGGCAGAACATCCAGTGTGATTCTGACCTGTCCTGCCTCGGTGAACTTGATCGCATTGCTGATCAGGTTCGACAGCACCTGTTTGAAGCGCAGAGGATCGAGTTCCACATCGACATTCAGTTCAGGAGGCGAGACGGACACTGTCAGTGACAGCTGTTTCTGCCGGGCGAGCCCTTCGAAGATTCGCACCACCGAACCCACGGTGTCGATCAGGTTGATTCGCTCGGGATTCAGGCTCAGTCGCCCGGATTCGATGCGGGCAATGTCCAGAATGTCACCGATCAGGCCCAGCAGATCCCTGGCCGAATGGTAGGCCGTTTCGATGCCGGAGCGGTCCGGGTGGGTATGATCCATGCGTTTGAGCGTCAGCTCGAGCATGCCGATCACTGCGTTCATCGGCGTGCGGATCTCGTGACTCATGGTTGCCAGAAACGTACTCTTGGCCCGGTTGGCTTCGTCTGCCCGTTCCTTGGCCGCGCGAAGTTCATCGAGCAGTTCGCGGCGTTCGCTGATGTCGATCCAGCCGCCGATGATCCCCTGGACTTCGCCGCTGGAGTCCCGGTACGGCAGGATCCAGTGATAGATCGTCAGTCGTCGGTTGCCTATATGCAACGGCCGGTCGAGCACCAGTGGTTTGCCTTCGGTCACTACCCGCTGATAGTCGGCCTGATACGCCTGTGCCTCGAAAGCGTTGTTCAGTGCTCCCTGCATGACATCTTTGCCGATGACGTCTTCGCGCCGGGCATTGAAGGCCTGAAGATAACTGTCATTGCAGCTTTGCAGCAGGCCCTGTCGGTCACGCACGTAGATTGGGTGGGGCGTCCCGTTGACCAGTGAACCCATGAACTCCAGTTGGTCGTTCAAGGCCCGTTCGGCCGATTTGCGTTGTTTGATCTGGCGCCGCATGTAGGCATTCCAGAGCAACGACAGCAACAACAGCAGGCAGGCGCCGCCGATCAACTGAAAGAAGAAACGCTGGTATTGATGCCAGGTGCCTTGCGAAATGTTTGAGTAGCCCCGCCAGCGACCATTGATGATGCCCAGTTCTTCGGGTGTGATGCTCATCAGCGTCTTGTCGATGATCGAGCCCAGTTCCGTGTTGTCCCGGGCAGTCGCCAGAGAGAACGCTGCCTGCCGGGTGCCGATGGTGGTGGTGATCTGCAGGGGATGTTCGAAGGTTCGCGAGGCAATGAAGTAGTTTGCGATGACGAGGGAATTCACTGCGCCTTCGACCTGACCTTCGTCGAGCAGCGCCACTGCACTGAAGGTGTCCGGCGTTTCGATCAGATGGATGCGTGGAAACTCGCTGCGCAGGTATTCGATCATCGGATTGCCCTGAGCAATCGCCAGGCGCTTGCGTTTGAGTTGACCCAGGTGAGTAGGGCTGTCGGCGGCTTTTCGGGTCAGCAGTACGTATGAATTTTCCAGGTAGGGACGACTGAACTTCAGGGTTTCCTCGCGCTGGGCAGTAGGGAGCAAGGCTGCGATCAGGTCAGCCTGGTGGTGTTCGACCTGTTTGACCATTTCGGCGTCGCTGCGGCTGCGACGGATTTCGAAGCGCAGTCCGGTGCGCAGACGGATGAGTTCCAGCAAGTCGGCGCTGATGCCGCGAAAGTTGCCGTCACTGTCAAAAAACGTCAGGGGCGCGAAAGCCTCGTTGACGACCACGCTCAGCACCGGATGTTTTTTCAGCCACTGCTCTTCACGTTTGGTCAGTTGCAGCCTCTGGTCGGTCAGAAGTACGTCGCTGCCCACGCTCCACCGTTTGGCGATATTTTCGCGCTCGCTGCCCGGCACGGCCTTTAGCGCAGTATTGATGATGGCGAGCAGCTGTGGATTGTTGCGATGTACGGCGAAGCTGAAACCGTGAGCCTCATGCTTGCCGAAACTGGCCATGCGGATGTTGTTCAGGTAACCCTTGTTGATCATGTAGTGGGTGGAAATGGTGTCGCCGAGAAACACGTCCGCCTGGTCGAACGCGACTGCGTTGATTGCGTTCTGGTAGGACGGATAAGAGGTGATGAGGGCCTTGGGATACATGGCCTTGACATCATCCAGCGGCAGGTAGTGATACAGCATGCTGAGTCGCAGGCCTGCCAGACCTTCGGTCAGCGTGCGGGTTTCGCCCTCACGTGTCACAAGGACCGGTTGATCGATGGCGTAAGGCCTGGACAGTACTATTTCGGCGTTTCCTGCCTCGAATCCGTTGGCAGTGCCGAGCATGTCGATCTGGCCGTCGATCAATGCCCGTATGGCGACCTCCCGCGTGGCGAAGCGTTTGACCCTGATCGGCAGACCGGTCGCCTGACCAATCAGTACTGCGTAATCCGCCGTGTAGCCTTCGTAGTCTTGTCCGCTGGCCGTCATGTCGAAGGGAGGATAGTCTGGCGCGGAAGTCCCCAGAACCAGCTCATTGCGAGTGTGCAGCCACGCCACTTGCGATGGATCGAACAAGGCCTGCACCGTCGGTTCGGTCGAGCGACCGAGCAGGGTGAAATCTTGCGAGGTGGGTGATGCGGCTGTTGCAGAGGTGCAGAAACCCAGGCATGCACTCAATGCAATCAGGAGACTCACTAAACGGCTGGGCATGTTGGCTCTCACACGAGTGCGTTACGTTTGGCCATTTCGATAAGTTCTACGAGAGACTTGGCCTTCAGTTTTTGCATCAGTCGTTTTTTATAAGTGCTTACTGTTTTGTTGCTGAGAAACATGCCTTTGGCAATTTCCTTGTTTGTGCGGCCTTGGGCGAAAAGTTGCAAAACCATGAGTTCCCGATCATTGACTGATTTGAAAAGTTCCAGCTCGGCATAACGCACGTCATCATGACGAACAGGGTTCAAAGCCTGGCTGGGAAAGTAGTTGTAACCGGAAAGGACCGCTTTGATCGCACTGACCAGTTCACTCAGGTCTTCCTGCTTGCACACGTAACCCGATGCACCCGACTGCATACAGCGAATGCCGAACAGGGTCGGGCATTGCGCAGTCAGTACCAGTGTCTTGAATGGTGAGCTCATGGCGTTGAAGCGGGCCAGGACTTCCAGGCCATCGAGCTTGGGAATGCTGATGTCGAGAACGATCAGGTCGGGCATGCATTCGCGAATCATCTGCATGGCATCGACACCGTTATCGGTTTCTCCGACGACTTTATAACCTTCATGCTCCAGCAGCATTCGAACGGCGAGGCGGATGACCGGGTGATCGTCGACAATAAAAACGGAGTTCATAATCAAATCCCATACGAGCGCAAATAAAGGGCGAACCTTAGCTCAGTTGCATGAACACTCGCATGAACCGACAGGGTATTAGCAGCAATCTAGGATAAGTCCTACAAATAAAGAAGAATCAGACTACGTGTTAACTAGGTTTGGCGTAGGTAGACGCGTGAGATGTTCGATGGCTGGACTTGATGAAGTTTACGGCGCACGGAAAAATTTATCGGGTAAAGGCTTTCAATGATTGTTGTTAGTTGATTTCAGGTTTTATTTTCAGCCCTGCCGACTGCACAGACTTTGGAAGAGGTTCAGTCGTCGGCGCCCGACCGATCCATTGCGGATCGGTCGGGCAGCAGACGTCAATGGCTGGAACGTCCGGTCATTTCCAGCGCCATGTCACTGGCGTAGCTGTCGGTCATGCCGGCGATGAAGTCGATCATGCGCAGGAACGATGCGTGCAGCGGACCGCGCGGATCCGGTGCATTGTTGCCCAACAGGTCGAGGATCCGGCGGCTCTTGAAGGACGGCGTGCGGCCGTTGTGCTGTTCCAGGGCGGCACCGCAGAAGGCGTTGAGCAGGATCTCCAGGGTCGTGTAGGCGCCGATCTCATGCAACGTCTTGCGCTTGTCCTGGAAGATTTTCTTGCGGGCGATGTCCTTGGCGTTCAACACGCAACGTTTGGCCGGACCGTGCATGTGTTCCACCAGATCCCCCGGCAGCGTACCGGCCAGCAGTGCGTCCTGTTGTTCGACGAAAGCCCGGGCGGCGGCGTTGGTCAGGTGCTCGATGGCTTTGCCGCGCAGGATCGCCAGTTTGCGCCGACGCGAATCCTGCGGGCCGAGCTGGCGGTAGGTTTCCGGCAGGTCATCGCCCACCAGACCGAGCAGCAGAGACTCGACTTCGGCGTAATCGAGCAGCTCCATTTCCAGGCCATCTTCCAGATCGATCAAGGCGTAACAGATGTCGTCCGCCGCCTCCATCAGATACACCAGCGGATGGCGCGCCCAGCGCTGTTCTTCGAGTTGCGGCAGCCCCAGTTTGTGGGCGATCTGTTCGAGCAACGGCAGTTCGCTCTGGTAGCAGCCGAATTTGTGCTTTTTGTAACCGAGGGAGTCGGCGTGACGGGCTGTCCAAGGGTATTTCAGATAGGTCCCGAGTGTGGCGTAGGTCAGCCGGGTACCGCCGTCGAACTGGTGATACTCCAGTTGCGTGAGTACCCGGAAGCCTTGGGCGTTGCCTTCGAAGTTCAGGAAATCCCCTCGTTCGGCATCGCTCATCGCATCCAGCCAGCCGCGGCCCGCAGCCTGCTGGAACCAGTGACGGATCGCGTCTTCGCCGGAATGGCCGAACGGCGGGTTGCCGATGTCGTGTGCCAGACAGGCCGATTGAACCACCATGCCCAGATCGCTCGGATCGCACCATTCAGGCAAGGCGCGACGCAGGGTTTCGCCGACGCGCATGCCCAGAGAGCGGCCGACGCAACTGACTTCCAGCGAGTGGGTCAGGCGGGTGTGAATGTGGTCGTTGCTCGACACCGGATGCACCTGGGTCTTGCGCCCCAGACGGCGGAAGGCGCCGGAGAAGATAATGCGGTCATGGTCTTTATGGAACGGGCTGCGGCCAAGTTCCTGCGGGCTGTGCAACGGTTTGCCGAGACGTTCGCGGTTGAGCAGGGTATGCCAATCCAAGGCTGATTCTCTCCGTCTGGTGACTGATTCCCTAGCTTCCCGGTTCAGGCTGGCATCTGCAAGCGCAACTACAGCCCCGCCGCATCGATGTCGATCAACAGCAGGCGCTCGCCGTTATCGAAAAACTGTCCGGCGGTCAGGCAATACTGGTTGCTGGTGGCGTCGCGGTAGGTGTTGGAAAGGGTCAGGCGCCGTTCCTCCCAGCCTTCGGCCAGCAGGTGATAGAAGTAGGGGCGCCACGACCAGTTGTGACCCAGATAGCGATTGTCGGCGACCCAGCCGCTGGGGCGCCACTCCAGGTTTGGCGTCAGTTGGGTGCCGTGGCGGTCACATTGATAAAAACGCAGCAGCCAGGGGAAGGCGTCGAGCTGTGGCAGGGCGCTGAGCGGAGCGCGGGCCTGGGCCCAGGTTTGCAGAATGGTCATGAGTTCGCTGAGCTGCTGGCGCATGAACATCAGCTTGCTGCGCTCGGCCAGCTTCTGACGCACGTAAGACTGGCGCAGCTCGGCAAAGCGCTCCACGAAGTCATTCGTACCGAAAAGCGCCTCCTGCGCCCGGGCGAACAGAAAACCCTGCACGTAGCGCGATCCGCATTCCAGCGCGAAATTCAGTTGCGCCGCAGTTTCCACGCCTTCGGCAATGATCCAGCAGCCGGTTTTTTCGGCCATTTGCGCGAGGGCCTTGACCACGTCACTGCTCGGCCCGCCCAGTGCGGCGGCCTGGAACAGACGCATGTCGAGTTTGAGAATGTCCGGTTGCAGCGCCAGCACACGATCGAGCTGCGAATAACCGGCGCCGAAATCGTCGATAGCGATCCGGGCGCCGGCATCGCGGTAGCGCGCCACGACTTCGGTCAGGCGCTGGCTGTTACCGCCCAGTTCAGTGATCTCGAAAACAATCCGTTGCGGGTCGATACCGTGCCGCGCGAGTTGCTTCAGGCTGGGCAGTGCCTGATCGGCACGCAAGCGGCTGATCCAGCGCGGTGACATGTTCAGGCTGAGAAACCAGTCCGGCGGGGCTTCGTGCAGTCGACTCAGCGCATTGTCGCGGATCTGCCGGTCCATTCGGCGCAGCGCGATGGCCGGGGTGCGCGGGTCGGCGAACAGCGGTCCGACCGACGCCAGTTGGCCATCGGCCTGGCGCAGACGGCCCAGTGCCTCGACCCCGGCAATGCGTCCGGTGGCGGTATCGATGAAAGGTTGAAAGCAGGCGAGCGGTTGCCCGTCGATCACGGGGCCTCCTTGTCGTTCTTGTTCTGGTCGAATTCTGCCGGCCGGACAGGCAAGCGGGATTGAACCTCCGGATAAGAGATTCAATCCCGCCGGTGTTGCAAGAATGCAGCCAGATGCGTGGGGATCAGCGCTTGCTCGAACTCTGCATGACCAGCTTGATCAGCGGAGCGAGGCTGGTGCCCAGGCGGATCAGTCGGGTCAAACCGCCGACGCCACCGCTCTTGGCCCCTTTACCCGTGATGAAACCCAGTAGCGTCACAGCCGCCACGCCCCACAACGGCGCGTGCTTGATGCCGAAACCACCCTGCAGGTTTTGCGTCATGCCACGCATGCGTTGCAGTGGTTGCAGGACCTGGCCGGTTTCATGGCGGATTTCCTGACGATGCATTTCCATGCGCAGGCGGATCAGTGCCTTGCGCATTTCCCGGCGTGAGCTGTTGTGCGGAAGTTCAGGCAGGCTCATGGCAGCAGGCGCTCCCGATCATTGGCCAGTTCTTCCAGCGTGCCGTGGAAGGGCGAGGATTCATCGAAGATCGCGGCTTTGAGACGCAGCGCGCAAAAAATTGCCGCCAGGGTGTAGAACACGCACAGACCAATGATTGCGGCGAGGCGATACGTGTCCCAGAACACGATCAGTACGAGGGTCGACAGGCCGACCAGCAACAGCAGCGCAAACACCAGCGCCAGGCCGGCGAACAGCAACAGGCTGACGGTGCGGGCTTTCTGTTCCTGCAGTTCGATGCCGAACAGTTCGACGTGGCTGTGCAGCAGGCCGAGAACGGCAGCACCCAGACGACGCGTGGAGGAGGCGGTGCCCGAGTTCGGGCCGGATTCACCGATCGACATGATCAGCGCCGCGTGGCCAGCAGGCCAATCAGAAAGCCGACGCCGGCGGCGATGCCCACCGATTGCCACGGGTTGGCCGACACATATTCCTCGGTGGCGGTGACCGCCGCCTGACCGCGCTCGCGCAGGGTGTCTTCGGTCAGCTTCAGGGTTTCCCGCGCGCGCAGCAGGCTTTCGTGGATCTGTTCGCGCAACTCATCGGCCTGATCACCGGCCAGCGTGGCGGTGTGCTCCAGCAAGCGTTCAGTGTCGCTGACCAGGGTCTGGAAGTCGTTCATCAGGATTTCTTGAGCAGTCTTTGCCTTGATGCTGGCCATGGGGGATCTCCGTAAGTGGCGTTCTGAAGCGGTGTTCTGAAGCGTTCGAGTATGAGCCAAGAGTGAAGGTTCAGTACAAATGACTGGTACAAACTTTGCTGTGTCGTGGTGCGTCGATCGGTGGCAGTGCGCTGTTGCCGGGCGTGAAACCGGGCAAACCTTGTCCCGGATGATGAAGGTTCATGTCAGCCATCGACCTTGTGCGCCAAAGCGGTTCACCGACCTGCCGGATCAGTGACTGCGTGGTCGCAACTTGGTGCATGAAATGTGCGCATGAACCGCTTTGGTGCCTTTTTCAGCCTCGGGTCTGCCTCCTCATGGAAAATCTGCAAAGCGCTGTGGACACGCTGGTCCACAGTTCCAACACGTTGTTCATTCTGATCGGTGCGGTCATGGTGCTGGCCATGCACGCCGGTTTCGCGTTTCTGGAGGTCGGAACGGTTCGCCAGAAAAACCAGGTGAATGCCCTGTCGAAGATTCTCAGCGACTTCGCGGTGTCGACCCTGGCCTATTTCTTTATAGGCTACTGGCTTTCGTACGGAGTGACCTTCCTGCAACCGGCGGCGGTACTCAGTGCCGATCATGGTTATGGAATGGTGAAGTTTTTCTTCCTGCTGACCTTTGCGGCGGCGATCCCGGCGATCATTTCCGGCGGCATCGCCGAGCGAGCGCGGTTTGTGCCGCAACTGTGCGCCACGGCGCTGATCGTTGCGTTCATCTACCCGTTTTTCGAAGGCATGATCTGGAACGGCAACTACGGTGTGCAAGCCTGGCTGACCGCGCAATTCGGTGCAGCCTTCCATGACTTTGCAGGTTCGGTGGTGGTGCATGCCATGGGCGGCTGGCTGGCGTTGGCGGCAGTGCTGCTGCTCGGGCCGCGCAACGGACGCTATCGCGATGGCAAGCTGGTGGCGTTCGCGCCGTCGAGCATTCCGTTTCTGGCGTTGGGGTCGTGGATTCTGATCGTCGGCTGGTTTGGCTTCAACGTGATGAGCGCGCAAACCCTGCAAGGGGTCAGCGGGCTGGTGGCGGTCAACTCGCTGATGGCCATGGTGGGCGGAACGGTGGCGGCGTTGATCGTCGGTCGCAACGACCCTGGCTTCCTGCACAACGGCCCGTTGGCGGGGTTGGTGGCGGTGTGCGCCGGTTCCGACCTGATGCATCCGGTCGGTGCGCTGGTAACCGGCGCGATTGCCGGTGCCCTGTTTGTCTGGTGCTTCACAGCGGCGCAGGTCAAATGGCGCATCGACGACGTGCTCGGTGTCTGGCCGTTGCACGGTCTGTGTGGCGTGTGGGGCGGCATTGCCTGCGGGATCTTCGGGTCGACCGCGTTGGGCGGGCTCGGTGGCGTCAGCCTGATCAGCCAGTTGATCGGCACCGCCCTTGGTGTGGCGGTGGCGCTTATCGGCGGTTTCGCCGTCTATGGTTCGATCAAGGCACTGCATGGTCTGCGCCTGAGCCAGGAACAGGAGTACTACGGCGCCGACCTGTCGCTGCACAAGATCGGCGCGGTGAGCCAGGACTAGGTCTCCTCATCGTCGGCTCCGGGGTAAAAACCGTGAAGCAGGCGATAACGATCGATACGCACCTGATCGACTTTCTCCTGCACCCGGTGCGCGGGGAACCCCAGCAGGATCAGGGCATGGGAACCGAGCATCAGGCTCGACTCCAGCAGTTCCGGCACCACTTCACTGGCGCCGGCTGCTTTCAGCTCGGCCGACTGGCTGTCGTCCCGGGTGCGCACCAGGATCGGCACTGTCGGGTTGAGGCGTCTTGCCTCCTTGAGAACCCGCAGAGCCACGTCGGCTTGATCCACAGCAATCACCAGCAACCTGGCGCGCAGCAAACCGACGGCGGTCAACAGATCGCCGCGGGTTGAATCGCCGTAGTGGACGTCGCGCTCGGCGTTGGCGGCTTCCTGGATCCGCACCGGATCGTTGTCCAGCGCGACGTAGGTTTGCCCGGCATTGCGCATGAAACGCCCGATCGACTGACCGACACGGCCGTAGCCACAAATCACCACATGCCCGTCGAACCCCGCATTGAGGGCGCTGATTTCCTCGATCTGCGCTTCCTGGTTGGGTTTGCGGTGCAGGGCGGCGGCGATGCGCGGTGCGGCGCGTAACAGCAGGGGCGTCAGCAGCATCGAGCAGAAGGTGGCGGCGAGCAGCAGCGCACCGAGTTCGGCGGGGAGCAACCGGGTTTGCTGCATCTGTGCCATCAGGGCGAAGCAGAATTCACCGCCCTGGGCGAGGGCGAGGCCGCTGCGCCAGGCCGTTTCACTGTCGCTGCCGCGCCATTTCACCAATAGCGCCACCACCAGGCCTTTGATCACCAGCAAACCCAGGGTCATGCCGATAATCAGCAGGCTGTGGCTGGCGAACAGTTGCAGGTCGATCAGCATGCCGATGCTGACGAAAAACAGTCCCAGCAGAATGTCGCGAAACGGCCGGATGTCGGCCTCGATCTGATGCCGGTAATGGCTCTCGCCCAGCAGCATGCCCGCGAGGAACGCGCCGAGGGCCGGAGACAGGCCCAGCAGGTGGGTCAGCCAGGCCGTCAGCAGCACAATTACCAGTGCCAGCAGTACGAACAGCTCCGCCGAGCGGGACGCCGCGACTTCCTGAAACAGGCGGGGAAGCAGCCAGCGGCTGGCCAGCAACAAACCGAAAAACAGCAACACGGTCTTCAGCAAGGTCAGAGGCAACGCCCAGTACCAGGCCTGATCACTGCTGCCGGCGAACACCGGCACCAGCGTCAGCAGCAATACGGCCACCACATCCTGAAACAACAGAACGCCGACTGCGTTCTGGCCGTGGCTGCTGAAGATTTCGCCGAGGCTGCTCAGTTCCTTGGTCACAATCGCCGTGGATGACAACGACAGGCCAGCGCCCAGCAGCAAGGCCGGTGTGGCGGGCATGCCCAGGAGCATCAGCACGCTCCCAAGCAGCAGGGTGGTTATCAGCACCTGCTGGCTGCCCAGACGGAAAACCACCTTGCGCAGGGCAATCATTTTCGACAGGGAGAATTCCAGCCCCAGGGAAAACAGCAGAAACACCACCCCCAGTTCGGCAAGGTCCGGCAAGTGTTCGCTTTCATTGATCCAGTCGAACGCCTTCGGCCCGACCATCAATCCCACGCACAGGTAGCCCAGCACAGGTGGCAGGCGCAGGCGACGGAACAGGGCAATCATCACCAGGGACGACGCCAGAATGATCAGCAGATTGGCAAACACAAGACACTCCGGAACAGGTCAGGCTCTTCAAGCGTAGAGGTAAAAAACACCGGAGCATCGCGTAAACGGCAATTTTGTGGGCTGATTTACATCAGGGTTTTGCGAAGAGCGGATTTGAGCCCGGTGGGCAGGTCGACGGGCCTTGCGGGCAGGCCTAGAATGAGCACTCGTTTTCTGGGGTTGAGCGCATATGCTTCCTGAATGCCAGTTGTTCGGCACCCTGGGGTGCCATTTGTGTGCAGTCGCCGAGGCTGAACTGATGCCTTTTGTCGAGCATGGCCTACTGGTGGAACTGGTGGATATTGCTGACGATGAGTCGTGGTTCGAGGCTTACAGCCTGCGGATCCCGGTCTTGCGCAGGGTCGATACCGGCGCGGAACTGGGGTGGCCGTTCAGTGCCGATCAGGTGGTGGCATTCCTGCTTTAATGGTCTTTTCCCTTCTGCGTTGATGGCGCTCGTCACCTTCGCTCAATCACGACTTGGCACTTTTCGGGTTATTCGGTTACTGTATGCGCATACAGTAATTGAGTTGGCCTGCCATGCCGTTTTCGGGCATTCGCCAGGGCAAGCCGGATGTCAGAGGGAGTCACCGTGGTCAATGTCGAACAGTTGAAAAGCAGCGTGAACGGGATGTCGGTTGACGTGGTGCGCGAGGCCGTCCACGAATTGCGCCTGGACGGTCTGGTCACGGAAGGCAAGACTCCCTTCAACAAGCTGCATTTCAATACGTGCTTTGCCGAGATCGAGGCCTTGTTTCAGCGCGCCGGTTATCACAAGCAACTGGATGTGGTCGGTTATCAGGGACTGTTGTACGCCTTGTACGACCCAGGCCGCTGGGAGGCCGTCGATGTTCTGCGCTGGCTCAAGGAATTCACCGAGGCGGCGGCGCTCAAATCGATCCCCGCCTGATTCTGCGCTAGGTCTGCTGCGCCCGGTGTTGGATAATGCCGCTCTGCTTTGAAGGTTCGAGTTCTCTGTATGTCCAGCACCCCCACGTTTTCCGCCGCACTGAATCAGGCCAGCACGCTGTATCTGCCCCCCGGCAACTGGCGGACAGTGCTCGACTGCCTGTGTGAGCATTTCAGTGCCATCGGGCGCGATCAATGGCTGGATCGGATTGCCCGGGGCCGGGTGCTGGATGGTCAGGGGCGGCCGATCGCGCTGGATTTGCCCTACAGGGAAGGGCTGCGCATTCACTACTTTCGTGAAGTGCCGGATGAAAAACCGATTCCGGTAGTTGAGTCGATTCTGTATGCGGACGATCATCTGGTGGTGGCCGACAAGCCGCATTTCCTTCCGGTGACCCCGGCAGGCGAGTACGTCGAACAGACGCTGCTTCGCCGATTGATCCGGCGCCTGAACAATCCCCATCTGGTGCCGCTGCATCGGATTGACCGGCACACGGCCGGGCTGGTGATTTTCTCGGCCAACCCACAGACGCGGTCGGCATATCAGTCGCTGTTCCCCACCCGGCAGATTGAAAAACGCTATGAAGCCATTGCGGCCGCGTTACCTGGGCTGGACTTTCCGTTGGTACACAAAAGTCGTCTCGTCGATGGCGAACCTTTCTTCCGCATGAAGGAGGGGGCGGGTGCAAGTAACACCGAAACGGCGGTGGAGGTGCGTGAAAGGAATGGTGATCTCTGGCGCTACGGCCTGTATCCGGTGACCGGCAAGAAGCATCAGCTGCGAGTACACATGACGGCGCTGGGGGCGAGCATCTGCAATGATCCGTTTTATCCCGAAGTGCTCAAAGACGTTGAGGATGACTACGCCAATCCGCTGAAACTTCTGGCGCAAGGCCTGCGATTCATCGATCCGGTTACGGGGCAGCCCCGCGAGTTCGAGAGCCGCATCACGCTGGACTGGTGATCCCGCTATCGATTGTTTTCGGTCAGACACGAAAAAGCCCGCATATTGCGGGCTTTTCTGTATCGGGTGTCGAACTGAAGAATTAAAGCTCTTTGACAGTACGAACCTGATCCTTGTTGATGCGAGTGTGCTTGCCGTCCAGTTGTTCGAACTCGTAGAAGCCCGAATCTTCATCATATTTAGGGGCGTCGACAGCCTGGATTTCGCGACCGTCATTCAAGGTGATCACTGTTGGCGAGGCGCAACCGGCGAGGGTGGCGAGGCCCAGTGCGAGCATGAAAGTGGCGAGGGTCCGTTGAGTCATGAGTGTGTCTCCGAAGGGAAATTCTTTTGGTTACTGAGCTTGAGACGTATACAAGGCGTGCAAGTTCCTTGAGTGCTGTCAGTCTGACACAGTGTTGTGCGAACTCAACAGTTCAGGGGTGTTGAGATTGGCCAGGCGTGGGTCGTTGTCAGGGCAAACCAGGGCTTGGGCATCAAGAGTGCGCATCAGCCGGCCGGGGCTGCGTTCTCCAGCGTTCCAGGCGTTTTCGAAGGCGGGCAGGAGTGCCACGGGGATTACGCAAAGCAGCGGTTCCCAGTGATCGTCATGGCGCAACATTAAAGGTTTTTCAGAATTCAGACTGGCCGCCTCGCGCATACTCTGCAGCAACGCAAGGTCGATGCGCGGGACATCGCAGGGCAGTACCAGCAGGTGGGTGTGGCGCGCGGCTTTCAAGCCGGCACGAATGCCGGCCAACGGACCGGGAAAATCTTCCTCGTCATCGCCTACCAACTGGTCGGCAAATGGCGCATAGCGTTCACGATTGCGGTTGCAGGAGATGATCAGATCATCGGTCAACGACCGAACTTTACGATGAAGATGCGCGATCAACGGTTCACCGTGCCATTCCACGAGCCCCTTGTCCTTGCCGCCCATGCGCTGGCCGCGCCCACCCGCCAGTAACAGAATGGAGCAAGGTGGTAATGGCGTGTTCGAGGTCATGGCAACTCTCCGCGGGGGCGGCGAAAAAAGGGGGCGCTGTGATATAACACCGGGCTGTTTCTCCTACAACTGGACGAGCCTATGAAAGCCAAGGCTGATGTACCTTTCGCACCGCTCAATATCGCAGTGCTGACGGTCAGCGACACCCGAACCCTGGAAACCGATACCTCCGGCCAGGTCTTCGTTGACCGTCTGACGGCCGCCGGCCATCATCTGGCGCAGCGCGTGCTGCTCAAAGATGACCTGTACAAGATCCGTGCGCAAGTTGCCCACTGGATTGCCGAAGACGTCGTGCAAGTCGTGCTGATTACCGGAGGCACCGGTTTTACCGGTCGCGACAGTACACCGGAAGCCGTTGCCTGCCTGCTGGACAAACAGGTCGATGGTTTTGGTGAGCTGTTTCGCCAGATATCGGTTGCCGACATCGGCACCTCCACCGTGCAATCCCGAGCTCTGGCGGGATTGGCCAATGGCACGCTGGTCTGCTGCCTGCCAGGTTCGACCAATGCAGTGCGCACCGGTTGGGATGGCATCCTGGCCGAGCAACTGGACTCACGTCACCGCCCTTGCAATTTCGTTACTCATTTGAAAAAGGCAGCGCCTTGTGAATCCCGTGGGTAAGCCGGGCAAGACCGGCAGCCTCATGCCTGTTGAAGAGGCATTGGCGCGTTTGCTGGAAATGGCCGAAACCTCGCGGATTGTCGAGTGCGAGTCTTTGCCACTGGCGCAGATTCACGGGCGGGTGCTGGCGCAGGATCTGATTTCGACGCTGGATCTGCCGCCATGGCCGAACAGCGCCATGGACGGATATGCCTTGAATCTGGTCGACTGGACCGGCGAGCCGTTGCCGGTCAGTCAGAAGATTTTCGCCGGTCAGGCACCGGAACCTTTGAAACCGGGCACCTGTGCCCGGATCTTTACCGGCGCGCCGGTGCCTGCGGGGGCCGACTGTGTCGAGATGCAGGAAAACGTCGAGATTCATGCCGATGAGCGCGTGAGTTTCATCGAAACGATGGTGGCCGGGCAGAACATTCGTCCACAAGGCCAGGAAACGACCGTCGGTGAATTGGTCTTGTCCGCAGGAACTCGGCTCGGTCCGATCGAGCTGGGGCTGGCTGCATCGCTGGGTTGTGCAGGGCTTGAGGTCGTTCGACAGGTTCGTGTGGCGGTTTTGTCCACCGGAGACGAGTTGGTCGAGCCGGGCACGACGTTGGGGCCGGGACAGATCTACAACAGCAACCGGGTGCTGTTGTGCAGCTGGTTGCAGCGCCTGGGATGTGAAGTGGTTGATGCCGGTATTCTGCCTGATGACCTGCTCACTACCCGTGCGAAACTCGGGGAGCTCCAGGATGTAGACCTGATTCTGTCGACCGGTGGGGTATCGGTCGGAGAGGCGGATTTCCTCGGAATCGCATTGAGGGAAGAAGGCGAGCTGACACTCTGGAAGCTGGCAATCAAGCCCGGCAAGCCATTGACTGTCGGGCATTTTCGCGGTGTCCCGGTGATTGGATTGCCGGGTAATCCTGCCTCGACACTGGTGACTTTCGCCTTGTTGACCCGACCTTATCTGTTACGTCGCCAGGGCGTGCAGGATGTCGAGCCGCTGAAGTTTTCGGTACCCGCAGGATTTGTCTGGCCCCATGCCGGCAATCGGCGTGAATATCTGCGGGGGCGTCTGGCGGAGGGACTGGCGACGATCTACCCTAACCAGAGTTCCGGCGTTCTGCGCAGCGCTGCCTGGGCCGAGGGGCTGGTGGAGGTACAAGAGGGACGAGTCCTGGCCGAGGGAGACCTGGTGCCATTCATTCCACTCAGCGAGCTTCTCGGTTGATCGCAGGTATTTGAAAGGTAGGCACAGTGGTTACACGATGCCTGCCTGTCTGCCAGTCAACGACTGATCAGTGCAACGAGCTGGTCGAACCGGCTATTGGCGATCCAGCCCACCAGTCCGAGCACCATCGCTGTCGCACCTGCCGAGTAGGCAAGGCGGTGCTTGATGGCTTTGACGTCTCCTCTGACTTCGTCCATGTCGCGTCGAATGTACTTGAGGTGAGTTTCCAGCTCGGTGATACGCGGTTCCATATTGTTTTCTCCGGTATTTCTGGCGCTGCATTTGAATTCGTCTTTGAGGCTGGCGCGACTTTCGGAGAGAGAGGCAACCGGACTCACGGCTAGCCCTGCTTCATGGCTTTGCATGGAAACGTCCACCTGCTGCAGTGGGGGGCTCTTGGCAAATGCCGAAATGCAAAATATCGAAAGTCCTGAACCTGTTTCCACTCATTACATGCACATCCTTGTGTAATTGAATTGAAGATCACTAACGCCGACACACGTTGTACCAATGGCCGGGCCGGGTCAATTGAGCCGATTCCTTACGTTCTGTACGAAAAAGTACCGGTATGTAGGACAAGGAGGGCGAGCTTCAGGAATTAATCAGAAAGAGTGCGACTTTTTTATCCCTCTTGAGGGTCAAGATGTTCCGTACCGATTTAATTCCGGGAGTAACCGCAATGAGTGAACGCAAGGCATTGTTGATTCTGCATGGCAAGCAGGCACTCAACGAGGCGGTTCGTGCCGCTGTCGAGAACAAGCGAGAGCAAGGCTGGGAGCTGGCTGTACGTCTGACCTGGGAGGCCGGCGATGCGCAGCGGTTGGTGGAGGAGGCGCTGGCGGCGGGATACCGCCAGATCATCGCCGGCGGTGGGGATGGCACCCTGCGTGATATCGCCGAAGCGCTGGCGGCGCATCCGGGCAAAGCCAGTCTGGTGCTTTTACCGCTGGGAACTGCCAACGACTTTTCCCACGCGGCGAGTATCCCGTTGGAGCCGACCGAGGCGCTTGAGTTGCTTGAAGCGCCCGCCCACGACATCGATCTGGGTGAAGTCGGTGGGCAGATCTTCCTGAACATGGCGACCGGAGGATTCGGCAGCCAGGTAACGGCCAACACGTCGGAAGATCTGAAAAAGGTATTGGGTGGCGCAGCTTATCTGTTCACCGGTTTGACGCGGTTCAGTGAACTGCATGCCGCGTACGGTGAGTTGCAGGGGCCGGATTTCCATTGGCAGGGCGAGTTGCTGGCCCTCGGGATCGGCAATGGCCGTCAGGCCGGCGGCGGACACGTGTTGTGCCCCGAAGCGCTGGTGGACGATGGTCTCTTGGATATCAGCATCCTGCCGGCGCCGCAGGAGTTGGTTGGCACCCTGAAAAATCTGCTCAGCGACGGCTTCGGCATTGACAACATGTTTGTGCGTGCCCGTTTGCCATGGGTTGAAATCAAGGTCGCCGAAGGGCTTTACATCAATCTCGACGGCGAGCCCCTGGAGGGCGAAAGTTTGCGGTTTGCGGCGCGCCCCGGGGCGTTGCGTGTGCATTTGCCGAAGGGCTCGCCGCTGTTGAGTGCAACTCGTCGGCTCAGTCGTCCAGACTGATGATCTGTTCCCGCACGGCAAACAGCACCAGGCCTGCCACATCGTAGATCTGCAGGCGCTTCATGATCTGCGAGCGGTGGGTTTCGACTGTTTTGATGCTCAGGCCCAGGCCGTTGGCGATTTCCCGTGTGGACTTGCCACGCACGATCAGGCGCAGGATTTCCAGCTGGCGTGCGGTCAGGTTGTGCGACTCGGCGACTTCCGGCTGCTGTTTCAGATTGCGGGTCAGCGCCTGATTGATCACGGTATGGGCGATGGCGGGGCTCAAGTAGCGCTCGTTGTTGCGCAGAGCTTCGAGCGCATGTTCGAGTTCGGTGGCCGTGGTGTCCTTGAGCAGATAACCGTGAGCACCGGACTCCAGCGCCTGCATGATCAGCGCGGGGTCGGTGTGCATCGAAAGAATCAGCACTTTGGCGTGCGGACGCACTCGTTTGAGTCGCTGCAGGGCTTCCAGGCCGCCGGTTTCTTTCATGGAAATGTCCAGCAATACGATATCGGGGGACAGCAGCTCGACCATCTCGAGCAGCTGCGAGCCATCATTGGCCTCGCCGATGACTGCATAGCCGGGAATATCCAGCACCAGGGCACGCACGCCGGCCCTGATCAGCGAGTGGTCATCCACCAGAAGTAAGTTACAAGTCAACGCATAACCTTATTCGTACTGGCCCGCTCGAGTGCCCGGGGCGCCCAGGGGAATAGTGCTTCGATTTGAGTGCCTTTGCCCGGCTCGCTGGTCACATTGAGTGTGCCGCCCAGTTGCTCAATGCGCTCGGCCATCCCGGCCATGCCCCGCTGTCCTTCGCGGCCGGGATTCGCCGCCGGGGAAAAGCCCAGGCCATCATCGCTGATAAGCAGGGTCAAGCCCTGTGGCAGGCGTTGCACGCGAATCAGCAGGTTTTTGGCCTGTGCGTGACGAAGGATGTTGGTCACGGCTTCCTGAGTGATGCGAAAGGCTGCGACGGCCATCTCTTCGGGGATTCCATTCAGGCGCTGCTGGCAGTCCAGACTCCAGTGCACCGAATTATTGGCCAATACCTTGACCAGGTGCGCACGCAGGCTCGCTTCCAGACCCAGACTGGTCAGTTGCCGCGGGTTGAGAATGGCCGAAACGTCGCGCACCTTGTTGAGGGTTTCTTCCAGCGTCTCGCAAAGTACCGAACAGTGTTCCTGCATCTCCGCGGGCAAGCGACGCTTGAGCCATTCGCTTTGCAGCTTGGCGGCGGTCAGCAACTGGCCGATATCGTCATGCAGTTCGCGGCTCAGGCGATGGCGCTCGTTTTCCTGGACTTCCAGCAAACGGTCGGCCAGTTCCTGAGGCTGGAATTTGATGGATTTGCGCGACAGGCGATGTTGTGTCCAGACGCAGCCGGCAACCGCCACGTTGATCAGCAACAGGCCGAGTGACAGCGGCGCGGAGACGCCATAGCTCAACAGACTGCCCAAGGCTGAAACCGTGCACAGCAGGAGTGTGAACCTGCGGGCATTTTCTCGGGAGGGAGGCCATGTGGTGATCGACTTGAGGCTGGCGTACATAGCGGATGGAGCCAATGGATGTTCGCTGCGGGCAGACCGTCAGAAGGGCTGGCGGTCTCTGTCTGGAAAACGTTTGCTCAGGTTGTTGATTTCAAAACGGTTCAGTGATCGATAATTGAGCGCCAACTTCGGTGGCAGCCCATCATTGAAGTCACAATGCCATTAATTGAAGCAACTAACGGGCTGCATAATACCACTTAACATACCGTTGGTCGCGTTTGCCAATATGTCCAAAGAGTCAGGAAACAGGCCATGTTGGACGAGAGTTCCATAATGGAAAAGTTGAAATATCCGACTCGATATTATCGATGCAGCAGCAAGTTACTTTTGCACAGGAAAACCCTGACATCAGCAGAAGGCAGTCAGCATTCATCAAGCGTAATTATTTATTGGAGGATGTCGCAGGCAGGCATGAACTATTCAATTGCGACTTTCGGCTGTGAGAAATGACGGGCGCGAACAGCCCACGGTATGCCCGATTACGCTTGGCGCTCCGACCAGGTTACGAGGGACATCGGCTTGCCATTGAGCGGCAATTGGAAGTGAGTCTGCCCCACCTGGCAGGCAAAGGCTTCGATCAGCGTCACCTGTTCGCTTTCATCCAGGCCCAATTGGCCGGTGCTTGGGTCGATCAGTTCCAGTTGCCAGGCCATCAGGGTGAAGCAATCCTTCAGTGCTTCCAGGGCCTGTGCATGCAAATCCACGTGACCCTGCACCTGGTTGAGCAAGCCATGCAGGTGCAGGGAGAATTCGGATACCGCCTCCAGCCCCAGGGCATCGGCCTTGTTCGCCAGCTTGAGGAGGGTGCTGAGCATGCAGTCGATGGCGTCCTTGTCATTGCTGATCAGCTGCAGATGGCTGAGGCATTCTTCGGACTTGGCCAGGAGCGTTTCAGCCTCGACAAGGAATTCGGGGAAGCGCTGCGCCCAGTCACTACGGTCGTTCGGCATGCTTATCTCCACCACGTCATGTCTGATGAGGGAATGCCGTGTGTGTCGACGATCATGAACCGTCGCGAGACCGCGCCCCGGTGTGCATTGGCACAGACCTGGGGTTTCAAGAGGATGTGTTTCCACTGAACTGCGATCGCACACAATAGCCTGACTCCGTTCATGCAATGAGAATGGCGTCACATTAATGGCTATTGGATATCGCGAACATCAGGTTGGGCCTGATTGTTCCTAGGGGATTCCCTTAGGCACGGGAACCTGTGGCGCAAATCGGGGTCGCGCCGAGAAGAATGTAGCAGATGATTTCACCGGGCCAGTAAAGCATGATGTTAATGTGACATCAATGCCTGCCAATGGCATTTTTGTTGGTGATTTTGGACGGGATCAAGATCCGCCAGATTCAGCCGATAACCCCCAATAGTGAATTCATCAGAACAAGCCCAGGAGTCATTGATGGCCGGCATTCTCGACACGGTAGACCAACGCACGCAACTGGTGGGTGAGAATCGCCTGGAAATTCTCATGTTTCGACTGGCCGGGCGCCAATTGTTCGCGATCAACGTGTTCAAGGTGCAGGAAGTCCTGCAATTGCCGAAGCTGACTTTGATGCCCCAGCGTCACCCGTTTGTCTGCGGTGTGGTCAACCTGCGCGGCCAGACGCTGCCGGTGATCGACCTGTCCCAGGCGATCGGCATGCGACCGTTGGTGCCGGGTCCGAACAGCACGATCATCGTCACCGAGTACAACCGCTCGGTGCAGGCTTTCCTCGTCGGTGGCGTGGACCGCATCGTCAACATGAATTGGGAAGCCATTCTGCCGCCGCCGACCAGTGCCGGTCGCCAGCACTACCTGACTGCCATCAGCAAGGTCGACGATCAACTGGTGGAAATCATCGACGTCGAGAAAGTCCTTGCCGAAATCGTGCCGTACAACGCCAAGGTCTCCCGGGACAAACTGGACGACCCGGTGCTGGAACGTGCCCGTGGCCGCGAAGTGTTGCTGGTGGACGACTCCAACGTGGCGCTCTCGCAATTGCGCGACACCCTCGGCCAGTTGGGCGTGAAGATGCACATCGCCAGCGATGGCCTGAAAGCCCTGAACATGCTCAAGGCCTGGGCCGATACCGGGGTGAACATGACCGACAAACTGCTGATGGTGTTCACCGACGCCGAAATGCCGGAAATGGACGGCTATCGCCTGACCACCGAAATCCGCAACGACCCGCGCCTGCGTGGCCTGTACGTGGTGTTGCACACTTCTCTGTCCGGCAGTTTCAACGACTCGATGGTGAAAAAGGTCGGCTGCGACAATTTCCTCTCCAAGTTCCAGCCGGACAAACTGGTGGATGTGGTGCGCCAGCGTCTGATGCTTGACGAAGTGCCGGCCTGATCCACAGGTCGAGGCTGACCCTGCGTCAGCCTTTGATTCGCTGACAAAGCTCGTATAGGGTGGCGTTTTTGACCCACCAGGGAGCTGGCCATGCTGCGTCTGAGCGCGCTTTATCGTTACCCGTTGAAATCCGCCAAGGGTGAGGTCCTGCAAGGGATCGGCCTGGACAAACTGGGGCTTGAGGGTGACCGACGCTGGATGCTGGTGGATGAGGCCAGCGGGCGGTTCCTGACCCAGCGTGCCGAAGCGAAAATGAGCCAGCTCTCCGCGTTGTGGAATGCCAGCGGCGGGCTGACGCTCAGCGCGCCGGGGCATTCGGCAATGGATGTCGCCTTGCCCGGCAGCGACGACAACCTGCGTGGCGTGACCATCTGGCGTGACGCCCTGCGTGTGCCGGATGCCGGTGAAGAGGCGGCCCGCTGGGTCAGCGATTTCATCGGCAAGCCAACCCGACTGGTGCAAGTGCCGCTGGATCGCGCCCGGACGACCCAGGCCGGGTACGGCAACGACGATGACCAAGTGGCATTCGCCGATGGTTTCCCGCTGTTGATGATTGGTGAGGCCTCGCTGCAACACCTGTCGCAGGAAGTCGGGCGTCCGCTGGAAATGCTGCGGTTCCGGCCGAATCTGGTGATCGAAGGCAGTGACGCATACGCCGAGGATGGCTGGAAGCGGATTCGTATCGGCGATGTCGAGTTCCGCGTGGTCAAGTCCTGCTCGCGGTGCATTCTCACCACGATCGATCCGCAGACCGGTGAGCGCAGCGCTGACCGCGAACCACTGGCGACCTTGCAGAAGACCCGTGCTCAGGCCGATGGCGCGATGTTCGGCCAGAACCTGGTCAACGACGGCAACGGCCGGCTTGAGGTCGGCATGCCGGTAGAAATCCTCGAATAACCCGCCAGAAACGAAAAATGCCCGTGTCCCTGGACACGGGCATTTTTCATGACCGCAGGAAACCGGAGTTTCAGCCGCGGTATTCGCACAGGTAAGCGGTGTCGACGGCGACTTTCAGCTGGAACTTGCTGTTGGCGGGCACGTTGAACTGGCTACCGGCGGCGAAGGTTTCCCAGTCGCTGCTGTCCGGCAGTTTGACGGTCAAGGCGCCCGAAACCACGTGCATGATTTCACGCTGGCTGGTGCCGAATTCGTATTCGCCCGGGGCCATGACGCCGATGGTCGCAGGACCTTCAGCAGTGCCAAAAGCGATCGACTTGACGGTGCCGTCGAAGTACTCGTTGACTTTAAACATGGGCGATTCCTCTCGAAAAGGGCTTAAAAGGGTCAAAAAGGGGCGGCCAGTATGCACAAGGCTTCCGATGCCGTCACCTGTGCTAGAGCGGCAATACCAGTGGCAGCAGGCGTGCGGTATTGCGCGCATCTTCCAGCGCCCGATGCTGCTGACCGCTGAATTGCATCCCCGCCAGTTGCAACGCGCCATTGAGGCCCAGAGGCCGTTCGAGGCGCCGGGCCTTGGCAAAGCGCTGTTTGAGGTTCATGTGCGGCACCCGGCTCAGGGCGCTGTCGAGTTGCAGACGCTGCCATTCCTGAAGCAATTGCTTGCGGTCGTAATCGCCCCAGCTGGCCCAGCCTTCAAGGCGCGTCTGGTGCTGACCGAGCCAGCGCTCGAAGGCCGGCCAGACCTCGCTCAACGGCTGCGCCGCGTCGATGTTGGCCTGGGTGATGTGCGTGAGTTCGCGGCAAAAGGGCGTCAACAAGGGGCGCCGCGTCGGTTTGACGAAGCGCTGAAAGTGATCCTGCTCGCGACCCGCGCGATCCACCAGGGTCGCGCCGATCTCGATGATCTCCATTTCCGTAACCGGCCAGCCACCCTCATCGGTGGTGGCTTCCAGATCTATGACCAGCCAATGGGGCATCGCAGGGTTCCTGATTTCCGCGTCCTGATTATTCAGAGCGTAGTCAAACCTTGCGGATGCGCGCGGCGACTACTCGACCTGCAACAGAACCTGACGATTTTTTACCTGATCGCCGACCTTGACCTGCACCCGCTTGAGCACGCCGTCGATGCCGGCCTTGAGCGGGTGCTCCATTTTCATCGCTTCCAGCACCACCAGCAGCTGGCCCTTGCTGACCGGGCTGCCTTCGCTGACGAGCACATCGATGATGGCGCCATCCATCGGCGCTTTCAACGTGCCGGAACTGACGCTGGTCTGACTGTCGATCACCGCATGAGTTCGGTCCACCAAATGCAGGCTGCCGGGGTGGGTGAACAGCCAGAGCTGGTCGTTGTGCAGGCGATAGGCATGGCGCTGGCGCAGGCCATCGATTTCCAGTGTCACGGCCCCGGCGGTGTGCTCGACCAGCGTGAGTTTGATGACACGTTCGGCGACCTGCACTTCAAACGCCTTGTCCGGACTGGTACGCAGTTGCACATTCCAGTCGCGGGCGTCGAGGCCGATTCGATAAAGCAACGGTGCACCGACATTGTTGCGCCATCCGGACAACGGGGCGCGATGTTGTTGCGCGGCGGATTGGTAAAAAATCACCGACGCGATGGCCAGCTCTTCGGCACTGGGCGAATAGGCGTGCAGGCAATCGTGATCGGCGAAATGTTGAGGGATGAAGCCAGTGCCGAACTCCCCGCTGATGAACTGCGGATGCTGCAACAGGCTGGCGAGCAAACGCTGATTGCTCTGCACGCCCAGCAACACGCTGTCCTGCACCGCACACAACAGTTTGCGCCGAGCCTCTTCGCGGGTCGCACCATAAGCGATCAGTTTGCCGAGCATCGGGTCGTAGAACGGTGAAATCGACTGTCCTTCAATCAGGCCGTGATCGATCCGCGCACCGCGATCCAGTGCCGGCGCCCAGGCTTCGACACGCCCGGTCTGCGGCAGAAAACCCTGGGCCGGATCTTCGGCGTAGAGACGCACTTCCATCGCGTGACCATCGAGTTTCACCTGCGCCTGGGTCAGCGGCAGCGGTTGGCCCTCGGCGACCGACAGTTGCCACGCCACCAGATCCAGCCCGGTGATCAATTCAGTCACCGGATGCTCGACCTGCAACCGGGTGTTCATCTCCAGAAAGTAGAACTGGCCACTGGCGTCGAGGAGAAATTCCACGGTGCCGGCACCCACGTAGTTCACCGCACGCCCTGCCTTGAGTGCCGCTTCGCCCATCGCCTGGCGCAGTTCTGCGGTCATCACCGGGCACGGCGCTTCTTCGATGACTTTCTGGTGGCGACGCTGTATCGAACAGTCGCGCTCGCCGAGGTAGATCAGGTTGCCGTGATGGTCGCCGAACAGCTGCACCTCGACATGGCGCGGCTCGATCAACGCCTGTTCGAGGATCAGTTCATCACTGCCGAAACCGTTCAATGCTTCCGAGCGGGCGGTGCGCAGTTGTGCCGGCAGTTCCTCGGCGCTGTGCACCAGTCGCATGCCGCGCCCGCCACCACCGGCGCTGGCCTTGATCATCAACGGATAACCGATGCGCTCGGCCTCTCGGGTCAGGGTCGCATCGTCCTGCTCGGCGCCTTGATAGCCGGCGATGCAGGGGACGCCGGCGGTGAGCATGGCGATTTTCGATTGGCGTTTGCTGCCCATCAGTTCGATGGCTTCGACGCTGGGGCCGATGAAGGTCAGGCCGGCCTGTTTGCAGGCGCGGGCGAATTCGGCATTTTCCGAGAGAAAGCCGTAGCCTGGGTGGATGGCGTCGGCGCCGCTGCGCCGGGCGGCGTCGAGAATGGCCGGGATGTTCAGGTAGGACTGTTGCACGGGTGCCGGACCGATGTTCACGGCGTCGTCCGCCATTTGGACATGCAGTGCGTCAGCGTCGGCATCGCTGAAAACGGCGACGGTGCGATAACCGAGGGCCTGGGCGGTGCGCTGGATGCGGCAGGCGATTTCACCGCGGTTGGCGATCAGGATTTTTTGGAGGGCGGGCATGGTGGTTTTCCTGAATATTGGCGGTGGATTGAAGGGCCTCATCGCGGGCAAGCCCGCTCCCACAGGATGCAGTGGTGCTCACAAAAACTGTGGGGGCGGGCTTGCTCCGGGCGGCGTTCCGACGAAGCTTTCAGGAGGCCCACCTCGGTTTGCGCTTTTGCACAAACGCCATCGTGCCTTCGATGCCCTCGGCCCCGGTCACCGCGGCGCTGAACCACTGCGCGGCTTCGTCCAGCAATTCGCTCGACGGTTGGCCGGCGCTGGCCAGCAGCAGTTTTTTCGTCACGGCATTCGCTTCGGGGGCGCAGCACAAGACATGATCGAGCACGTCATCCAGCCGCTCGGCGAGCGCCTGCGGGTCCTGCTCGACAAAATGCACCAGCCCCAGACGCCGGGCCTGATGGCCGTCGAAACGGGCGGCGGTCAGGGCCAGGCGTCGGGTCTCGGTCAGGCCGATGCGCTGCACCACGAACGGCGCGATCTGCGCCGGCAGCAGGCCGAGGCTGGTTTCCGGCAAACCGAATTGCGCCTGGTGATCGGCTATCGCGATATCGCTGACACAGGCCAGCCCGAAGCCACCCCCGAGCACTGCGCCTTGCAGCACGGTGATCAGCACTTGCGGTGCGTGCTGCGCTTCTTCCAGCAACGACCCGAACGCTCGGTTCAGGTCGCGATAGGCATCACTGCCCTGAGCGCGGGCGTTGGCCATGTCCTTGATGTCGCCGCCGGCGCAGAAATGCCCGCCGGCACCGCTGAGCACCAGTGTGCGGACGCTGCGGTCATCGCACACGCTGGCCAGCACGGCGCGCAACTCGGCGACCATTTGCAGGCTCATGGCGTTGCGGCTGTCCGGGCGATTGAGGGTGATGTGCAACACGCCGTTGTGCCGCTCCAGCAGCAGCGTCTGGCAATTGGGCAGGGCGCTCATTTCTTTTTCCCCGGCAGGATGCCCATCAGTTTGCAGATGATCCCCAGCATGATTTCGTCGGCGCCGCCGCCAATCGACACCAGCCGCACGTCGCGGTAGGCGCGGGCTACCGGGTTGTCCCACATGAAGCCCATGCCACCCCAATATTGCAGGCAACTGTCGCTGACTTCACGACCGAGGCGCCCGGCCTTGAGCTTGGCCATCGAGGCCAGTCGGGTGACGTCCTGGCCTTTGACGTATTGCTCGGTGGCCTGATAGACCAGCGCCCGCAGGCATTCGATTTCGGTCTGCAATTCGGCGAGGCGGAAGTGGATCACCTGGTTGTCGATCAGCGCGTTGCCAAAGGTTTTACGTTCCTTGCAGTACTCGATGGTGCTGTCGACGCAGTATTCCAGGCCCTTGATCATGTTGGCCGCGCCGAACAGGCGTTCTTCCTGGAACTGCAGCATCTGCATCATGAACCCGGCGCCTTCGTGGCCGATGCGATTGCGCTGGGGCACACGCACGTTATCGAAAAACACCTGGGCGGTTTCCGAGCTGCGCATGCCGAGCTTGTCCAGGTGCGAACTGAGGCTGATGCCCGGCGTGTTCATCGGCACCATGATCAGCGATTTGTTGATGTGCGGTTTGTCGTCCGAGGTGTTGGCCAGCAGGCAGATGAAGTCGGCGCTCGGCGAGTTGGTGATCCACATTTTGCTGCCGTTGATCACGTAGTCGTCGCCATCCTTGCGCGCGGTAGTCTTGAGCCCGGCGACATCGGAGCCGGCGCCGACTTCCGAGACGCCGATGCAGCCGACCTGCTCGCCGGTGATGGCCGGGCGCAGGAATTCTTCGCGCAGTTCATCGGAGCCGAAACGGGCGAGGGCGGGAGTGCACATGTCGGTTTGCACGCCGATCGACATTGGAATGCCGCCGCAGTGGATGGTGCCGAACTCTTCGGCGGCGACGATCGAATAGCTGTAATCCAGACCCATGCCGCCGAATTTTTCCGGCTTGGAAATCCCCAGCAGACCGAGGTCGCCGGCCTTGCGGAAAATCTCGTGGATCGGAAAGCGCCCGGCCGTTTCCCATTCATCGACGTGGGCGTTGATCTCGTGCTCGACGAACTGGCGGACGGTACGGCGCAGTGCTTCGTGTTCCGGGGTGAAGATCATTTTTATTGTTCTCCTTTAATCCGTGGCGATCAGAACCGGCTGACGCCGAAGCTGTTGGGTTGCAACGTGCGGATATCGGCTTCGTGGCAGATGTCCAGCAGGTAACCGAGCAGGGTGCGGGTGTCGCGTGGATCGATCAGCCCGTCGTCCCACAGGTTGGCGCTGCCGTAGAGGGCGGTGGACTGGCTGTCGAGTTTCTGCGCGGTGACCTGCTCCAGCATGCCGAGCATTTTCGGATCGGGCACCAGACCGTCCTTGAGCTGTTTGGCTTCTGTGACGATGCGCAGCACCTTGCCGGCCTGGGCGCCGCCCATCACCGCTGTGCGGCTGTTGGGCCAGGCGAAGATGAAGCGCGGATCGAGCCCGCGTCCACACATCGCGTAGTTGCCCGCGCCGTAGGAGCCGCCGACCACGATCGTCAGTTTCGGCACCCGCGCATTGGCCACAGCCTGGATCAGTTTCGAACCGTGCTTGATCACGCCGTGCTGTTCCGATTCGGTGCCGACCATGAACCCGGTGGTGTTGTGGAAAAACAGCAGCGGCGTCTGGCTCTGGTCACACAGTTGAATGAACTGCGCCGCCTTGCTCGCACCATTCGGCGTGATCGGGCCGTTGTTGCCGATGAAACCGCAGGCGCGGCCCTGGATTTTCAGGTGGCCGCAAACGGTCTGTTGATCGAACTCGCCCTTGAACTCCAGGAAGCGCGATTCGTCGGCGATCCGCGCAATGATTTCGCGCACGTCGTAGGGTTTTTTCGGGTCGTCCGGGATCAGGCCGAGCAGTTCGTCGATGGGGTACAACGGCTCCTTGAATGGCGGCTCAGGCAGCCATGGCAGTTGCTCGTTCCAGTTCAGCAGGCTGACGATTTCCCGCACCTGACGCACGCCGTCGGCATCGTTTTCGGCCAGGTATTCGGCGGTGCCGGCGACTTGCGCGTGCATCTCGGCGCCGCCCAGTTCTTCGTCGGTGGCGACTTCACCGGTCGCCGCTTTAAGCAATGGGGGACCGGCGAGAAACAGCTTGGCCTTGCCGCGCACCACCACCACATAATCCGACAGCCCCGGCTGATAGGCACCGCCAGCGGTGGCCGAACCGTGCACCACGGTGATCTGCGGCAAACCCATGGCCGACATCCGCGCCTGATTGGCAAAGCTGCGTGCGCCTTCGACGAAAATTTCTGCCGCGTAATTGAGGTTGGCGCCGCCGCTTTCGGCGAGGGTGATGACCGGCAGTTTGTTTTCCTGGGCGATCTGTTGCAGGCGCAGGGATTTTTTCAGGCCTGACGGGGAAATCGTTCCGCCCTTGATCGCGCTGTTGTTCGCCACGATCAAGGCGCGCACGCCGGACACGTAACCGATGCCGGCGATCAAGCCGCCACCGGCCGAACTGCCGTCCTTGTCGTCGTGCAGTTTGAAGCCGGCCAGGCTCGCCAGTTCGAGGAACGGCGCGCCGGGGTCGAGCAACAGATTCAGACGTTCACGGGGCAGCAGTTGCCCGCGCTTGTCGAATTTCGGTTTGGCCTCGGCCGCCTTGTTCAGCAGGTTCTGTTCGAGTTGCTGGACTTGCTCGATGGCGGTGAGCATGGCCGCGCGGTTGCGGGCGAAGGCTTCGCTGTGCGGGTCGAGTTGGGACTGGATCTGCGGCATGGCTTACTCCTTGTCCTTCAAGACATCCGGCATGTAAGCCCGGTGAAAACCGTTGAACGATTCGCTGTGGGTCGCCTTGTGCAACGGCCAGGCGCGACTGCCCAGGCTGGCCGCACCGTCGATGCGCAAGGTGCTGCCGCTGATGAACGCGGCAGCCGGGCTGAGCAGAAACACGATCGCCGCGCTGACTTCCGATTCGGTGCCGATGCGCTTGAGCGGCACGTGTTCGCGCAAGGTCGGGATCACCGCTTTGAACGCGCCTTCATAGGTGTCCATGCCGCTGGAAGCGATCCAGCCCGGCGCCACTGCATTCACCCGAACACCGGCATAACCCCATTCGAAGGCTGCGGTTTTGGTGAAATTGTCCATGCCCGCACGCGCGGCGCCGGAGTGGCCCATGCCCGGCATGCCGCCCCACATGTCGGCGAGCATGTTGACGATGTTGCCGCCGTGTTTGCTCATCGACTGATTGAATACCTCGCGGGCCATCAGGAAACCGCCGACCAGATTGGTCCGCAGCACGGTTTCGAAACCTTTCTGATTGATCGAGGCCAGGGGCGAGGGGTACTGGCCGCCGGCATTGTTGACCAGCCCGTGGATCGGCCCGTGTTCACGGATCAGTTCGCTGACCAGCGCCTTCACGGCTTCTTCGTCACGGATATCGCAGGCCTTCCAGTGGGCGCGACCACCGTCCTCGGAAATTTCGGCGGCGACGGTTTGCAGCTTTTCCGGCTTGCGTCCGACCAGCACCACGTTAGCCCCGAGCGCCGCCAGTTCATGGGCGGTGCAACGCCCGATGCCACTGCCGCCGCCGGTGACGATGACGGTCTGGCCGCTGAACAGGTCAGCCCTGAAAATCGATTCGAACGCCATGGTGCCAATCCTCTAGTCGAGTTGTTCGGCGATGCTCTGCGGCACCGGGATCTGGATTTCCAGTAGTTGTTGGGCGAAAGCCTTGCCTTGCGGGTCGATGCGCAGGCTCGCCACGCCGCCGCCACCGAGGGCGTTTTCCAGCAGGAAGTTGAGGCTGTGGGTGCCCGGCAGATACCAGCGTTCGACCCGGCCGTGAATCGGATCGAGGACATGGTTCATCCAGTCGACGACCACCGCCGGGGTCAGTGCTTCAGCGATCCACGGCAGGTATTCGGGACGGCGCGGCATGACGCCGATATTGCTGTGATTGCCCTTGTCGCCGGAGCGCGCCACGGCCAGTTTCACCAATGGCACGCTCGCGTCGGCGCGGCCCTGGGGCTTGGGCGTTTCATGGGGCAGGGGCAGATCCTGACTGTCGAGGGTGGCAGGGGCGGGGAGGGCGAACGGGTGGGATTCGCCGGCGATGTCGATCTGCAATGTGCAGGCGCTTTTGTCGATCAGGAACGAGAACAGCCGGATCAGCGGATACACCGTCGGCCGCCCGCCGACGATACCGGTGAGGCCCGGCGCCATGCCGGTGGCGGCCTGTGCGATCTCCCGGGAGAACAGGATCAAGGCTTGTTTGTTCGGGTGGCGCACGGCGAGTTTGATCACCACTTCGCGACTGTCCCGGCGCTGACCGTGAGGGCCGTAGGTGGCTTCGCTGCCGAGCAGTTCGACGTGGGTTTCGGTGTAGGGGCCCAATCCTTTCTGGTCGAGCATTTCCGAGGTCTTGTCGAGAATCGCCTGGCTGACGCGCCGGGCTTTTTCCACGGCATCGATGCCGGCGATCAGGCAACTGGCGGTGCAACGGAAACCGTCCGGATATGTTGCGCTGACCTTGTATTGGTCGCTGGGTGGCAAGCCTTTGGCGCCGTGGACCCGGACGGCGTTCTTGCCTTGTTGCTGGAGTTTTACCTGGCTGAAATCGCAGACCACATCGGGTAGCAGATAAGCCTGCGGATCGCCGATTTCGTAGAGCATCTGTTCGCCGACCGTCAGCGGCGTGACCAGTCCACCGGAGCCCTCGGGTTTGCTGACGATGAACTGGCCGTCGGCGCTGACCTCGACGATCGGGAAACCGATGTGTTCGTAGTCCGGCACGTCGCGCCAGTCGGTGAAATTACCGCCGGTGCACTGCGCGCCACATTCGATGATGTGCCCGGCCAGGGCGGCTTGCGCGAGTTTGTCGTAGTCGTGCCACGACCAGTCGAATTCATGCACCAGCGCGGCGCTGACCACTGCGCTGTCGACCACCCGGCCGGTGATGACGATGTCGGCGCCCAGGCGCAGTGCTTCGACAATGCCCGGCGCGCCGAGGTAAGCGTTGGTCGACACGCACATCGGCGGCAGCGGGGCGCCGCTGAACATTTCCGTGATGCCTTGGGTGGCGAGTTGTTTGAACTGGGGTTGCAGGTCATCGCCTAGAAGCACGGCGATCTTCAGCGCCACGCCAGCCTTGTCGCAGGCCGCTTGCAGCGCGGCGGCACAGGCCTTGGGATTGACCCCGCCGGCATTGCTGATGACGCGAATGTTCTGTTCGGCCAGTTGCGGCAGCAGGGGCGCGAGGACTTCGATGAAATCGCCGGCGAACCCGGCCTGCGGGTCCTTCATGCGCGCGCCGGCCATGATCGACATGGTGATTTCGGCGAGGTAGTCGAAGACCAGATAATCCAGCTGTCCTCCGGCCACAAGCTGCGCGGCGGCGGTCGAGGTGTCTCCCCAGAATGCGCTGGCGCATCCGATGCGAACCGTGGTGGGCATTTTGATCTCCGGCTCAGGAACCTGTGACAGAAGTGCATCGAGGCTACCAAGCAAGCGCTTGGTTTGTAAACAGCTGAAATTATCTTCTGCCCAAGCGCTTGCTTGGTCACCGCCGGCGGCTTAAATTGCCCGCGCAACCCCGCCGTTTCTGCGGCGTGCGGCGCATTTGACTGATCGACTGTAGGAGAGAACGGGTGGACGAGCAAAAAGCCCTGAGGGTCATGCGTGAACTGGTCGACGCCGGCCAGCTGACCGATCCGGACAGCGCTCGCGGCAAATTGCTGCAAGTGGCGGCCCACCTGTTCCGCAACAAAGGCTACGAGCGCACCACCGTGCGCGATCTGGCCGGTGCCGTGGGGATCCAGTCCGGCAGTATCTTTCATCACTTCAAGAGCAAGGATGAAATCCTGCGGGCGGTGATGGAGGAAACCATCCGCTACAACACCGCGCTGATGCGCGCAGCCCTTGCCGATGCCGCCGATGTGCGCGAGCGGGTGCTGGCGCTGATCCGCTGCGAATTGCAGTCGATCATGGGCGGCAGCGGCGAGGCGATGGCGGTGCTGGTGTATGAATGGCGCTCGCTGTCCGAAGACGGCCAGGCCAAAGTGCTGGCGCTGCGCGACATCTACGAAGACCTCTGGCTGCAAGTGCTGGGCGAGGCCAAGGAGGCGGGGTTCATCCGTGGTGACGTGTTCATTACCCGACGTTTTCTCACGGGTGCGCTGTCCTGGACCACCACCTGGTTCCGTGCCGGCGGCAGCCTGAGCCTGGATCAACTGGCCGAAGAAGCGCTGATTCTGGTGCTCGAAGAGCGCTAGGCGCTTTCTATCAGGCCGGGAAACTGGCTAACTTGGCGAAACCGCCTAGCTTGAATGCAATGATCGGTACTTTTTCGGGGAGTGGGGTGTTTTGAAGTCTTCGCCAATTCGGACGGCCGCCGGGCTGATGCTCGCAGCGCTGGCTGCACTGTGGGTATTGCCCGCTCCGGCGGCGCAGGTGGTTCGAGTGGGCGCGGCGCATTTTCCGCCCTATACCATTCGCCCGGAAAATGGCGCCGACACCGGCCTGCTGCCCGAACTGGTCGCGGCTTTGAACAGCGCCCAGAGCGACTATCGCTTCGAACTGGTGCCCACCTCGATTCCTCGCCGGTTCGGCGATTTCAAGGACAGCCGCACTGACATGGCGATCTTCGAAAACCCTGAGTGGGGCTGGAAAGACATTCCCCACATCACCGTCGACATGGGGCTTGAGGACGCAGAGATTTTCGTCGCGCAGAACAAGCCCGGTCGCCAGCAGAATTACTTCGCCGATCTCAAGGGTAAAAGGCTGGCGCTGTACAGCGGCTATCACTACGAATTTGCCAACTTCAATGCCGATCCCAAGTACCTCGCCGAAACTTACAGCGCCACGCTGACCTATTCCCACGACAGCAACCTGCTGATGGTCTTGCGCGGGCGCGCAGACATTGCGCTGGTGACCCGCTCGTATCTGTTCGATTACCTGCTGCGCAACGAAAAGGTGCGCGACGAGTTGCTGGTGTCCCAGCGCATCGACCAGATCTACCACCATTACGCGATTCTCAGTCCGAAGGCTCCGATCACCGGTGAAGCCTTCGGCAAGCTGCTGCAAGGCCTGCGCGACAACGGGCAGATGCTGAAGATCTTCGATCCGTACAAGATTGCGGTGGTGCCGGTGCCGCATCAATGAGCTGCGGTTTTTCGCGTCCGGCCTAAATTTCCCGCCCCGGCTCACGTCCCATCGTTGAACTGTCGACGATTATCGTGAGCCCGACCCATGTCCAATCTGAATGACCTGACTGCCCTGGCCCTGCCTTCGGGCAGCCAACTGGTAGCCGATGCCACCGAAAGCCGTCTGAGCCTGAGCCTGGACGGGCAACCGCTGATTCGCCTGCGCCTCGATCGTGAAGGTCAGGGGCCGATCCAGATCGATGAACGCTACGCGCTGCCGCCAGGCCAGGCGCTGTGGGCAGCCTGTTATTGGCTGTTTGCCCGGGAGCCGGCGCGTCAACAATTGATCTGGCAACTGGACCAGGCGCCGACCGAAGCCTTGCTCAGCGGCTTGCTGGTGAGCACTGAAGTGGCGGGCGAATATCGCTGCGAGCGCACGCTGTTCTGGCAACTGCCGCAACCGTGGCTGGGGGCCTCGCTGACCGGCAGTTATCCGCAGCAGATGGTCATCAGCAACGGCAAGCGTCATCCGCTGCGACCGGTGAAACCGCGTGGTGAGGTTTATCGGCGTTTCGATGCGCGCCTCGGTGCCTGGATTTCCCTGCGAACGGTGGAGATCGAGCAGGATCTGGCGCGTTTCAATCGCTGGCAGAACAGCCCGCGAGTCGCCAGTTTCTGGCAGGAAGAGGGCAGCCTCGAACAGCATCGCGAGTACCTGAGCAAACTCGACGCCGATCCGCACACGCTGACCCTGATCGGTTGTTTCGATGATCAGCCGTTTGCCTATTTCGAAGCCTACTGGGCCAAGGAAGATCGCATCGCACCGTTCTACGATGCCGACAATTACGATCGCGGCATTCACATGCTGGTCGGGGAAGAAGACCATCGCGGCCCGCACAAGGTGGCGAGCTGGCTGTCGGCGCTGGTGCATTATCTGTTCCTGGATGATCCGCGCACGCAGCGGGTGGTCGCCGAACCCCGTGCCGACAACGCGAAAATGATTGGCCACATGCATAACCAGTGCTTCCACTGCGAGAAGGAATTCGACTTCCCGCACAAACGCGCGGCGCTGATGATTCTCGGGCGCGAACGGTTCTTCGACCGGTGCACGCTGGTGTGATATTTCGCTGAAGACAAAAAAGATCGCAGCCCTTCGACGAAGGCTGCGATCTTTTTTTGCGGCCGATTTTTATCAGCGACGGTTTGCGGTCACTGCATCAGCGCGACTGCTCGACACCTTGCGGCAATGCACCAGCGCGTCGCGAATCATGAAGTTGACCAGGGTCGGGGAAACGCCGAGTTCCTTGGCGATGTCCTTCTGCGGCACGCCGTGCAGACGGTACATCTCGAAGGCGTAGCGGGTGCGAACTGGCAGCTCGGTCAGCGCGTCGGCGATGTGTTCCAGGGTCGAAAAATTGATGTGCGAGGTTTCCGGCGAAGCGCCCTGAATGACCACGTTCAACCCTTCCTCCTCGGGGCCGGCGTACTTCTGCTCCAGCGCCTGTTTGCGGTAGTGATCGATCGCCAGATTGCGCACGATCTGGAACAGATAACTCAGCTGGGCCTTGATCGACGACGTGATCGGCGGTGCCGATTGCAGTCGGAAGAACGCATCCTGCACCACATCTTCGGCGCGTGACCGGCAGCCGGTAATGCGGGCTGCAATCTTGACCAGAATCAGTCGATTGTCGACGAATGCCTGAAGTAGCGGTGAATCGCACCTGCTTGTGGATACTTGTTCCGTCATGGAAATCACCTTGCTGCCAATAGGTTAGTGGGACGCCTGGGGGCGGGGCCGTCCTACACATCGAGCGACAAATTATGTTGAATGATAATGATTGTCAATTGAGAAAGAGAACTAATGATCCATAACAGTGCGATCTGAGAACTGCGACACGCCGCCGCACTCGCCCAAGTGCCCAGCCCCGTTGGCGATCCAGCCTGCCGACTAATTATTTCAAGACGTCATCCGTTCTCATTGGTGAATGGATCCGGGTACGCAGCCCCGGACCTACCGCATTCCAGTGCCTTGCACGGTCGGCGAAGACCGTGTCCCGCATGCCTTGCACGGGCATGCCGCAGCCAACCCGATTCCACCAGCAAGCCGAATTCAGGCAGGAAACCTCATGACCGACGCGTTCGAACTCCCCAGCACCCTGGTCCAAGCCCTTCAGCGCCGTTCGGCCCTGACGCCGGATCGGCTGGCCTTGCGCTTTCTCGCCGAAACCGAGGAGCAGGCTGTGGTGCTCAGTTATCGCGAACTCGATCAGCGCGCGCGCACCATCGCCGCCGCGTTGCAGGCCGAGGCCGGATTCGGTGATCGCGCGGTGTTGCTGTTTCCCAGCGGCCCGGATTACGTCGCGGCGTTCTTCGGTTGCCTGTATGCGGGGGTGATCGCGGTGCCAGCCTATCCGCCGGAATCGGCCAAGCGTCACCATCAGGAACGCCTGCTGTCGATCATCGCCGACGCCGAACCGCGCCTGCTGCTGACCAGCGCCGACCTGCGCGACGCCCTGCAGCAAATCGAAGGCGCGCCGCCGCTGTTGTGCGTTGACACCCTCGATACTTCGCTGGCCGAACGCTGGGTCGAGCCGGCCCTGCCGACAGACCATATCGCCTTCCTGCAATACACCTCCGGCTCCACCGCGCTGCCCAAAGGCGTGCAGGTCAGCCACGGCAATCTGGTGGCCAACGAACTGCTGATCCGCCACGGTTTCGGTATCGACGTAAACCCCGATGACGTGATCGTCAGCTGGCTGCCGCTGTACCACGACATGGGCCTGATCGGCGGTCTGCTGCAACCGATCTTCAGTGGCGTGCCGTGCATCCTGATGTCGCCGGCGTATTTCCTCGGCCGGCCATTGCGCTGGCTCGAAGCGATCAGCCAGTACGGCGGCACCATCAGCGGCGGGCCTGACTTCGCCTACCGTTTGTGCAGCGAACGAGTCAGTGAATCGGCGCTGGAGCGTCTCGACCTGAGCCGTTGGCGCGTGGCCTATTCCGGCTCCGAGCCGATCCGTCTCGACACCCTCGAACGCTTCGCGGAGAAATTCACCGCATGCGGTTTCAGCGAAAGCAGCTTCATGGCGTCCTACGGTCTGGCCGAAGCGACCCTGTTCGTCGCCGGCACACCGCGTGGCAAAGGGATTCCTGCACTGCGCGTCGACGATCAAGCCCTCGCACAGAACCGCGCCGAAGCGGGCGAGGGCAGCCCGATCATGAGCTGCGGCATCAGCCAGCCAGAGCACGCGGTGCTGATCGTCGAGCCGAACACCCTCGAAGAACTGGCCGACAACGCTGTGGGTGAAGTCTGGGCCGCGGGCCCGAGCATCGCCCTCGGCTACTGGCGCAACCCCGAGGCCAGCGCCAAGACCTTCGTCCAGCATGCCGGCCAGACCTGGCTGCGCACCGGCGACCTGGGCTTTATTCGCGAAGGTGAACTGTTCATCACCGGTCGCTTGAAAGACATGCTGATCGTGCGCGGTCACAACCTCTATCCGCAGGACCTCGAGAAGACGGTCGAAAACGAAGTGGAGGTGGTGCGCAAGGGCCGCGTCGCGGCGTTTGCGGTCAATCAGAATGGCGAGGAGGGCATCGGCATCGCGGCGGAAATCAGCCGCAGCGTGCAGAAAATCCTGCCGCCCGAAGCGCTGATCAAAACCATTCGCCAAGCGGTGGCCGAGGCGTATCAGGAAGCACCGAGCGTGGTGGTGCTGCTCAATCCGGGCGCATTGCCGAAGACTTCCAGCGGCAAGCTGCAACGTTCGGCCTGCCGCAATCGTCTGGCCGACGGCAGCCTCGACAGCTACGCGGTGTTCCCGTCGGCCACCGCTGAAACCGCTCATGAGTCGACCGCGTCCGCCTCCGAACTGGAAGCGTTGATCGGCAAAGTCTGGGCCGAGCAACTCAACGTCAAACAGGTCAACGCCGACGATCATTTCTTCCTGCTCGGCGGCAACTCGATCGCCGCCGCCCAGGTGATCGCCAAGGTCCGCGAAGAACTGAGCCTGGAGCTGAGCCTGCGCCTGCTGTTCGAAGCACCGACCCTGTCCGCGTTCGCCGCAGTCGTGGCACAGCAGCAACAGGACGGCGGCAGCGCCCAAGGCGAAATCACAGCGCTGTCGCGCAACGAAGCCTTGCCGCAATCCCTGGCGCAAAACCGACTGTGGATCACCTGGCAGCTCGATCCGCAGAGCAGCGCCTACAACATCCCCGGTGCCCTGCGCCTGCGCGGCGAACTGGACGAAGACGCCCTGCGCGCCAGTTTCCAGCAACTGATCGAACGCCATGAATCCCTGCGTACCCGCTTCTTCGAACGCGATGGCGTGGCCCTGCAACAGGTCGAAGCGGCGGGCGAATTCAACCTGCAACTGATCGACATCAGCGACCTGCCGGCCAGCGAACGTGAAGCCCGCGCACTACAGATCCGCGAGGACGAAGCCCGCACCCGGTTCGATCTGGAGAAGGGCCCGCTGCTGTGGGTGACGCTGGTTCGCCTCGACGATGAAGATCACCAGTTGCTGGTGACAATGCACCACATCATCGCCGACGGCTGGTCGCTGAACGTGTTGATCGACGAGTTCTCGCGCCTGTACGCCGCCGCGTCCCAAGGCCAGCGCGCGGAACTGGCGCCGCTGCCAACCCAATACGCCGACTACGGCAGCTGGCAGCGCCAATGGTTGGCGCAGGGCGAGGGCGAGCGGCAACTGGCGTACTGGAAAGCGCAGTTGGGCGATGAGCATCCGACTCTGGAACTGGCGACCGACCATCCGCGTTCTGCCAAACAAATTCACAGCGCCGCACGCCACAGCGTTCGTCTGGGGATCAGCCTCAGCGACGCCATTCGCCGGACGGCCCAGGCCTATCAATCCACACCGTTCATGCTGCTGCTCTCGGCCTTCCAGAGCCTGTTGCATCGCTACAGCGGCCAGCGCGACATCCGCATCGGAGTGCCGAACGCCAACCGTCCGCGTCTGGAAACCCAAGGCCTGATCGGCTTCTTCATCAACACTCAGGTGCTGCGTGCCGACGTCGATTCACGACTGCCGTTCACTGAACTGCTGGCGCAAACCCGTCAGGCGGTACTCGGCGCTCAGGCGAATCAGGACCTGCCGTTCGAACAACTGCTCGAAGCCTTCCCGCAGGCCCGCGAACAAGGCCTGTTCCAGGTCATGTTCAACCACCAGCAACGCGACCTGAGTGCGCTCAAACGTCTACCGGGCCTGCTCGCCGAAGAACTGTCGTGGCACAGCCGCGAGGCCAAGTTCGATCTGCAACTGCACAGTGAAGAAGACCGCAACGGTCGCCTGACGCTGTCCTTCGACTACGCCGATGAGCTGTTCGACGCCGCGACCATCGAGCGCCTCGCCGAGCATTTCAGCAACCTGCTGCGTGCTGTCTGCGAAGGTCCGGAACAAACCATCGGCGATCTGCAACTGCTGACCGCCGCCGAAAATACTCAGCAAAGCGAATGGAGCATCGCTCCGTGCACCCCGGCGCAACAATGGCTGCCGGAGCTACTGAATGAACAGGCCCGTCAGACCCCGGAATGCACGGCATTGGTGTGGGACGGCGGCAGCCTGGACTTCGCCGAACTGCACGCGCAGGCCAACCGTCTCGCCCATTACCTGCGCGACAAAGGCGTCGGCCCGGACGTCTGCGTGGCCATCGCCGCCGAGCGTTCGCCGCAACTGTTGATCGGTCTGCTGGCGATCATCAAGGCCGGTGGTGCCTACGTGCCGCTGGACCCGGATTACCCGGCCGAGCGCCTGGCTTACATGCTCAGCGACAGCGGCGTCGAACTGCTGCTGACCCAGACCGCATTGCTCGACCGCTTGCCGGCCAGCGAAGGCGTCAGCGTTATCGCCATGGACACCCTGCACCTGGAGAACTGGCCGAGCCAGGCACCGGGCCTGCACCTGCACGGCGACAATCTCGCCTACGTGATTTACACCTCCGGCTCCACCGGCCAGCCGAAAGGTGTGGGCAACACGCATGCGGCGTTGGCTGAGCGTCTGCAATGGATGCAGAACACTTATCGCCTGAATGAAACCGATGTGCTGATGCAAAAGGCGCCGATCAGTTTCGACGTGTCGGTGTGGGAGTGCTTTTGGCCGCTGATCACCGGCGCGCGCCTGCTGATCGCCGGCCCCGGCGAACACCGCGATCCGCATCGCATCGCGCAGTTGGTTCAGCAATACGACGTGACCACGCTGCACTTCGTGCCGCCGCTGCTTTCGCTGTTTATCGATGAACCACTGAGCGGCGAATGCACCAGCCTGCGCCGGGTTTTCTCCGGCGGTGAAGCGCTGCCGGCGGAACTGCGCAACCGCGTGTTGGCGCAACTGCCGGCGGTGCAACTGCACAACCGTTACGGCCCGACCGAAACCGCGATCAACGTCACTCACTGGCATTGCAGCGTGGCGGATGGCGAGCGTTCGCCGATTGGTCGTCCGCTGGGCAACGTGGTCTGCCGGGTGCTCGATAGCGATCTCAATCCTGTGCCGGCCGGTGTGCCGGGTGAACTGTGCATCAGCGGCATCGGCCTGGCCCGGGGTTACCTCGGCCGTCCGGCGCTGACCGCCGAGCGTTTTGTGGTCGATCCGCTGGGCGAGCAGGGCGCGCGTCTGTACCGCACCGGTGACCGCGCACGCTGGACGAACGATGGCGTGATCGAATACCTCGGCCGCCTCGATCAGCAGGTCAAACTGCGTGGTTTCCGCGTCGAACCGGAAGAAATCGAAGCCCGTTTGCTCACTCAGGATGGCGTCGCTCAGGCCGCCGTGCTGGTGCGTGAAACCGTCGCCGGCCCGCAACTGATCGGCTACTTCACCGCCACCGACACCAGTGAAGATCAAGACGGGCAAATCGCTCGCCTGAAAACCGCACTGGCCGCCGAGCTGCCGGAATACATGGTCCCGGCGCAACTGATGCGCCTGGACGCCATGCCCCTGAGCCCGAGCGGTAAACTCGACCGCCGCGCCTTGCCCGAGCCGCAATGGCAGGTGCGCGAACACGTCGAGCCGGTCACCGAGCTGGAACAGCAGATCGCCGCAATCTGGCGCGAAGTGCTCGGCCTGAAGCAGGTCGGCCTGCGCGACGACTTCTTCGCCCTCGGCGGTCACTCGCTGCTGGCCACGCAAATCATTTCCCGTACCCGGCAGGCCTGCGACGTCGAGCTGCCGTTGCGTGCCTTGTTCGAACACAGCGAGCTCGGTGATTTTGCCGAGCAGATCCGCCAGATCCAGGCCAGCGGCCGCACCAACAAGCAGCCGCCGATCGACAAGGTTGATCGCAGCCAACCGGTGCCGCTGTCCTATTCGCAGCAGCGCATGTGGTTCCTCTGGCAGATGGAGCCGGACAGCCCGGCGTACAACGTCGGCGGCATGGCGCGTCTGCGTGGCGTGCTGGATGTCGGGCGTTTCGAGGCCGCGCTGCAAGCGCTGATCCTGCGTCACGAAACCCTGCGTACCACGTTCCCGAGCGTCGACGGCGTGGCCCGTCAGCAGGTGCATGCCGAGACCGGCGTGCGTATGGACTGGAAGGATTTCTCGAAATTCGCCGCCGATGTGCGCGAGCAGAAGGTCCAGCAACTGGCCGACGATGAAGCGCACCTGCCGTTCGATCTCGAGACCGGCCCGCTGCTGCGCGCCTGCCTGGTCAAGACCGCCGAGCACGAGCATTACTTCGTCCTGACCCTGCACCACATCGTCACCGAAGGCTGGGCGATGGACATCTTCGCCCGGGAACTCAGCGCGCTTTATGAAGCGTTCGTCGACGACCGCGAATCGCCGCTGGAGCCGCTGCCGGTGCAATACCTCGACTACAGCGTGTGGCAGCGCAACTGGCTGGAGTCCGGCGAGCGTCAGCGTCAGCTCGACTACTGGACCGCGCAGCTAGGTCGCGAACATCCACTGCTGGAACTGCCGGGCGACCGCCCGCGTCCGCCGGTGCAAAGTCATCAGGGCGAGCTGTTCCGTTTCGACCTGAGTGACGATCTCGCCGCCCGTGTCCGGGCGTTCAATGCGCAGAACGGTCTGACCCTGTTCATGACCATGACTGCTGCACTCGCGACCTTGCTTTACCGCTACAGCGGCCAGACCGATCTGCGTATCGGCGCGCCGGTGGCCAACCGGATCCGCCCGGAAAGCGAAGGCCTGATCGGTGCGTTCCTCAACACCCAGGTGCTGCGTTGCCAGCTCGACGGCCAGATGTCGGTCGGCGAGTTGTTCGAGCAAGTGCGCCACACCGTGATCGAAGGTCAGTCCCATCAGGACCTGCCGTTCGATCATCTGGTTGAAGCTTTGCAGCCACCGCGCAGCGCCGCCTACAACCCGTTGTTCCAGGTGATGTGCAACGTCCAGCGCTGGGAATTCCAGCAAAGCCGCATGCTTGCCGGCATGACCGTCGAGTACCTGGCCAACGATGCGCGGGCGACCAAGTTCGACCTCAACCTGGAAGTCACCGACCTCGACCATCGCCTCGGTTGCTGCCTGACTTACAGCACCGATTTGTTCGACGAGCCGACGATTGCGCGCATGGCCAGGCACTGGCGCAACCTGCTGGAAGCGTTGATCGCCAACCCGCAACAGCGTCTCAGCGAATTGCCGTTGCTCGATGCGCCTGAACAACAGCAATTGCTCGACAGCCTCGGTGTCGAGCCGGGCGAACGTCGTCTCGACCAGTGCATTCATCATCTGTTCGCCGAGCAGGCGCTGGCGCGTAAAGATGCGCCGGCCCTGACCTTCGCCGGGCAGACCCTGAGCTACGCCGAACTCGACGCCCGCGCCAATCGTCTGGCCTGGGTCCTGCGTGAGCGCGGTGTCGGTCCGCAAGTGCGAGTCGGTCTGGCGCTGGAGCGTTCGCTGGAAATGGTCGTCGGCCTGCTGGCGATCCTCAAGGCCGGCGGCGCCTATGTGCCGCTGGATCCGGAATACCCGCTCGACCGCCTGCATTACATGATCGAAGACAGCGGCGTCGGCCTGCTGCTCAGCGACCGGGCGATGTTCAAAGCCCTCGGCGAACTGCCGTCGAACGTGGCGCGCTGGTGCCTGGAAGACGACAGCGCAGCGCTGGCTGATTACCCGGCCACCGAGCTGCCCTTTATCAGCCTGCCGCAGCATCAGGCGTACCTGATCTATACCTCGGGTTCCACCGGCAAGCCGAAAGGCGTGGTGGTGTCCCACGGTGAAATCGCCATGCACTGCCAGGCTGTGATCGAGCGCTTCGGCATGCGTCCGGACGACTGCGAACTGCACTTCTATTCGATCAACTTCGACGCCGCCACCGAGCGTCTGCTGGTGCCGCTGCTCAGCGGTGCGCAGGTGGTGCTGCGTGCGCAAGGTCAGTGGGACGCGGAACAAATCTGCGGCCTGATCCGTGAACACCGGATCAATATTCTCGGCTTCACCCCGAGCTACGGCAGCCAGTTGGCGCAGTTCCTGGCGACGCAAAACGAGGTTTTGCCGGTGCGGATGATCATCACCGGCGGCGAAGCACTGACCGGCGAACACCTGCAACGGATTCGCGCGGCGTTCAAGCCGAGTCTGTTCTTCAACGCTTACGGCCCCACCGAAACCGTGGTCATGCCGCTGGCCAGTCTGGCGCCGGAAGTGCTGGAAGAGGGCGCCGGCAGCGTGCCGATCGGCAGTGTGATCGGTGATCGCGTAGCCTACATTCTCGACGCCGATCTGGCGCTGGTGCCGCAAGGCGCGACCGGTGAATTGTTCGTCGGCGGCGCCGGTCTGGCGGTGGGCTATCACGAGCGTGCGGGCATCACGGCCGAACGTTTCGTCGCCGACCCGTTTGCCGCCGCTGGCGGGCGCATGTACCGCACCGGCGACCTGGTGCGCCAGCGCGCCGACGGTCTGGTGGAATACCTGGGGCGGATCGACCATCAGGTGAAGATCCGTGGTTTCCGTATCGAATTGGGCGAGATCGAAACCCGCCTGCTCGATCACGCTTCGATCCGCGAAGCGGTGGTGCTGGCGCTGGATGCGCCGAGCGGCAAGCAACTGGTTGGCTATCTCGTGACCGAGGTCGCTTCGCGAAGCGAAGCCAAGCAGGCCAAACTGCGCGACGCGCTGAAGGCGCACCTGAAGACGCAATTGCCGGACTACATGGTGCCGACCCATCTGATTTTGCTGGCGAGCATGCCGCTGACCGCCAACGGCAAGCTCGATCGCCGCGCCTTGCCGGCGCCGGATCCGGAGCTCAATCGTCAGGATTACGTGGCGCCAAGCAACGAGCTTGAGCAAAACCTGGCGCAGATCTGGTGCGAAGTGCTCAACGTCGAGCAGGTCGGCCTCAACGACAACTTCTTCGAACTGGGCGGCGACTCGATCCTGTCGATTCAAGTGGTCAGCCGCGCGCGCCAGCAGGGCATTCACTTCAGCCCGCGCGACCTGTTCCAGCATCAGACCGTGCAGACTCTGGCCGCTGTTGCCAGCCGCAGTGAAACCGTGACCGCTGAGCAAGGTCTGGTAACGGGTGAATCGCGTCTGACGCCGATCCAGCACTGGTTCTTCGACACCGAGATTCCCGAGCGTCAGCACTGGAACCAGGCGTTGCTGCTGGAGCCGACTGTGGCGCTGGAACCGCATCGTCTGGAGCAAGCACTGTTGGCGGTGATCGAGCAGCATGACGCCCTGCGTCTGCGCTTCACCGAGGTCAACGGCGCATGGCAGGCGACCCATCAACCGGTGACCGATGCCGCCGTGCTGTGGCAGGTTCGCGTGCCGTCGATGGACAAGTGCGCGGCGCTGTTCGCCGACGCCCAGCGCAGTCTCGACCTTGCTCAGGGGCCTCTGCTGCGTGCGGTGCTGGTCGATGGTCCGGACGGCCAGCAACGGCTGTTCATCGCGATTCATCACCTGGTGGTCGACGGTGTGTCGTGGCGGGTTCTGCTCGACGATCTGCAAACCGTGTATCGCCAGCTCGACGCCGATCAGTCGGTGATACTGCCGGCCAAAACCAGCGCCTTCAAGGACTGGGCCGCGCGCTTGCAGGCCTACGCCGGCAGCGAGTCCCTGCGTGAAGAACTGAGCTGGTGGCAAGCGCAACTGGCTGGCCCGAGCGCCGACTTGCCGTGCGAACGTCCTGAGGGCGGTCGCGAGAATCGTTACGCGCAAACCGTCAGCGTGCGACTGGATGCCGAGCGCACCAGGCAACTGCTGCAACAGGCACCGAGCGCCTATCGCACTCAGGTCAACGACCTGTTGCTGACCGCGCTGGCCCGCGTGCTGTGCCGCTGGAGCAGTCAGCCGTCAGCGCTGATTCAACTGGAAGGCCACGGCCGCGAAACCCTGTTCGACGAGATCGACCTGACCCGCACCGTTGGCTGGTTTACCAGTGCCTATCCGCTGCGCCTGACCCCGCACAATATCGAAGAAGCCGCGGGGCAGGGCGCTTCGATCAAGGCGATCAAGGAGCAACTGCGCGCCGTGCCGCACAAGGGGCTGGGCTATGGCGTGCTGCGTTATCTGGCCGATGACGCCAGCCGTCAGAGCATGGCGGCGTTGCCGAATGCGCCGATCACCTTCAACTACCTCGGCCAGTTCGACCAGAGTTTCGGCAGCGATGCACTGTTTCGTCCGCTGGATGAATCGGTCGGTGCCGCCCACGATCCGCACGCACCGTTGCCGAACGAGTTGAGTGTTGACAGTCAGGTGTACGGCGGGGAACTGCTGCTGCGCTGGACCTTCAGCGCCGAACGCTACGACGCGCAGACCATCAACGAGCTGGCCGATGCCTACGTCGGCGAGTTGCAGAGCCTGATCGAACATTGCCTGCAGGATGAGGTCGGTGGCCTGACGCCGTCGGACTTCCCGCTGGCAAAACTCACCCAAGCGCAACTTGATGCACTGCCGGTGCCGGCGGCGCACATCGAAGACGTGTACCCGCTGACGCCGATGCAGGAAGGCATGCTGCTGCACACCTTGCTCGAACCGGGCACCGGTCTGTACTACATGCAGGATCGCTACCGCATCAACAGCGAACTCGACCCCGAGCGTTTCGCCCAGGCGTGGCAAGCGGTGGTCGCCCGTCATGAAGCGTTGCGTGCGTCGTTTTGCTGGAACGTCGGCGAAGACATGCTGCAAGTGATCCACACCCCGGGTCGCACGCCGATCGAGTACCTGGACTGGAGCGCCATCGCTGACGCCGAGCAGGAGCCGAAACTGCAAGCGCTGCTCAAGGCCGAACGCGAGGCCGGGTTCGATCTGCTCAATCAGGCACCGTTCCACCTGCGCCTGATCAAGGTCGGCGCGGCACGTTACTGGTTCATGATGAGCAACCACCACATCCTGATCGATGCCTGGTGCCGCTCGCTGCTGATGAACGATTTCTTCGAGATCTACACCGCTCTGGGCGAAGGTCGCGAAGCGCAACTGGCGGTGCCGCCGCGCTATCGCGATTACATTGGCTGGCTGCAACGCCAGAGCCTGGCCGAAGCGCGTCAGTGGTGGCAGCAGAATCTGCAAGGGTTCGAGCGCACCACGCCGATCCCGAGCGACCGCCCGTTCCTGCGTGAACACGCCGGCGAAAGCGGCGGCATGATCGTCGGCGACCGCTACACCCGACTGAATGTCGAGGACGGCGCCCGTCTGCGTGAGCTGGCCCAGGCCCATCAACTGACCATCAACACCTTCGCCCAGGCGGCGTGGGCATTGGTGCTGCGCCGCATGAGCGGAGATCGCGACGTGCTGTTCGGCGTGACCGTGGCCGGGCGCCCGGTGCAGATGCCGGAGATGCAACGCACCGTCGGCCTGTTCATCAACAGCATCGCGCTGCGGGTGCAGATCCCGGCGGACGATCAGCGTGTCAGCGTGCGCCAGTGGTTGAGCGGTCTGCTCGACAGCAACATGCAACTGCGCGAGTACGAATACCTGCCGTTGGTGAACATTCAGGAGCAGAGCGAACTGCCGAAAGGCCAGCCGCTGTTCGACAGCCTGTTCGTGTTCGAAAACGCCCCGGTGGAAGTCTCGGTGCTGGACCGCGCGCAGAGCCTCAATGCGACCTCGGACTCGGGCCGTACCCACACCAACTTCCCGCTGACCGCCGTTTGCTATCCGGGTGACGACCTCGGTCTGCATCTGTCCTACGACCAGCGTTACTTCGACGAGTCGACCATCGAGCGCATGCTCGGCGAGTTCAAGCGCCTGTTGCTGGCGCTGGTCGAGGGTTTCCATGGCGACATGGCCGACCTGCCGCTGCTGGGCCAAGAGGAACAGGACTTCCTGCTCCACGGCTGCAACCAGAGTGAGCACGACTATCCGCTGGAGCAGAGCTACGTCGAACTGTTCGAAGCGCAGGTCGCGCAACATCCGCAACGCATCGCCGCCAGTTGCCTCGATCAGCAACTGAGCTATGCCGAGCTGAACCGGAACGCCAACCGTCTCGGTCATGCACTGGTCGCGGCCGGGGTGCAGATGGATCAACCGGTGGCGCTGTTGGGCGAACGGAATCTGGATCTGCTGGGCATGATCATCGGCAGCTTCAAGGCCGGTGCCGGTTACCTGCCGCTGGATCCGGGCCTGCCGAGCCAGCGTCTGCAGCGGATCATCGAGCTCAGCCGCACGCCGGTGCTGGTGTGCACCGAGGCTTGCCGTGAACAGGCGACGACCTTGCTGGATGAGTTCAGCTGCGCCAACCGCCCACGCTTGCTGGTGTGGGAAGAGGTTCAGGCCAGTGCGGTGTCGTCGGCGAATCCGGGGATCTTCAGCGGCCCGGACAACCTGGCCTACGTGATCTATACCTCGGGTTCCACCGGGTTGCCGAAAGGCGTGATGGTCGAGCAGCGCGGCATGCTCAACAACCAGTTAAGCAAGGTGCCGTACCTGAACCTGAGCGACGCCGATGTGATCGCCCAGACCGCTTCGCAAAGTTTCGACATTTCGGTCTGGCAATTCCTCGCCGCGCCGCTGTTCGGGGCGCGGGTGGACATCGTGCCGAACACCATCGCCCACGATCCGCAAGGCTTGCTGGTGCATGTGCAACAGCAGGGCATCACCGTGCTGGAAAGCGTGCCGTCGCTGATCCAGGGCATGCTCGCTTCGGATCGCCTGAGCCTCGACGGTCTGCGCTGGATGTTGCCGACCGGTGAAGCAATGCCGCCGGAACTGGCGCACCAATGGCTGCTGCGCTACCCGGACATCGGTCTGGTCAACGCCTATGGCCCGGCGGAGTGCTCGGACGACGTGGCGTTCTTCCGTGTCGACATGGCCTCGACTCGCGGCAGTTACCTGCCGATCGGTACGCCGACCGACAACAATTTGCTGTACCTGCTCGATGGCGCGCTGGAGCTGGTGCCGCTGGGTGCGGTGGGTGAGTTGTGTGTGGCGGGCACCGGGGTCGGTCGCGGTTATGTCAGCGATCCGCTGCGCACCGCGCCGGTGTTTGTGCCGAATCCGTTCGGTGCGCCGGGCGAGCGTCTGTATCGCACCGGCGACCTGGCGCGTCGTCGCAGTGACGGGGTGCTGGAGTACGTCGGTCGGGTCGACCATCAAGTGAAGATCCGCGGTTACCGGATCGAACTGGGTGAAATCGAGGCGCGTCTGCACGAGCAACCGGAAGTCCGTGACGGCGCGGTCGGCGTGCAGGAAGGCGTCAATGGCAAGCATCTGGTCGGCTATCTGGTCGCCTCCGATTCTGCACTGAACCAAAGCGAACGGCTGGAGCGAATCAAGCAGCGCCTGCGCGCCGAACTGCCGGAATACATGGTGCCGCTGCACTGGTTGTGGCTCGACCGCTTGCCGCTCAACGCCAACGGCAAACTCGACCGCAAGGCCTTGCCGGCGCTGGAGATCGGCCAGCTGCAGAGCCAGGATTACCTGGCGCCGCGCAGCGAACTGGAACAGACCCTGGCCGATATCTGGGCCGAGGTGCTGAAGGTCGAGAAGGTCGGGGTACGCGACAACTTCTTCGAACTCGGCGGCCATTCGCTGCTCGCCACGCAGATCGCCTCGCGGGTGCAGAAAGCCCTGCAACGAGATGTGCCGCTGCGGGCGATGTTCGAGTGCAGCACGGTGGAGGAACTGGCCGGGTACATCGAAGGACTGGTGGCCAGCGACATTACCGAGGAGAAGGTTGATCGGTTGAATGACCTGATGGCGGAGCTGGAGGGGCTGTAAAGCACAGCCCGCGCCAATGGCTACCGAAATATGGATTTCGCTGTGGCCGTTGTCGCAAATCGGGCTTTGTAATCCTTTCATATCATTGACGGCCGAGGCGCGCCCGCTCAGTCTTCGTGCTCCAGTTTCTTTGCCACGGGGGTTATCCATGCCTTTTTTCACGGTTGACGGACAGGCGCTTCACTACATTGATCAAGGCACGGGCCCGGCGGTGTTGTTGGCCGGCAGCTACCTGTGGGACCAGGCCATGTGGGCCCCGCAAATCGCAGCGCTGTCGGCGAACTACCGGGTGATTGCCCTGGATCTGTGGGGCCACGGTGAATCCGGGCGCTTGCCGCAAGGCACTACTTCGCTGGATGACATCGCCCGTCAGGCGCTGACCTTGCTCGATCATCTGGACATCGACCGGGTCACGCTGGTCGGGTTGTCGGTCGGCGGCATGTGGGGCGTGCGTCTGGCGTTGTCGGCGCCGCAGCGGCTCAACGGTCTGGTGCTGATGGACACTTACGTCGGCGTCGAGCCGGAGCCGACCCGCCAGTACTATTTCTCGCTGTTCAAACAGATCGAGGAAAGCGGCGGAATCTCCGAGCAACTGCTGGATATCGTGGTGCCGATCTTCTTCCGTCCGGGCATCGATCGGGCGTCGGCGCTGTATCAGGATTTCCGCGCAAAACTCGCCGGCTATTCGGCCGAACGCCTGCGCGACAGCATCGTGCCGATGGGACGCATCACCTTTGGCCGTGATGACCTGTTGCCGCGTCTGGGCGAGCTGAATGCGGCGACCACGCTGGTGGTCTGTGGCGATCAGGACAAACCACGTCCGCCGTCGGAAGCACGGGAAATGGCCGAGTTGATTGGTTGCCCGTGTGTGCTGGTGCCGGAGGCCGGGCATATCTCCAATCTGGAGAATCCCGGGTTTGTGACTGAGGTGTTGTTTACCTTTTTGTCTGAACAGAACCCTTCCGTCGACTGAATCACCTTTCTGCGTCCCGCGCTACTGTCAACTCTGACAGTAGCGCGCTCTTCTTGAGCAGGCATTAAATGGTCTCGCCCAGTGTGGGCTGAATCGTGTGATCGCCGACAGGAGAGTCGTCATGTCCAGCCAATCAGCAAATGTTCCTGAGCTTCCGGTTCCATTGGTACCTGATGCTCCGCACTCAACATTACAACCTACCGACTTTTTGGGCGGTACAACTGTTCAAATCGATTTTCCAGGGCTCAGTACGGCACATAGTGTCCAGCTCTTCTGGGCGAGGCCCGGCCATATCGAGGAATTTACCACTCAGTCGAAGGACGCTTCGCTTCCCGCTGAGGTTTTCATCCCTGCGTCGGTCATCGGTGAGTCGATCGGTAAAACCGTGCAAATCTGGTACAAAGCAAGCTTGAATGAAGAAGTGAAGCTTTCCCATACACGTCATCTGACGGTAGAACACATTCCTCCCGCCAAGTTGCCGGAACCGCAGTTACCCGATGTCGTCAAGATCGAAGGTACTGTATTTCTGGACTTGCGCAGGTTTTCGGGCAACGCGCGCGTTCTGCTTTCACCTTGGGTGTTCATCGCGCCTGGGCAGCGCATCTGGATCAGCGTTGTCGGACAGCGCAATTATCCAACCCACGAAACGCTTGATTTGGTCAAGGCGCTGGAAGTGACATCCGAGCAGGTGAGCAACGGTCTGGAGTTGACTATTGATCGAAGCTTTTTGACTCGGCTTGACGATAAATCGGCGCTGACGCTAGAGGTGTTTGTCGCGTTCGACAAAAGTCCGAATATTGACACCGCGCATGAATTGCCGCGCTGGACAGAACTTCTGCTGAAATCCGACACCGATTTACCGGCACCGATTGTTGAACAGACACTGTACGACGTGCTGAATCCGGCGCTGGTCCCGGACGAAGCGATGATCGTCATCAAGTACAAGGACATGCGTCCTGCCGACAGGATCATGCCGTTGTGGCTTGGCACTGCGGGCGAGGGGACACCTGAACTGAAAACGATTGATGGCAATTCATCAGGCGAGGTTAAAGTCGCCGTGAGTGCGTCGGCAGTGGCTGCCAATGAAGGTGAAACGGTTGACGTGAGCTACAGGGTCTTGCGGGACGAAATCGTGCGGCCGTCACCCATCACTCGAGTAACGGTGCAGAAGCAACGTTATGTTCATGTGGAAAATTTTGATGGTCATGAAGTAAAAATTGTCAGCGCCGCTGACGAATACACTTTCACCTTGCCCACCATGTCGATCACGCTGCTGGAGGGGGCAGGATCGGCAGGCATCATGCGTTTTGGCTCCACCATTGTGGGGTTCTTGGAAGGACTCTCTTTCGGCATGTGCATCAACTCGAGCGTTATATCGCCGCCTCAACACATCCAGTTTGAATTTCAGGCGGACTACGATCGAATTTCTTTCACTTGGACTTACCTGCATCTTAAAGGCGTCGTCGAATACTTCGATGCCAATGGTGCATCCTTGGGGAGGAAGGAATACCACGGCCATAGCGAGGGCGGAGCACTGCATCAATTGATTGACTTCGTGGCGCCACCGCAAACACGCATCAAGTCCATGAAAGTGATATGCGAGGACTATAGCTTCCTCGACTTCTTCACAATGTGTGGTTGATTTTTCGAGCCACAATCAAAGCCCACTCCTGAGAGCGGGCTTTTGTCATTAATTCGGGCCGAGAATCTTCGCCAGCTTGTCCGGCGTCGGTGCACCTTGCTGTTGTTGCAGTTCGCCCTTGTCGTCCATATAGAAGATCGCCGGGGTGGCCTGTAACTCCAGGTCTTCCATCAACTGCATGTTCGCCGCGAGTTTGGTCTGCACGGCGACCGGAATGTCCTTCAAGGCCTTGAGGGTGCTGGCCTTGCCGGCCTTCTCGTGATCTTCCAGGGCTTTGCTCGGGTCCTTGGCGGCGAGCAGGGCAGCGGCTTTGGCCGGGCTGTCTTCGCGGATGATGCCGACCATGATGTGTCGCAGCTGCACCTTGCCGGCCTTGACCCATGGACGGGCCTGTTCCCAGAACATGTTGCAGTACGGGCAGTTCGGGTCGCTGAACAGGTACACAGTGCGTGGTGCATCCTTGTTGCCGTCCTGAATCCAGTTGCTGGCCTCGAACTTGGCCCAGACTTCCTTGGCCATCGGCGCGTATACCAGTTTTTGCAGCGGTGCGCTGCTCAGGTCGTTGCCGTCGGCGTCGTACAGGTTGCCCAGCAGCACGTGCTTGCCGTCCGGCGTCAGGTACAGCGCCATGCCGCGGTTCTGGTATTGCGCGGCGTAACCGCGCAAGCCGTCCGGCGCGTCGAACTGGCCGACGATCTTGGCGCCCTTGGCTTCGATCTTCTTGATCGCTTCAGGCAGTTCTTCAGCGGCCTGGACCGACGGCAAGTGCAGCAGGGCGGCGCCCAGGGTCAGCGTCAGCAGGTGGCGGAGGCGGGGCATGGCAGTTTCCTTGAAGAAGAGGTGGCCGGATTCGGGCTGGAGGCCGGGGTGTCGAAGCTTTCCAGGGCACGGGCCAGGCTGGCGTTGGACAATTCGCCCAAATGGCTGCCCAGCAGGCGACCGTCCGGGCTATAGAACAGGGTAGTCGGCAGGGCCATGGAGCCCACGGCCTGGCCGAGGCGTCCGCTGCGGTCGAACAGCACGTTGTTCAGGCTCAAACCCTGGGTTTCGAGAAACGTGGCGACGCTTTGCATGCTTTCGGCCTGGTTGACGAACAGGAACGTCAGGTCCGGGCGTTGTTGCTGAGCGTTTTCCAGCACCGGCATTTCCCGGCGGCACGGCGGACACCAGGTCGCCCACAGGTTGATCACCAGCGGCCCGCCCTGATAGTCGGTGAGTTTCACGGTTTCCCCGGCGGCGTTGCGCAGAGTGATGTCCGGCAGGCGCGTGCCTTGCTCGTAGATGTTCAGCGACAGGGTCGCCATCACCCAGAACACCACACCGCTGACCACACCGAAACCCAGCGGTCGACGCAGACCCGGCCGGCGCCAGCCGCGATACAACGCCGCGACCAACAGCACGATCACCCCCGGCCAGGCGAGAAAACCGCCGTCGCGCAGGTCGATGATCTGCCACAGGTCGTTGCGATAGTGCCCCCAATACACGGCGACGAACGCAATGCGCGCCGCCAGCATGCCGAGCAGAAACAGGCTGAACAGCGCCGACTCGGGATTGTCACCGCCGCGCTTGGCCACCCGCCAGCCGACGAAGGTCGCCAGTGCCAGCGCGCTGATCAGCAACAAGTGATTGAGTGCGATGGCAAAGGTGCCGAGGGTGAAGGTCAGCATTAACGGGCGTCTCGGATGGTGGTCCAGCGTTGCAGGAAAGTATCGGCATCGACCTCGCCGGTGATGCGCTGGCTGCGGCGCTCTTCACCGTCGGCGCCGATCCACACGAAACTCGGTGGCCCAGGCACTTTATAACGACCGAGCAATTCGCGGCTGGCGGCATTGTCGGCGGTGACGTCGATTTGGAGCAAGCGCACATCACTCAGGGCCTGCATCACCCGCGCCTGGCCGAACACCTGTTTCTCCATGACTTTGCACGACACGCACCAATCGGCGTAGTAATCGAGCAGCACCCACTGGCCCTGGGCTTTGGCGGCGTCTAACTCGCGTTGCAGGGCGGCGGGATCCTTGATCGTCGTGAAGGCTTCGTGGCCGCTGGGCGCCGCAGATCCGACGCGTCCGGCGCTGTATACCTGCAACGGCTGATATGGATCGTCACTGCCACCCGCCGCCCCGACCACCAGCAGACTGCCCCACAGGCCCAGCAACAGCGAACCGGCACCGAACAGCTGCGCCACGCGACCAAAGCCATCGGACTGTTTCCAGGCGCTGTAAGCGGCGATCAACAGCAGCGCGCCGCACAGGCCCAACCACAGCGACGGCTCCAGCACCGGGCGCAGCATCAGCAGCGCGGTGGCGAGGAACAGGAAGCCGAACACGCCTTTGAGCAGATTCATCCACGCGCCGGGCTTGGGCAGGAAGCGATTACCGACCGTGACCAGCAACAGCAGCGGGACGCCGATGCCGATGCCCAAAGCAAACAGGATCAGGCCGCCGTGCAGCGCGTTGCCGCTTTGCGCGATGTAGAGCAGAGCGCCGGCCAGCGGCGCGGTCATGCACGGGCCGACCAGCAGACCGGACAGCGCGCCCAATACGCCGGCGCCGATCAGGCTGCCGCCGCGTTGGCTGCGCGAGGCGTGTTCCAGTCGATCCCGCAGGGCCACCGGCAATTGCAGTTCGAAGAAGCCGAACATCGGCAACGCCAGAACCACAAATACGGCCGCGAACGTCCCGAGCAGCCACGGGTTCTGCAACCACGCCTGCAGGTTGGCCCCCAGCAGCGCGGCAATAACGCCCATCGCCGCATACACCAGGGCCATGCAAACCACATAACTGCCGGCCAGCGCGAAACCGCGACGCGGCGTAGCACCGCTGCCCACCACCATGCCCGCCAGAATCGGCAGCATCGGCAACGAACACGGGGCAAACGCCAGCAGCAGACCCAGGCCGAAGAACACCAGCAGACTCCAGCCCAGCGAGTGCTGTTGCAGGCCGCTGGCCAGTGCCTGATCCGGCGCTTCATCTGTCGCCGCAGCGGCAGCTTTGCTGCCGAGGTCGATCACTCGCGTCTGCGGGGGATAGCAAAGACCGGCGTCGGCACAGCCCTGATAACTGACCTTGATCTGGCCCGTGGCGGCCGCCGGAATCTTCAGTTCCAGACCCTGGCGATAAACCGGTTGTTCGCCGAAGTACTCGTCGCTGTGGGACTCGCCTTCGGGCAGGGCCGGGATGTTTTGTGTCGTCAGCCCGTCGAACTTCAGACGCTTCTGATACAGGTAATAGCCATCGGCGATTTGCCAGAACAGCTGGGTCTCACCGGAATCCAGACGTTGCGAGGTCAGCACGAATGCCTTGTCGACCGGCAAGAACTCCGGTTTTGACGCAAATGGATCATTCCCTGCCTGGGCCAGACTCGAAATCAGCAGTGCAAAAAACAGAAAAAAATGACGCATGGAGGAGCCTTGTCCCTGTGCAATTGAGGGGCACAATGGGCGGCGGCGATTAACCGATGATTAACCGCGACGCCCTTGTCGCGGTGGCGTTCGGGGCATAATGTCGGCTTAATCGGCCAGCGGCCTAATCAGCACTTTTCCACGGGACTCACCATGCACGTACTGGTTTGCGAAGACGATGAGTTGATCGCCAGCGGGATCGTCGCCGGGCTGACGGCGCAGGGCCTGACCGTCGAGCACGTCAACACCGCCTCCAAGGCGCGGGCGATTCTCAAGGTTGCCGAATTCGACGTGATGGTGCTCGATCTCGGCCTGCCGGACGAAGATGGCCTCAAGTTGCTGCAACAACTGCGTCAGCAAGGCCTGGAGATTCCGGTCCTGATCCTGACTGCGCGGGATTCGGTCACCGACCGTGTCGACGGCCTGCAGTCCGGTGCCGACGACTACCTGCTCAAGCCATTCGACCTGCGCGAGTTGTTCGCCCGCCTGCAAACCCTGCTGCGCCGGGTGGCCGGACGCAGCGTCAATCTGATCGAACACGGCGCGCTGACTTACGATCCGAGCAGTCGCGAAACCACCCTGGCGGGGCGTCCGGTGGATCTGTCGCGGCGCGAGCAGTCGTTGTTGCAAGCCTTGCTGCACAACCGTGGCCGGGTGCTGTCCACCGAGCAGTTGAAGGACAGCGTCTACGGTTTCAACGATGAACTGGAAAGCAACGCGCTCAACGTGCACATCCATCACCTGCGCAGCAAACTCGGCAAAGGCATCGTCGAAACCGTGCGCGGTCTGGGTTATCGCCTGGGGCCGGCCGATGGCGGAGAACCCGACAAGTGATGAGCCTGCGCCTGCGCCTGAGCCTGACCCTCGGCGCCGCATTCGCGCTGATCTGGGCATTGGCGGCCGCCTGGATGCTCAGCGACCTGCGCAACCAGATGATGTTTTCCCTCGACCAGCGCTTGGTGGCGTCGGCGCGGATGGTCGCCGGGTTGCTGGAACAATTGCCGGCTGTCCCGAGCAAAGGCGAGGGCACTCATTTCAGCGCCGAGCAGTTGAACATTCCCGGCGGCATGGCCTGTCAGGTCAGCTCGCTGCGCGGGGAAATCCTCGCTCGCAGCCACAACAATCCGGAACAGGCGCTGGAAGCCCAGAAGATGGGCTTCCACGATCAAATGATCGACGGTGCCCCATGGCGCAGCTTCACCCTGGCCCGGGGCGATGTGCGTATTACCACCGCCGACCGGGTGATCGAGCGCGAAGCCCTGAACATGTCGATCCTGCTGGCGGCCTCGGTGCCGGTCGGCGTGGCGCTGCTTGGCTGCCTGTGCCTGTTGTGGCTGGGGATCGGCCAGGGGTTGGCGCCGCTCAACCGCTTGCGTGAAGCCTTGATGCGTCGCAACGCGGATTCGCTTGAGCCGTTGCAGTTGCAGTCATTCCCCAGCGAACTGAAACCGCTGCTCGAAACCCAGAATCAACTGTTTCAGCGCATCGGCAAGACCATCGAGCGCGAGCGTCGCCTGACCGGCGATGCCGCCCACGAACTGCGCAGCCCGCTGACGGCGATCAAGACCCACCTGCAAGTGGCGCGCATGACCGATGGCAGTGCCCGCGATCAGTCTCTGGCCCGAGCCGAGGAGGGTGCCGACCGCCTGCATCGGACCCTTGAGCAGTTACTGTTGCTGGCGCGGGTCGAAGGCAGTCTGTCGTTCGACGACGGTGTGCAGTGCAGCGCCGAGCAGGTAGCGAAACTGGCGATCCAGGACTCGGCCAGCGACCAGCGTCAGCGCATCAGGCTGCATCTGCCTGAACACTTGTCCGCTGCGCCGCTGCAAATGCCGGCGGTGCTGTCGATCGCGGCCCTGCGCAACCTGTTGGACAACGCTCTGCGTCACACGCCGACGGACGGCGCGGTGGACCTGAGCCTGGAAACCAGCGCCAATCGCGTGCGTTTTGTGGTGCGCGACCATGGGCCGGGAATCGCCCCTGACGATCTGCAACACCTGACCCAGCGCTTCTGGCGCAACGGCCAGAGCACCGGCTGCGGACTGGGGCTGGCGATTGTCCAGGCGATCGTTCAGCGCTGCGCCTGCACCCTGCATTTCGACAGCCGTCCGGATGGTTTGCGGGTCGAGCTGACCATGCCGCTGCAACCGGTCTGACAGTTTGCCGGGCACATCAAATGTAACCTCTCTCCATTAGTCATCCGCCGGCCGTGACGGTATTGTCGCCCCAGCCTTTGACTCAATGGATTGAGGGAAACAGCGCCATGGAAGCACCCGTCTATATCTGTCCCGCCACCCCCGCCGACGCCGGCATCATCAGCAGGATCCTTGAGCGTTCGATCCGCGTCGGTTGCGCGCTCGATCATCGCAACGACCCACAACTGGTCGACCGCTGGGTCCGCCGACAATCGGCGGAGCACGTCAGCGCCTGGCTCGCCGATCCCCATCACTATCTGAACATCGCGCTGCTGCAGGACAAACCCGTCGGCGTCGGCATGGCCGCAGCCCATGGCGAGGTCATGTTCTGTCACGTGCAGCCGGAGTGGTTTCGCCGAGGTGCGGGCCGTGCGCTGATGGGCGATCTCGAGGGTTGGCTGAGGATTCGTGGCAGGCCATGCATCACGCTTGCAAGCACGCGAACCGGCGCGGCGTTCTACCGGCGCTTGGGGTATCGCGAAACGGCGTCTCCCTTCATGCAACACGGCGTTTTGACCCTGCCGATGCACAAGCCGCTGGCATTGTCGGCCTGACATTCGATCAAGGGTGTAAATCCTCGACACGCTGGTGCGTTTCCAGAACAGGAAAACCTGCATGTGCGCCCCGCGACCGGAACGCGCACCTGCCCGGTGTGCAGTTTTGGTCACTATCCATAGCGTATTGAGGGGTCGAGAGATGTCAGTCGCCACCAGCCTTATCGAAGAGTCGTCGGCCCGGATCGCCTCCGCGCCGGCGGAAACGCTGTATCAGTTCAATGAATCGCCGTTGCTGGCCCGTCAGAGCCGGCAGGAATCCAATGCCCGCAGCTACCCGCGGCGCATTCCCCTGGCGCTCAAGCGCGCCAAGGGCCTGTACGTCGAGGACGTCGAGGGCCGCAGCTTCATCGATTGCCTGGCCGGCGCTGGCACCCTCGCGCTGGGGCATAACCATCCGGTGGTGATCGAGGCGATACAGCAGGTGCTGGCCGATGAACTGCCGCTGCACACTCTGGACCTGACCACGCCGGTGAAGGATCAATTCGTGCAGGACCTGTTCGGCCTGCTGCCTCCGGCATTGGCCAAGGAAGCGAAAATCCAGTTCTGCGGCCCGACCGGCACCGACGCGGTGGAAGCCGCGCTGAAACTGGTGCGCACCGCCACCGGGCGCAGCACCGTGCTTTCGTTCTCCGGCGGTTACCACGGCATGAGCCAAGGCGCCTTGAGCCTGATGGGCAGCCTGGGGCCGAAAAAACCACTGGGCGCGTTGCTCAGCAACGGCGTGCAATTCATGCCGTTCCCTTACGACTACCGTTGCCCGTTCGGCCTCGGTGGCGCGGCGGGTGTGAAGGCCAATCTGAGCTACCTGGAAAACCTGCTCAATGATCCCGAAGCCGGCGTGCAATTGCCGGCCGCCGTCATCGTCGAAGCGGTGCAGGGCGAGGGCGGTGTGATCCCGGCGGACATCGAGTGGCTGCGCGGTCTGCGCCGCATCACCGAAAAGGCCGGCGTGGCGCTGATCATCGATGAGATCCAGAGCGGTTTCGCCCGCACCGGCAAGATGTTTGCCTTCGAACACGCCGGCATCACCCCGGATGTGGTGGTGCTGTCCAAAGCCATCGGCGGCAGCCTGCCGCTGGCCGTGGTGGTTTATCGCGACTGGCTCGACACCTGGCAGCCGGGCGCCCACGCCGGTACGTTCCGTGGCAACCAGATGGCGATGGCCGCCGGCTCCGCGGTAATGCGTTACCTGGTCGAGCACAAGGTCTGCGAACACGCTGCCGCCATGGGCGAACGCCTGAGCGAACACCTGCGCGTTCTGCAGCGCGATTTCCCGCAACTGGGCGACATTCGTGGTCGTGGCCTGATGCTCGGTGTCGAGCTGGTCGATCCGGACGGCGCACCGGATGCGCTGGGGCATCCACCGGCCTTCGCACGTCTGGCGCCGCTGATTCAGCGCGAATGTCTCAAGCGCGGGCTGATTCTGGAGCTGGGCGGGCGTCACGGTGCGGTGGTGCGGTTCCTGCCGCCGCTGGTGATCACCGCCGCGGAAATCGACCGCGTCGCCGAGATCTTCGGCCGTGCGTTGAGCGCTGCGACCGCCGGCCTGTAAATTTTTCGCCGCGTCGAACGTTCTTTCTACATACCCGGCTGCACCGTCGTGCAGCCCACCCTTACAGCGATGGAGACACAGCATGACGTCAGTATTCGACCGCGAGGACATCCTCTTTCAAGTCGTGGTCAACCACGAAGAGCAGTACTCGATCTGGCCGGACTACAAGGCCGTGCCGGAAGGTTGGCGCACTGTGGGCAAGAGCGGCCTGAAGAAGGAATGCCTGGCCTACATCGAAGAAGTCTGGACCGACATGCGTCCGCTGAGCCTGCGTCAGAAGATGGAAGCGCAAGCGGCTGCCCAGTAAGGCGCCGGACAAAAAGAAACCCGCTGGACTGGAATCAGTCAGCGGGTTTTTTCATGTCCGGCATTCGATCGTTCCCACGCTCTGCGTGGGAATGCAGCCCGGGACGCTCCGCGTCCCTTCCGAAGCGGACGCGGAGCGTCCAATGAGGCATTCCCACGCAGAGCGTGGGAACGATCACTGAACCTCAGGCGCCGCTCAAGCCCTTGAGCAGCACATCCACATTCCCTTCCAGCTCTGCCACCGGATCCGCTGCATCGGTGCTGAGCACCAGCAGATGACTGCCCGATTCGGCAATCGCCGCTTTTACCGCGTCCGACGGCTGCCGATGGTGCAGCACCACTGCTACGTCGTTGTCTTTCAAAGTCGCGGTCAGTTTTTTCAGCTCCTCCGGCGTCCATTCGGCATCCGGTCGCGCATCCTGTCCGATCAACTCCAGATTCAGGCTGCCGATCAGATAGCCGAAGTGATCGCTCAGGCTGATCACGCTCAGGTTGTCGGCACTGGCCAGACGCGCTTCGCTGTCGGCACTGAGTTTCAGCAGACGCTGTTTCAGCGCCGCCAGATTGGCCTCGATCTTCGGTTTGTCCTTCGGTGCCAGGCGCACCAGATCCGCCGCCATCACATCGGCCATGCGCCCCATGTTGTTGCTCGCCAGCCACGGCTGGCTGTTCAGGCCGTCGACGTTGAGCCCCGGTTGCACGGCAATGCCGGGCAGGGCGCCGTCCACCGGGCGGGCAGCATCGACTTCGACGATGCGGATGTTGCTGCGGCGGGCGATCGGGTACAGCGGATCATCGGCCCACAGCGAGCGCACGCCGATCACTGCATCGGCGCCCGTGGCCAGTTTGCTAAGCGCGGGGGCGCCGCGACCGGTGAAGTAGGCGGTCTGGCGGCTGCCTGGCAGGTTGGCCGGTGCTGCGCGTTCGAGGCTGATGTCGGTGCCCTTGAGCAGGACTTCGCCCAGACCATAAGTGATCGGCAGCGAGGCCAGCACCCGCAATGGTTTCTCGGCCGCCAGCAGAGGGCTCGAAACCGCGCCGCTGAGGGCGATGGCCAGGGTCAGTTGTCGCAATGAAAAAGCCATTTATCCAAGGTTCCCTTTCAGACTGGGGACGACGCCCCGGGCAATCGCGGCGAGTGCGAAGGCGATACCGGCGACCAGGATGATCGCGGCGCCGGACGGAATCGGCAGGTCGAACACGATCGGCGCGAGAATCCCGCACAGCGTACTGACCGTGGCAATCAGCACTGAACACCAGAAGAAGCCCTTGAGCGACTGGCTGAGCAGGCGCGCAGCCGCCGCCGGAATCACCAGCAGTGCACCGACCAGAATCGCGCCGATGACTTTCACCGCGGCAACCGTAATCAGTGTCACCAGAATCACGAACAGATAATCCAGGGTCTTCACCGCGACGCCACGCACCGCCGCCAGTTGCGGGTTGAAGCTGGCGAGCATGATCCGGTTGTACAGCGGCAGCGCCAGCGCCATGACCAGCGAGCCGACAATCGCCAGCACCAGCAGGTCGTTGCCATTGACCGTCAGCACCGAGCCGAACAGCACGTTTTCCAGAATGTGCACGTTGATCTTGCCCGCCAGAATCAGCAGCAGGCTGGCGCCCAAAGCGAGGGACACCGACAGGAACACGCCGATCAATGTGTCCGGGGCCAGCCCGGTACGGTTGCGCAGGTAATTGAGCAGAATGCCAAACAGCAGGCAGTAACCGAACAGGCTGCCGTACGGCCCGGTGTAGGGTTCGCCGAGCAGGATGCCGATGGCCACGCCGGTCAACGCCGCGTGGCCCACCGCTTCGGAGAAAAACGCGAAGCGCTTGACCACCACCAGCGTGCCGAGGCCACCCAGTACCGGGCCGATCAGCAGACCGGCAAGCAGCGCGTTGACCACAAACCCGTAGGCCAGGGCTTCCGGGAGATAACCGGAAGAGGCCAAGCCTTGCACCGTCAAACGAAAGGCTTCGTAACTCATCAGGCAGCGCTCCGTGGATGGGTCGAAAACAGGGTCAGCAGACGTTCCGGGGTCAGGGCCTGTTGCGGCGTGGCGTCGAACAGCACCCGGCGGTTAAGGCCAGTGACGCGATTGGCCAGACGCCCGACCGCTTCCAGGTCGTGCTCGATCCACAGCACGGTGATGCCCGCCGCGCGCCAGTCGCCCAGCAAACGCTCGAACACCTGGATCCCGGCTTCGTCGAGGGCGGACATCGGCTCATCCAGCACCAGCAATTGCGGCGCCGGAATCAGGCCCTGGGCAAGCAATACCCGCTGGCGTTCGCCACCGGACAGCGCACCCATTCGGCGTTTGCGTTTGTCCTGCATGCCGACCCGCTCCAGCGCATCACCGATGGCGCCGGCGTAGCGTTTGCTCAAGCCGAGGAAGGCCGGGCGACGCTGACACATGGCGGCCATGAAATCATCGACGGTCATCGGCAGGCCGCGATCAAACTCCAGCGCCTGCGGCACGTAGCCGATGGTGCCGGGCTCGCCGGGCCATTGCAGACTGAGCCGGCCCTGATGGGGCATCTGCCCGAGCAGGGTCTTGATCAGCGAACTCTTGCCGCCGCCGTTGGGGCCCACCAGCGCATGCACGCTGCCGGGCTGCACCTGGAAGGTGACCTTGTCCAGAATCGTCGTGCGGCCGAGGGTCAGGCTGACGTCAGCGAAATCCAGGGTCGGGCCGCTGCTGGCTATCGACAGGTTTTCCTGAGCTGTCATGCGCCGGACTCCTGAATCGCTCGAACCACGGTGTTGAGGTTGCCGGTCATTTCCTTTTCGTACTTGTCGGCGGTGTATTCGCCGTAGGAAATGTGCGACAGCGGGTAAAGTTTCACGCCGGATTCACGCTGGATGGTTTCGACGTAGGTGGAGGGGAAGTCCATCTCGGAGAAGATCACTTTCACGTCCAGTTCACGCAATTGGTCGATGGTTTTCTTCAACTGGCTCGGGCTCGGCTCGATACCGTGGGCCGGCTCGACCACCGCCGTCACTTCCAGGCCGAATTCACGCAGCAGGTAGTCATAAGCGGCGTGCACCGTGGCTACTCGCAGTTCGGCGTTCGGCGCCTGGGTCAGCCTGGCCAGGGCGTCGGCGCGCATCTGCCGCAGGCGTTTGCCGTAGGCGCGGGCGTTCTGGGTGTAGGTCTTGGCATTGTCCGGGTCGAGCTTGCCCAGCTCACGGGCGATGTTGTTGACCTGGGCAATCGAGGCGCTGATCGACAGGAAGGTGTGCGGGTTCACCACTTTGCCGGCACCGCGCGCGGCAACCCCGGTGGCGGCCAGCAACGGCACGTTTTCGTTGGCTTCGATGGTCTTGATGTTCGGCGTTTCGCTGGCGGCGATCATGCGGTCGGCGAAGTCGTCATGGCCAACGCCGTTGAGTACGATCACATCCAGCCCGCTGATGCGCTTGATGTCTTCGGCGCGCGGCTCGTAGGCATGCGGGTTGAAGCCGGCGGGAATCAGCGGCACGACCTCGGCCTTGTCGCCGACGATGTTCGCCACATAGCTGTAATACGGATGCAGGGTGATGCCGATGCGCAGGCGCTTGGCCTGATCGGCGCTGGCCAGCGGACTCAGCAGGCAGGCGCACAGACCGATCAGCAGCAGGCGCAGGAAAGGACGGCGTTGAGATGAACTAGGCATGGGCAAGCGGTCTTCTCTCGAATGAAGGCGAGGGTTCAATGACGATGTTCGCGGGTCACCCCGGCATCGAATTGCGCGACGATCTGTTTCCATCCGGCAGCGGTCAGCGCTGCGTCTGACAGGTCTTTCGGCGCTTGCAGGTCGGTGGCGCGGTTGAGCCAGATGTCCGGCGCGGCGTCGTTCAGGCGCATCAGAAACGAACCGGCCACGGCCGGTGCCTGACTGTGGCCGAAGTAGGCGCGGTCGGCCAGCAACTGCCAGGCATGGCCGCCACGACTGACCGAGCTGGCGTCCTGGGCGAACGGTGCAAAACCTTCATCGGCCAGGTTCTGCGGGCTTGGCAGCGTTTGCTGTTCTTCACGCAGCAAGCGGATCTCGTCGAGGGTCACGCGCAGATCGGCATAGATGCCCTGCTCGCTGGCGCCAAGGTCGCGACGGGCATCCAGTTGATGGCTGGAGACCGGCTCCGGTTCGTGGGAAACGCCGCGCCATGTCACTACCGAGCCGGCAATCGCGAGGATCAGCAGGCACATCAGCAGCACATTGAGGGTTTCGTGCCCGGCACCGGCCGGGCGGACAACCTGGGTAGTCGGCGTGGTCATGGGGCTTCGATATCCGCTTGGTCAATTTCGACCACGTGGCCGGGACCTGCGTCGAACAGCACGTAGAACTCGGCGCCGGGTTTCTTGAAGGTCAGGGTCGAATCGGCGCCGAGCTTGCCCGGCACGAGGATGGTTTCGTCGTAGCCGATCACATCGAGGGTCACCCCCGGCGCGCCGCTGCCGTCCGAGAAACCGCCGGTGCATTTGATCTGCTCGGCATCGATGGCCTTGCACTCGCACATCGGGTTATGGGCCAGGACGCCGGCGCTGAAACCGGCAGTCAGCACCAGCAAGGCATTGCTCAGGAGCAAGCGGAAGGGGCGTTGGGCGTGGCTCATGGTTTGGCTCCTTGTTTGTTCAGCCAGGCGAGGGTGGCAGGCGAGGCCTGGCTCAGCGGAATCGAGGCTTGGTGCATGCTGCCGTCCCAGCCTTCCATGGTGATCCACAGTTCGGCGTCGGCAGCGGTCTTTTCCGGAACCGGCAACTGGGTGCCCATGCGGTACGGCGTGCCGAAGAAAATCACCCCGGCCGCGCGCAGGCTGCGAGGTTTGCCGATGCGCAGATACGTCGCCTTGACGTGGTCGACGCAGGCGTCGCAGAGGGCGGCGCTGAAATCTTTCATGTAGCCGGCGGGGCCGGTCAGGATCGGTGCCTGATTACGCAGTTCGGCCAGTCGCAGGCTCCAGGGACCGACCTGGATTTCGCCGATCTCCCGTTCACCCAGTCCGCTGTCACCGCGAAACAGCGAGGCATCGGCGAAGTATTTGGGCATGAAGCCCAAGGGGATCAGCAGCAACAGCACGTTGATGTGGAAGCGCCATTTGTGCCAGATCACGCTCAGCCGTGAAGGCTGAGCCACGATAGTGGATTTGCTCACAGATTGGCCTCCGAGGTTTCACGGCGCAGGGCCGGTTGTGCCTGCACGCGCTGTTTCTTGTGCTCGCGCTTGAGGGCGTTGGCGGTGGCCAGCGCGGTGCGCTTGGTCCAGATCAGCAGGCCACTGAGGACCATCATGCTCAGCAGCAGGCCGAAGAAGAACCAGATCAGCTTGATCCACAGACCGCCGAAGTCACCGGTGTGCAGCGGGCGCATGGATTCGGTGACGAACTCCAGCGACGTGCGATCGGACAACAGCCGCGAAGCCGCCACTTCACCGCTGTATGGGTTGAGCGTGGCGGTCTGGTACATCAGCGGGTACCAGCCGCGACCGCCGATATCCAGGTGCGCGTAGGCATTGCCCGGCAGGCTGATGAAGCTGGCTTCGAAGCCGGGGATTTTCGTCTGGGCGATTTCGATGGCGCGGTCGAGGCTGATACGCGGCGGTGGCGAACCATCGTTGGACTGTGGCACGGCTTCGCGGGACATGGCCGGGACGATCGGCTCGCTGGAAATGGAAATCTGGTTGTCAAACAGCAGCGCCTGAATCAGGAACCAGGTGCCGGTGATCGAAATCACCGCGATGAACCAGATCGACCAGATGCCGCTCAAGCGGTGGAAGTCGCCCCAGAAGATCCGTGCGCCGTGATTGAAGCGCAGGGTCGGGCGGAAAAAACCCTTCCAGAAGCGCTTGTACACCACCAGCCCGGTCACCAGCGAAGCCAGCATCGGCAGGCCGAGGAACGACACCAGATACCAGCCCCAGCTGAAGCCGTTGGTGAACGGCACCAGCCACCAGCCATGCAGTGCGCGGGTGAACGCCTTGAAGTTGAAGCTCGGTGCCGTGCCCTGAATCACGCCGGTGTACGGGTTGACGTAGACGGTCAGCGAGCGGCCGTCGGGATAGCTGACGTCGACGTCGAGAGCAAAGTGCGACTCGTCCGGACGGTTGATGCTTTGCACCACTGTCTGCGGTTCGGCTTTTTTGATTTCGGCGAGGATCTGGTCGTAGCTGAGCAATGGTGCGTCGTCGGACGGCGCGCTGGCGCGCATTTGCGGGTTGGCCAGCCAGACGATTTCCTGGCTGACCACTGCCAGGGTGCCGGTGACGCAGACGATCAGAACGAAAAACCAGATCGGCAATGCCAGCCAGCTGTGTACCAGGAACCACAGTTTCGAGCGGGATTTCTTCGACATGATGACGGGTCTTGATTCAGTGAGAGGGAGCGGTACTACGGGCTTCGCAGCACGGGAGTCCCTGAAAGGCCGGTCGTGGCTTTTGCCTACGCGACCGGCCCGCATCTCTATAAGACGGATGACCGAAGCAATTCCCGATGAACGATATGAAAGTAAATGTTTCGCGATTACATCTTGATGCCGCGTGGGCGAATTTCTGCGGGGGAGGCGAAGCGGTCCGACGGCAGATTCCGCCGGATCGAGGAGGGGAATCAGCGGAGAAAGTCGAGCGCCTCGGCGAGCACCAGTTCGGGCACTTCTTCGGCGAGGTAATGCCCGGCCGGCAGGGCCTTGCCGCGTACATCGGTGGCAACCTGCTGCCATTCCCCGAGCGGATCGAAGCAGCGACCGACGGTGCCCTCGGCGCCCCACAGCACCAGCAACGGGAGGTTCAGGTGACGACCGGCCGCGAGATCGGCGCGATCATGTTCCAGGTCGATGCCGGCACTGGCGCGGTAATCCTCGCAGATCCCCCGAGCACTGCCGGGACGTTCCAGGCAACGCCGGTACTCACTGAACGCCTCGTCGGTAAAGGGTGCAAGCCCGGCGCTGCGACTGCCCATGACGCTGCGCAGATAACCTTCGGGATCGGCTTCGATCAGGGTTTCCGGCAACGGTGCCGGGCGGATCAGGAAGAACCAGTGCCAGTAGGCGCGGGCAAAGGCTTCATTGGTCTGGCTGTACATCGCCAGCGTTGGCGCGATGTCGAGCAGGACCATGCGCTGCACAACCTCGGGATGATCGAGCGCCAGGCGATGGGCAACCCGCGCGCCACGGTCGTGGGCAAGGATCGAGAAGTGCTCGAAACCCAACGCCTTCATCAATTCCACGCCGTCGCGGGCCATCTCGCGCTTGGAGTAATTGAGGTGAGCCTCATCGGCCGGCGGGCGACTGCTGTCGCCATAACCGCGCAGGTCGGCGGCGATCACCGTGAAGTGCTCCGCCAGTTGCTCGGCGATCTTGTGCCAGATGACGTGGGTCTGCGGGTGCCCGTGCAACAGCAGCAGGCCCGGCCCGCTGCCGCCGAAGCGGTAGGCGATATCCACACCGTTGACGTGGCGCTGGTCTTTGACGAATCCGGCAAACATCGGGTGATCCTTTATTCAGGCGAGTGGCCTGCATCCTGAAATCGCCGGGCGTTCATGACAAGACGTGATGCGTGATTCGACGGTTCATGAATCGTGTTCGCCCATCCCCGCGCGCCGCGCGGGAATGGACACTCGGCGTAGTTAGCTCTGCTGGAACATTTCCTTCGCCCGCTGCTCGATCTGCGCCTGGGTCAGGTCCTCCTTGCGCGAGGCCAGGAACCACAGATGCCCGTACGGATCTTTCAACGTGCCGCTGCGGTCGCCGTAGAACTGATCCTTGACCTCGGACACCGAGGTGGCGCCGGCCTCCAGTGCGCGTTGGAAGGATTTGTCCACATCGGTCACGTACAGATGCAGGCCGACCGACACTGCGTTGTCCGGATTGCTCAACGGCCCTTGATCGCACGGCGAGCCGAGCATGATCGCGCTGTCGCCGATGCGCAGTTCGGCGTGGCCGATGCCGCCGTCGGGCATGCTCAGGCGCATGACTTCGGTGGCACCGAACGCCTTTTTATAGAAATCGATGGCTTCGGCAGCTTTGTGAATGCCGAGGTACGGGGTAATGCTGTGATACCCCTCGGGAATGGGTTTGACGCTCATGGCGGTACTCCCTGTTATTTGTTGCCTGGTTTTTATTAGAGATTGAGGTGTGCCTTCGCCGGGATTGCCGGTCGCTCAACTATAGATCCGTGCCGCCGTCGTGACCGAGTAGCCGACGAGCAGGCCTCCCACTGTTCAGCCATCGACAGCGAAGCAACAGAGTGCGCGGGTTTTCATCGCCAGACGCCCTGAAGTTCCGCTGCAGCCCCCCGTAAAACAAGGCCTTTGCGTCAGGCACAGAAGCTGCAATGACCCGGTACAACACCGATACCGAGAGTCATCCATGTCTGAATCTGCCGTTTATCCGATCAACCCGCCGGCCGCCCACCGGATTGCCGACGATGCCGAAGCCTTGCGCGTGGCTGTGCAGGTCGCCGCCGTCTTGCAGGAACACGCCGCCGAGCGTGACCGCAACCGCGAAGTGCCCGCCGAGGTCGTCGACCTGTTTTCCAACAGTGGCCTGTGGGGCATCACCGTGCCGAAGGAATACGGCGGCGCGCAGGTGTCCTACGCCATACTGGCCCAGGTGATCGCGATCATTTCCGCCGCCGATCCGTCCCTCGGGCAGATCCCGCAAAACCATTACTGCCTGCTCGAAGACATCCGCCTGCAAGGCACCCCGGCCCAGCAAGCGCATTTCTTTGAGCTGGCGCTGCAAGGTCATCGCTTCGCCAATGCGCTGTCGGAAACCGGCGGCAAGAACGTGCAGGACATTCAGGCGACCCTCCGCCGTTATGGCGACGGCTTCGTGATCAACGGTCGCAAGGGCTATTGCACCGGTTCGCTCTACGCCCATTGGCTGGCGGTGCTGGCGCTGGATGAAGAGCAGAAGGGCCAGTTGGCCTTCGTCGAGCGCGGTACGAAAGGGCTGGTGATCGTCGACGACTGGGACAGCATCGGTCAGCGCACCACCTCCAGCGGCACGGTGCTGGCGGAAAATCTGCAAGTGGCGCCCTTCAATCTGTTTCCGACGTACCGTTCCTACGAGAGCCCGACCCTGGCCGGGCCTTTCGCCCAGTTGACCACCGCTGCCATCGACGCCGGCATCGCCCGGGCGGCGCTGCGCGATACGGTTGAGTTCGTCCGCCAGTTTGCGCGGCCATGGATCGATGCGGGTGTGGAAAAGGCCAGCGAAGATCCGCTGACCATCATTCAGATCGGCGCACTGGAAATCCGTCTGGAAGCCGCCGAAGCCTTGCTTGAACGCGCCGGCTGGGCGCTCGACGCCGCACGTCCGGCGCCTGATGAAGACAACGTCGCGCTGGCCTCGCTGGCCGTGGCCAAGGCTAAAGTGCTGACCACCGAAATCGCCATCGAGGCCAGCAACAAGCTGTTCGAACTCGGCGGTACCCGCTCGACCCTGAAAAAGCACAACTTCGACCGCCACTGGCGCAACGCCCGGGTCCACACCCTGCATGACCCGGTGCGCTGGAAATACCACGTGGTCGGCAACTGGCTGCTCAACGGCGTCAAACCACCGCGCCACGACTGGTCCTGATCATGGCCGAGTGGTTCAAACACATTTACTGGGCCGACATCGCCCAGGCCTGTCTCGACACCCTCAGCATGCTCGGCGCGGCGCTGCTGTTCACGGTGTTGTTGGGCTTGCCGCTGGGGCTGCTGTTGTTTCTCACCGGCAAGCGCCAGTTGCATGAAACGGTCGGCCTGTACCGGGTGCTGTCGGTGATCGTGAACATGCTGCGTTCGCTGCCTTTCATCATTTTGCTGATCGTGCTGATTCCACTCACCACGCTGCTGGTGGGTACGTCGCTGGGCGTGCCCGGAACCATTCCGCCGCTGGTGGTCGGTTGCACACCGTTCTTCGCGCGGCTGGTGGAAACCGCTCTGCGCGAAGTCGATCGCGGCGTGGTCGAGGCGACCCAGGCCATGGGTGCCAACACCTGGCAGATCATCCGCCACACCCTGTTGCCGGAAGCCCGCGGCGGGTTGCTGGCGGCGGTGACGGTCACCGCCATCGTGCTGGTGGATTACACGGCGATGGCCGGCGTGATCGGTGGTGGCGGGCTCGGCGATCTGGCGATCCGCTACGGCTATCAACGCTTTCAGACCGACGTGATGGTGGTCACCGTGGTGTTGCTGCTGATTCTGGTGCAGGCCCTGCAAATGACCGGCGACCGCTTGGTGGCGCACTACAGCCGACGCTGAAAAAACAAGTTCAACCCATAAAGGCCCCACGTTCACCCCACGACGGCCACTCAAATCTGCCTTGGAGCACAGCATGAAAAAGACCCTGGCCGTTCTGGCTGCCGTTCTGTCGTTCAGCGCCCATGCCAACGAAAAACTGATCGTCGGTGCCACCCCGGTGCCGCACGCGGAAATCCTCGAGTTCGTCAAACCGACCCTGGCCAAGGAAGGCGTGGATCTGGACATCAAGGTGTTCACCGACTTCATCCAGCCCAACCAGCAACTGGCGCTGAAAAACCTCGACGCCAACTACTACCAGTACCGGCCGTTTCTCGATGATTTCAACAAGACTCGCCACACCGATCTGGTGCCGGTGGTCGGCGTGCACATCGAACCGTTCGGGGCTTACTCGACCAAGATCAAGAACATTTCGGAGCTGAAGGACGGCGCCAGTGTGTCGATCCCCAATGACCCGGTGAACACCGGTCGCGCGCTGGTGCTGTTGCACGAGGCCGGGCTGATCAAACTCAAGGATCCGAGTAACACCCTGGCCACCCAGCGCGATATCGTCGAAAACCCCAAACACCTGAAAATCCGTGAACTGGAGGGCGCATTGCTCGCTCGTTCAGTGAGTCAGGTGGATCTGGCATTCGTGTTCGCCAACTACGCGCTGGAAGCCGGGATCGACACCAACAGCGCGCTGATCGTCGAGAAGGGCAAGAGCCTGTACATCGAGTTTCTGGTCGCGCGTCCCGACAACATCAATGACCCGGGCCTGCAGAAACTGGCCAAGGCGTTGAATTCCGATGAAGTGCGTCAGTTCATTCTGACTCGCTACAAAGGGCAGATTGCGCCGGGCTTCTGATGGATCGAATTGGGGGTTCCCATGGCATGGGAACCCTCACTTGGGTACGTCGAGAAAGTGCGCCCCCGGCCCTTGCTCGCCCAGCACATCGCCCTGATTGCGCAGCGGGCAGGCTTCCATCGACAGGCATCCGCAACCGATGCAACCGGTCAGCCGGTCACGCAGCAACATCAACTGATTGATCCGCTCGTCCAGCTCCCGCCGCCACTGCTCCGACAGCACTTTCCAGTCCGCCGCTGTTGGCGCGCGGTTGTCCGGTAGCTGCTTCAACGCCTCGCCGATTTCCGCCAGTGGAATGCCCAGGCGTTGCGCCACTTTGATCAACGCCACCCGCCGCAGTACTTCCCGTGGATAGCGCCGCTGGTTGCCGGCATTGCGCTGGCTCTTGATCAAGCCTTTGGATTCATAAAAGTGCAGGGCGGTGACCGCCACGCCGGCGCGGGCCGCGACTTCGCCGACGGTCAATTGCTTGTGCAGATTTTCCGCAGTGATCATTTGCAAATTGCCCCTTGACCTCTAGTTAACTCCAGGTTTTACCCTGCAGGCCTTCGAATCGCAAGATTCGCCTGACCGAGTGGGGATCTCATGCAAGCACCAGCGAAAAACCGCAGCTTTACCCAATTGATCGAATTTGAAATCGAACCCGGCCAGCAACCGGCGCTGGTCTCGGCGCTGGCCGTGCAGACCGAACGTCTGGCCCAGCGTTACGCCGGCTTCGTCAGCGCCAGCGTCCAGGCCAGCGACGATGGCCGGCGAGTGTTGAGCTTTCTGCAATGGCAGTCCCGCGAGGCGGGGGAGGCGGCGTTCCAGAGTTTCGAAACCGGCGAGCAGGACTTCTGGCAACTGATCCGCACCCATCAGGCGCGCACCGTGACCTTCGGTTCATTCCAGGTGCTGAGCAGCATAGCCCGCAGCTATGACGATGGCTTGCACTGTCAACTGGTCGGCTAGATCGACAGCTGGATCAAGCGCTCGCCTTGCAGGTTTTCCGTGGGCCGCCGCTTGTTCACCGCCAGTTCGCCGATTTTGATCAGTCGCGTGCGGGTGACATTACGGCTCAGGCCTAACAGGGACGCGGTGTGCACCTGGTTGTAATGGCAGAAGCGATAGGCCGCGCGCAGCAATGCGTCCTCGACCTTCTCATGCAGGGCGCCGGCCTGTTGCTCGAACAGTTTCTGGAAGGCGCGTTCCAGCAGCGCTTCCGGTGAGTCGTCGGCGGTCGCGTGCTGATCGTCGGGACGATCGATGCGCAGGTTGGATAGACGTAGATCGTCGCGCTCGATCACGCCGTTACGGCAGATCAGCAGCGTGTGATGGATGACGTTTTCCAGTTCGCGGATATTGCCCGGCCAACTGTAGCCGCGCAGTTTGTGTTCGGCGCCGGGACTGATGGTGACGCGCCCGTAACCCAGACGCTGACTGTAGGCCTCGATGAAATGCCGGGTCAGCGGCAGGATATCGCCGGGCCGCTCGCGCAACGGGCTCAGCTCCAGATTGACCACGTTCAGCCGGTAATACAGATCCTCGCGGAAATGTCCGGCGTTGATGGCTTTCTCCAGTTGCACGTTGGTCGCTGCCAACACTCGCACATCGATGGGAATGCTCTTGCGCGAACCCAGGCGCACCACTTCACGCTCCTGCAACACCCGCAGCAATTTGACCTGGATCGCCATCGGCAGATCGCCGATTTCATCGAGGAACAGGGTGCCGCCATCCGCCTCTTCAAACCACCCGGCCTTGGCGCTGAGGGCACCGGTGAAGGCGCCTTTTTCGTGGCCGAACAGTTCGGCTTCCACCAGCGATTCGGAAAACGCCCCGCAGTTGACTGCAATGAACGGCCGGTTGCGCCGGTTGCTCAGGTTGTGGATGTGCCGCGCTACCAACTCCTTGCCGGTGCCGGTTTCGCCGATGATCAGCACGCTGGCTTCGCTCGGTGCGACCTGTTGCAGATGCGCGAGCAGGGCCTGGGATTTCGGGTCTTCGAAGACCTGAGCGGTGGCGCGGATTGAGGTGGCCAGGGCGGGTGAGGGCGGCAGGGTCAGCAGTTGCATGGGGTCTCGCTCCACGAAAGAAAATCAGGAATAGAACGTCGGCACCGGCAGGGACTGGTTCAGCGCCCAGTCGCCCAGCTCGTGGAGCTTGTAATCCAGCGGGTCGTGCAGGGTTTGCGTGCGCAGGTTGCGCCAGTGTCGGTCGAGGCGCAGCGATGCGTGGGTCGAGCGGGCGCCGGTGACTTCGAACAATCGGCTGCAAATCTCCAGGCCTTGTCGGCTGGCGGCGACCTTGGCCGTGGCAATTGCCGTGGCCAGATGACCGCGTTCTTCGGCACTGAGGTTCGGGCCTTTGGCCCAGGCCTCGTCGAGCAGCGCAGCGGCGCGTTCTACCAGCAGACGAATGCCTTCGAGGGCGACCCAGAACTCGCCGTAATGGGCCAGCACGTAAGGATCTTCGCGCACCTCGCGCACCGAGGATTTGTGCCAGACACGGGTTTCGCTGAGGGTGTATTGCCGCGCCTCTTCAAAGGCCCCTTCGGCAATGCCGAGAAACATGTGGGTGAACGTCAGTTGCGCGATCAACGGGCGCAGACAGGCGAACGGTGTACTCAGCGGGCCCGGATCCAGCAGCAGTTCCGACTCTTCGACCCGCACCCGTTCGAACGTAGCGCTGCCGCTGTCGGTCTGGCGCTGGCCGATGTTGTTCCAGTCGTTGTGCAGGGTGATGCCGCTGCGCCCGCTGGGGATCGCCGCGATCAACAGTTTGCCGCCGTTGCTTTCGTCCACCGCCGAGGCGATCAGCATCTGCGAATCGCTGGCGCCGGAGCAGAAGCTCTTCTTGCCGGAAAACTCGCGCCAGCCGCCCAGATCCTTGACCACGGTGCGGGTGTCCAGCGGGTTGAGCGCGTTGCCCCAGAACCAGTTCTGCCGCGCGGTCTGTTCGAACCACGGTTGCCATTGTTCGGGGCGGGAAAACAGGCGCACGGTGGCGAGCATCAAATGATGAAAACCGAAGACGTGGGCGATCGAGCTGTCGACCTTGGCGAACTCGCGCACGACTTCCAGGGTTTCGCTCCAGCGCGCGCCGAGGCCGCCGTAACGAGTGGGAATGCTCAGGGCCAGCAGACCGCTGTCGCGCAGGGCGTCACGTTCGGCTTTCGGTGTGCCGCCACGCTCGTCGCGCTCGACGGCGGTCAGGGCAAATTCGGCGGCCAGTTGGCGGGCGGTCTGCAACGGGGAGAGCAGGGTGCTTTGCGGTTTGGCAGTCACTCGGTCTTCCTCAGGCGTTGGCTTTGGCGGGCAGTACATCGTTGGCGATCATTTCGCCGAACGGCCCGGTGAGGTTGGTGACACCGCGTCCAGCCAGGCTTGCATATGGCTCGGGCAACAACGGGAAGACCAGCTCGGCAAAGCGGTAGGCCTCTTCGAGATGCGGGTAGCCGGAGAAGATGAAACTCTCGATGCCGAGGTCTGCGTACTCCTTGATTCGCGCTGCCACTTGCTGCGGATCGCCGACCAATGCGGTACCGGCACCGCCGCGCACCAGTCCGACGCCGGCCCACAGGTTGGGGGCGATTTCCAGGTTGTCGCGGCGTCCGTCGTGCAGAGCGGCCATGCGCCGCTGGCCTTCGGAGTCGAAGCGGGAAAAGGATTTCTGCGCGGCTTCAATGGTTTCGTCGCTGATGTGCTCGATCAGTTTGTCGGCGGCTTTCCAGGCCTCTTCGGCGGTCTCGCGCACGATCACGTGCAGGCGAATGCCGAACTTCACCTTGCGCCCGTGGCGGGCGGCGCGTTCACGCACGTCGGCGAGTTTCTCGGCGACGGCGGCCGGTGGTTCGCCCCAGGTCAGGTACACGTCGACCTGCTCGGCGGCCAGATCGTGGGCCGCGTCGGAGGACCCGCCGAAGTACAGCGGCGGATAGGGTTTCTGCACCGGCGGATACAGCGCCTTGGCGTTCTGTACCTTCAGGTGTTTGCCTTCGAAATCTACCGCTTCGCCTTGCAGCACCCGGCGCCAGATCTTGAGGAATTCATCGGTGACTTCGTAGCGTTCGCTGTGGCTGAGGAAGCTGCCGTCGCCACGGTTTTCGTCCGGGTCGCCACCGGTCACAACGTTGATCAGCAAGCGGCCGTTGGACAGTCGATCCAGGGTCGCGGCCATGCGCGCCGAAACGGTCGGCGAGATGATCCCCGGACGGATCGCCACCAGATAACGCAGGCGTTCGGTGAGCGGCACCAGCGCCGAGGCGATCACCCACGAATCCTCGCAGGAACGACCGGTGGGAATCAGTACGCCGTAGTAGCCGAGGCTGTCGGCGGCTTGCGCCACCTGCTTCAGGTAATTGAGGGTGACCGGGCGCGCGCCTTGGGTGGTGCCCAGATAGTGACCGTCGCCATGGGTCGGCAGGAACCAGAAAACATCCATGAACAGCTCCTCAAGCGATCTTCAGCAACGGTTTGATGTGAGTGCCAAACAGCGGCGCGGCGCGTTCGGCGGCCAGACGGATGCGCGCCTTGAGCGGTTCGCTGGTGATCTGGTAGTCGGCGAAGTCAGCTTCGGTGGCATACACGCCAATCGGCAGGGTCACAGCCTGGAAGAAGCTGAACAGCGGGCGCAACTGGTGATCGAGGACCAGCGCATGGCGTTCGCTGCCACCAGTGGCGGCGAGCAGCACTGGTGTGTCGATCAGCGCATTCAGGTCGATCAGGTCGAACAAATGCTTGAGCAGTCCCGGATAGGAGCCGCGATACACCGGCGCGGCGACGATCAGCAAATCAGCCTGTTCGATGGCTTGCAGTTCGGCTTCGATCTCGGCCGGCAGTTCCTGACGGGACAGTGCGGCGCCGAGTGGGCGGGCGATGTCGCCGAGTTCGATCAGGTGACTCTCGACCGGCAGGTGCCCGGATAATTCGGCCAGCAGGGCCTGGGTCAGCACCAGGGTGCGGGACGGACGCCAGGTTCCGCCGGACAGGGCGACGACTTTCAGTGGACGCGACATGGTCAGTTCCTTTTTCAACAGTTGCTCGGCGAGCAGTGAGTAGTCACTGGAGCAGAGCAAGCGCTGTACCAATTCCTGTAAGGCCCGTATTCCGGGGCTTTGAGCGTTGTCGGCGGCTGTGTTTGTGTGACTTTCAGGCGGGTTTGTTGAACCGCTGTTGCCTGGGAAACAGTTGCTGGAGCAACAGTGCCGAACGCGATGAAGGATTTATAAAGGCTGACTGTTATTCCGTAAAAGACTGTTAATTGATATTGATAGGCCTTATAGGAATATACAGGGCGAATCCTGCCCGAATTCTGATAGCCACTATTGAGAGCGTTGATTTCTGCCAAAGCGTGCCCGGGCGTAGCCTTTCTCCATCGACCCACACTGCTCGCCAGGACGCTCCCATGAATCGTTTACTGACTGTTTCCCTGATGCTCGCTGTCTCCGTTCTCGCTGGTTGCGCGAGCCACGTTTCTCCGGAACTGCGCCCTTACACGGCGGAAGAAACCCGCGAACTGGCGCTGGAAAACTTGAACCGCAGCGGCTTGTCGTTCGAGGAATACCACGCGAAGAAAGCCCAACTGCTTGGCCAGCCACAGAAGACTTTCGGGTTTGATAACAAGGGTGAGATGAGCGCCGAGCGGGCCGTACAGCTGCACGGTCGTCCTAGCTGATCGCTAACTGTACTGCTCGAAGTTTTATCCAACTGTCCGTGGGTTTGCGCGGCGCCGTGGGATAGGGTCAACACCTGAATGACCCTGACGGACTGCCTGCCATGACCCTCTCGCTCGACCTGTTGCTGGGCTTCGCCCTGTTTGCCCTTGTCACCTCGATCACACCGGGGCCGAACAACACCATGTTGCTGGCATCGGGCGTGAACTTCGGTTTCAACCGCACCATCCCTCATATGCTTGGCATTACCTGCGGCTTCTTCGTGCTGGTGGTGGCGGTGGGTTTTGGCCTGGGCGCGGTATTCCAGACCTATCCGCTGCTTTATACGATCCTGCGTTATGTCGGCGCGGCGTACTTGCTGTACCTGGCATGGAAAATCGCTCACTCCGGCCCGGTCGGCGACAGCGAGCAGGGCGAGGCGAAACCGATCAGCTATCTCGGCGCGGCAGCCTTCCAGTGGGTCAACCCCAAGGCGTGGATCATGGCCATTGGTGCCATCAGCACCTACACGCCGATGCAGGGCTATTTCACCAACGTGATCGTGATTGCGGCGGTGTTCGCCATCATCAACCTGCCGAGCGTCGGCGTCTGGGCGGCGTGCGGGACCTTGCTGCGCAACGTGCTCAAGGATCGCCGCTGGTTGCGGCTGTTCAACTGGGGCATGGCGGCGCTGCTGTTGATTTCGCTGTATCCGTTACTCCTTGAAAGCTTTAGCTGACGCAGCGCTACAACCGCCGGCCCGATGCCTGTTAAAGTCGCGTTCAGGAGCGTTCCTACGCACTTTTAAATGAAGTTGTTCTTCTTTAACGGCCTCCGATCAGGTATTGATGACGCTCTCGAACCCGGACGCAGCTCACAAGGCTGCGTCGTGCCGTTTGCAGACACGAGCCTCCTGATCCCGGAACACGCTCTGCGAGTCTTTTTATGAACACACGTCCGCTGTATTTCGATTACGCCGCCACCACCCCGGTGGACGAGCGGGTCATCCAGGTGATGATCGAGTGTCTGGGTTTCAACGGTAATTTCGGCAACCCGGCTTCCAGTTCCCACGCCTTCGGCCAGCAGGCCCGGCAAGCGGTCGAGAACGCTCGCCGGCAAGTCGCCGAACTGGTCGGCGCCCAGGCGCAGCAGATCGTCTGGACCTCCGGCGCCACCGAATCCAACAACCTTGCACTGAAAGGCGTGGCCCAGGCCCGTGGTATGTCCGGCGGGCACATCATCACCAGTCAGATCGAACACAAGGCCATCCTCGATACCGCCCGGCAATTGCAGGATGCCGGTGTCGCCGTGACCTATCTGGTGCCCGACGCCGAAGGCCTGATCACCGCGCAAGCGGTCAGCGAAGCGATGCGTGAAGACACCTTTCTGGTGTCGCTGATGCTGGTCAACAACGAACTCGGTACCGTCAACGACATCCCGGCCATCGGCGAAGTGGTGCGTGGGCGCGGGGCGTTGTTCCACGTCGATGCGGCCCAGGGCGCCGGCAAGGTCGTGATCGATCTGGCGCAATGGCCGGTCGATCTGATGTCGTTTTCGGCGCACAAACTCTACGGGCCCAAAGGCATCGGTGCGCTGTACGTCGGCCCGCGTGCGCAACAGCGTTTGCAGGCGCAGATTCACGGTGGTGGGCACGAGGGCGGCTTGCGTTCCGGTACGCTGGCGACTCACCAGATTGCTGCCATGGGCTCGGCGTTTGCCCTGGCCGCCGAGGCTTTCGATGACGAGAAAAAGACCATCGTCGCGCTGCGCGAGCGACTGCTCGAACAACTCTTGAACCTTCCGGGCGTGCGCCTCAACGGCAGCAGCACCCAACGTATTCCGCACACCTTGAGCCTGACCTTCAGCGAAGGCGAGTTCAACCCGGTGGCGCTGAGCCATTCGATCGCGTTTTCCGCGACTTCGGCCTGCAATTCCGCCAGCAACGCGCCGTCCCACGTTTTGCTGGCATTGGGGCATGACGCGCACCTGGCCGGCCGTACCATTCGCCTGAGCCTCGGCCGTTTCACCACCGCCGAGGACATCGACAAGGCTGTAGAACTGATCAAGACCGCCTGTGCCAGTGCTCCGGCATTCTGGGCGACAGGACTTTAACCAGCCGACCTGACGGCTACGAACAATAACGATGCAGTGATTGGCAGGAGACATGATGAGTACCCAGACTTTGACCGAAGGAACGGTTCCCCAGCGCCTCGCGCACACCCGTGAATTGATGCGTCGCGAAGGTATCCATGCGTTGCTGGTGCCGTCCGCCGACCCGCACCTGTCGGAATACTTGCCGGGTTACTGGCAGGGCCGGCAATGGCTGTCGGGTTTCCATGGCTCGGTCGGCACGTTGATTGTCACCAACGATTTCGCCGGGGTCTGGGCTGACAGCCGTTACTGGGAACAGGCCACAAAGGAACTCAAGGGCAGCGGTATCGAACTGGTGAAACTGCAACCGGGTCAGCCGAGCCCGCTGGACTGGCTGGCCGAGCAGACCCCGGAAGGTGGCGTGGTCGCGGTCGATGGTGCGGTGATGGCCGTCGCGTCGGCACGTACGCTGGGCAGCAAGCTCGAAGCCCGGGGCGCCAGTCTGCGTACCGACATCGACTTGTTGAAGGAAGTCTGGAGTGATCGCCCGGCGCTGCCGAACGCGCCGATCTACCAGCACCTGCCACCGCAGGCGACTGTCAGCCGTGGCGAGAAACTCGGCAAACTGCGCGAGACTTTGCAGGAACGCGGTGCCGACTGGCACTTCATTGCCACCCTCGACGATATCGCCTGGCTGTTCAACCTGCGCGGCGGCGATGTGTCGTTCAACCCGGTATTCGTTTCCTTCGCGCTGATCAGCCAGCAACAAGCCACGCTTTTTGTGGCACTGAGCAAGGTCGATGCTGAGCTGCGCGCAGTGCTGGAAAAAGACGGCGTAGCCCTGCGCGATTACAGCGAAGTCGCTGACGCCTTGCGGGCGATCCCGAGTGGCGCGAGCCTGCTGGTGGATCCGGCGCGGGTCACCAGCGGTCTGCTGGATAACCTCGACACTGGCGTGAAACTGGTCGAAGGCCTGAACCCGACCACACTGGCCAAGTCGCAGAAGAGCCTGGCGGACGCCGCACACATCCGTCAGGCGATGGAGCAGGACGGCGCGGCGCTGTGCGAGTTTTTCACCTGGCTGGATTCGGCCTGGGGTCGTGAGCGCATTACCGAACTGACCATCGACGAAAAACTCACCGCCGCCCGGGAGCGTCGCCCGGATTATGTGTCGCTGAGTTTCAACACCATCGCTGCGTTCAACGCCAATGGTGCGATGCCGCACTACCACGCCACTCCGGAAGAACACGCAGTGATCGAGGGTGACGGCTTGCTGCTGATTGATTCCGGTGGCCAATACCTGGGCGGTACCACCGACATTACGCGGATGGTGGCGGTCGGTACGCCGAGTGAAGAGCAGAAACGTGACTGCACTCGGGTGTTGAAGGGCGTGATCGCCTTGTCCCGCGCGCATTTTCCGAAAGGCATTCTGTCGCCGTTACTGGATGCGATTGCCCGTGCGCCGATCTGGGCCGAAAACGTGGACTACGGTCACGGCACCGGTCACGGCGTGGGCTACTTCCTCAACGTGCATGAAGGTCCGCAGGTGATCGCCTATCAGGCGGCGCCGGCGCCACAAACCGCTATGCAGCCTGGAATGATCACCTCCATCGAGCCGGGCACTTATCGTCCGGGCCGCTGGGGTGTGCGGATCGAGAACCTGGCGATGAACGTTGAAGCGGGAAGCAGTGAGTTCGGCGAATTCCTCAAGTTCGAAACCCTGACCCTGTGCCCGATCGACACTCGCTGCCTGGAGCCCTCGTTGCTGACGCAGGAAGAGAAGCAGTGGTTCAACGCCTATCACGCCGAAGTGCGCGAGCGCCTGAGCCCGTTGCTTGATGGCGCGGCGCTGGATTGGTTGAACACCCGTACTGCCGCTATTTAACAGGTTGAAGCTCGGGCGCTGCGGCCAGCGCCTGGGTCATGAAGTCGACAAACGCGTTGACCCAGGCGGACTGGTGTGGTTGTGGAGATTTAGCGCAGGGCTTCCACAACGAAGTCGAGCCGGTCCTGACCGAAGAACAACTGGTTGTCGATGAACATGCTCGGCGCACCGAAGACGCCACGCTTCACGGCGGTTTCGGTGTTGTCCTTGAGCGTAGCCTTGACCGCTTCATCGTTGGTCAACGCCAGTACTTCTTCAGGATTGAAGCCATGTTCGGTCAGCACGGCGGCAACTGTTGCCGGCTCATCGAGGGCGCGGCCTTCAACCCACAGCGCTTTGAACAGGCAATCGATGAATGCCAGGAAGCGATCCGGATAACGCAGTTGAATGCCGGTGACCGCGCGCATCAACATCAGGGTATTGATCGGGAAATGCGGGTTGAATTTCAGGGGCACGCCGTAGCGTTTGGCGTAGCGGTCCAGGTCCTGAAACATGTAACGACCCTTGGCCGGGATCATTGCCGGCGACGCGTTGCCGGTGGCTTTGAAGACGCCGCCCAGCAATATCGGAATGTAGATCAACTGGCTGCCGGTTTCAGCGCAGATTTTCGGCAGTTGAGTATACGCCAGGTAGGTGGCGGGGCTGCCGAGATCAAAATAGAACTCCACGGTTTTGCTCATGTTCGCTGCACTCTATTTTTGTTCTTGGTGGGATTACCAGCGTTCGTTCCACGGGCGCAGATCCAGCTCGAACGTCCAGGCGTCCCGTGGCTGGCTATGCAGATACCAGTAGTTCTCGGCAATGTGTTCGGGGTCGAGGATACCGTCCTGATCTTTGGTGGCATATTTGTCAGGGAAGTTGTCGCGGATGAAATCGGTATCGATGGCACCGTCGACAACAACGTGGGCGACATGAATGTTCATCGGGCCGAGCTCTCTGGCCATGCTTTGTGCCAGAGCCCGGATACCGTGCTTGGCTCCCGCGAATGCGGCAAAACCCGAGGCGCCCCGCAGACCAGCGGTGGCACCCGTAAACAGGATCGTGCCGCGACGGCGGGTCACCATCCGTTTGGCGACTTCCCGGGCATTGAGAAACCCGGAAAAACAGGCCATCTCCCAGATCTTGAAATACTTGCGAGCGGTTTCTTCAAGAATGCTGCAGGGCACGTTGGCGCCGATGTTGAAAACGAATGCTTCAATCGGTCCGAGGCGGGTTTCGATATCTTCAATCAGCGCAATTACGTCTTCTTCCTTGCGCGCATCGCAGGCAAAACCGTGGGCTTCACCGCCGTCCATCTGAATGGCTTCCACCAAGGGCTGTAATTTGTCGGCGCTGCGCCGCGTGACGCAAGCGATGAAACCTTCTTTGGCAAACCGCCTAGCAATGGCGCCGCCCGTGGCGTCACCTGCGCCGACAACCAACACGACCTTCTTGTTATTCATGGGTGGATCCCTTTAGTAAACGATCGTTAAGTGAACGAACGTTATGCTAGGATTTGCTCAGCGTCAAGGCACTCAATGTGAGGACAGAACATGCGGTATTCCGCCGGTCATAAGCTGGAAACCAAAGAAAAGCTCCTGCAAAGCAGCTCGTTGTCTGCGAAAAAAAATGGGTTTTCATCAATGGGCGTCGATGGTCTGATGAAGGCGATCGGCCTGAGTGGGGCGGCGTTTTACAGCCACTTCTCGTCCAAGGATGCTCTGTTCGCGGCTATCGTCGAGCGCGAGTTATGCCAGAGTCTGGAGCGGTTGGGCGGGCAGGGTGCGCAGGATCGCGAACGGCTGGAGCGGTGCCTGAAGCTGTATCTGAAAATGGCTCATGTCGAGCAGCCTGAACTGGGCTGTGCATTACCGGCTCTGGGCGCCGAGATTGCGCGGTCGGACGTCGTTGTGCGGGAACAGGCTGAGCTGTGGATTTGCAAGCTTCAGGAGAGTTGGGCGCAAATTCTGGAAAGTGACAGCCTGGCCTGGGCAATTCTGTCGCAATGCGTCGGGGCACTGGTGGTGGCGCGTATGCTGGCGTCGCCCAGGATTCAGCAGCGGGTGCTGGATTCCTGTCGTGAAGAGATCGGGATCCAGCTCGCCGCTTCGCGAACGCAGTAGGGGCGATGATTTATTTGCAGATGACGATCATGCTGCGGCTGGTATAGCCGGCGGGGTTGAGGCCAAAGGGATAATCACCTGGCTCCTCCACGGTGTCGCCAGATTTTGCAATGACCTTGTAGCCCTTCGGCGCGCAAGAGTTCGCGGCGCTGGCGTAGCACTTGTCCCAAGAGGAGGACAACCCCGAACAGTTGATGTGCAGCCCTTTCTTGCCGTGTTTTACGTGGGTCTTCGACGTCGCCGCGCAGCCCGCAACGGCGAGTATGGCGATCAGTATCAAAATTCGTTTCATTACCGTCCTTATGGCCGCCTCGAGTCTGACGCTCGGGTCTGCCTGTATGCGCTCTCGCTTGAAGCGTTCCGATATCCCTATCCGAAAAAATCCATGTCTGGCATTGGGTTGCGAGGCTAAACATGGCCTAAATGAACGCCAATTGCCAGACCTTCGTAAAATCCTCTTTCAATCTGCCGCGATGGCGGGTTTAGAGGTGCTACCCATCGTCATGGTTGCTCCTACGGAGGCCAGAATAATGCACAGGATCGCCATCCATTGTGACAAAGAGAGGTATTCCTGAAGGAAAAGCAGACCCGAGAGTGCGCCGAAGGCCGGTTCGATGCTCATAAGCGTGCCAAAGGTGCGGGCGGGCATGCGGGTGAGGGCGACCATTTCCAGTGTGTAGGGGAGAGCTGTGGAAAGGATCGCGACCCCGATAGCGATGGGGATCAATGCGGGTGTCAGCAGTGCGCTGCCGGCGTGGACGATGCCTATGGGGGCGACGAACAGGGCTGCGATCATCACACCAAGTGCCGCAGTGGTCACGCCGTTATCTGCGCCGGCCTTCTGGCCAAACAGGATATACAACGCCCAGCACGCGCCGGCTCCCAGCGCATAACCTGCACCGACCAGATCGATACCCGTTGCCGTGGCGCCGGTCGGTATCAACAGCAACAAGCCGATGGCAGCCAGGGCAATCCAGAGAAAGTCGATCGCGCGACGCGAGGCATAGATAGCGACTGCCAGCGGACCCGTGAACTCCAGCGCGACTGCGATGCCGAGCGGAACGGTGCGCAACGACATATAGAAAAGGAAGTTCATGCCGCCTAGTGCCATCCCGTAGATAATCACTGTGCGCAGTGATTTGGCTGTCAGCTTCGCTCTCCAGGGTTTGAGCAATAACAGCATGATCACGCTGGCGAAGATCAGGCGTAGGGTAGTAGTACCTTGGGCTCCAACGATAGGGAACATGCTTTTGGCCAGCGAAGCGCCGGACTGGATTGATGCCATGGCTATTAATAGCAGGCCAACCGGGAACAGAGTTGAGGCAAGGCTGCGAGGTTGATCGTTCATTGCGTGGCATCATCCGAAGAGTAGCTGTTGTATTGGGCAATATATTGCGCACTCGCCAAGCCCCCGTCTATAAAGAAGCGGTCTTTTTCCTTCTCTTGATAGAAAACTCAAATTAATGGTTGACGGCAGATTCTGAGTCTCTATAATTCGCCCCACTTCCGGCGCAGTCGAAACGGAAAACTCCTTGAGATTCAATGAGTTAAGTAGGTTTGAGAGTGGGTCGCTTCAGTTTATCGAGGCCTGGAAGGAGTTGGAAATGCCGGTTTGTTGGGTGCTTTCAACGGTTCGATCCTCTCGGTCGAAAGCGGAGGAAAAGAGGTGTTGACAGCAGCGTGTAACGCTGTAGAATTCGCCTCCCGCTAACGAGAGATCGGAAGCGCAAGTGGTT
>NZ_JBJYZK010000009.1:0-264735 GCF_048654275.1 Candidatus Pseudomonas auctus | reverse complement strand
GTATCAAGCCTGTAAAAGGTGTAAACGATGTCCCCGGTCTAATGTGTAAAGGATGTACCGGTCTCTACAGTGAGGGCTGCTTTACTCGGTGAACGGAATGCTCTCGACCACCTCAAGATCGTAGCCGGTCAAACCGGCATATTTCAGCGGCGGACCCAAGTGGCGCAGCTTGCCGACGCCCAGGTTCTGCAGAATCTGCGCCCCGGTGCCGACCTCCGAATAGATCCGCGATTGCGAGCGACTGAACTGCCGAGGCGGCTGAGTCAGTTGCGGAATGCGCTGCAGCAGCGCCTGGGAAGACTCATGATTGGCCAGCACTACGACCACGCCATGCCCTTCGGCCGCGACCCGTTGCAACGCCGCCCACAACGTCCAGTTCGACGGCCCGCTGTACTCGGCACCCACCAGATCGCGCAGCGGATCAATCACATGCACGCGCACCAGCGTCGGTTCCTCACGGCGCAACTCGCCCATGACCATCGCCATGTGCACGCCGCCTTCGATGCGATCTTCGAAGGTGATCAGGCGAAACGTGCCATGCACCGTCGGCAGTTCCCGCTCGCCGATGCGTTCGATGGTGTGTTCGGTGCTCAGGCGATAGTGGATCAGGTCGGCGATGGTGCCGATCTTGATTCCGTGCTTGTGCGCAAAGACTTCCAGATCCGGACGACGGGCCATGGTGCCGTCGTCGTTCATCACCTCGACGATCACCGAGGCCGGCGTGAACCCCGCCAGCCGCGCCAGATCACAACCGGCTTCGGTGTGGCCGGCGCGGGTCAACACGCCACCTTCCTTGGCGCGCAGCGGAAAGATATGGCCGGGCTGCACCAGGTCTTCTGCGCGTGCGTTCGGCGCCACCGCAGCGGCCACCGTACAAGCGCGGTCGGCAGCAGAAATGCCGGTAGTCACGCCGACCGCCGCTTCGATGGAAACCGTGAACGCGGTACTGAACACGCTGCCATTGCTCGGCACCATTTGCTCCAGTCCCAGACGCTGGCAATGATCGTCAGTCAGCGTCAGACAGATCAGCCCCCGAGCCTCGCGGGCCATGAAACTGATCGCCTCGGGCGTGCAACGGTCGGCGGCCAGCAGCAGGTCGCCTTCGTTTTCCCGATCCTCGTCATCGACCAGCAACACCATTTTGCCGAGGCGATAATCTTCGATGATTTCTTCGATGCTGTTGAAGGCCATGCTGGATTCTCGATGTAAATGAAATTCGTGGTATACCATAATACAAAATCAACCAAGAGGTCACTATGAAGGCGTACTGGATTGCACACGTGGACATCACCGATCCCGATCACTACAGCCAATACACCCAGCGCGCGCCGAAAGCGTTCGCCGAGTTCGGCGCGAAGTTTTTAGCCAGAGGCGGGCGCAGCGAAGCGATGGAAGGGCGGATGACGCCACAGCGCAGCGTGGTTATTGAGTTCGACAGCTACGAGCAGGCGGTGGCGTGCTACCGCTCGGCGGCGTATCAGGAAGCGAAGAGCTATCGCGAGGAGTGGGCGAGGGCGGAGATCATCATTGTGGAAGGGATGGCGCCGTAAGCAGCGCGGGCAGGGCGATCAACGCATGAAATGAATCTTGCCGCTGTCGTCATTGCCCATGTACATGCCATACACCCCGGCCTGGCGTTCCTCGATGTAGCGTTCGAGGATCTGCCGGATCGCCGGGTAGTAGATCTGGTCCCACGGGATGTCTTCGGGGGCGAAGAATTTGCAGGCGAGGGTTTCCGGGCCGTACTCGCCGGTGATCTCCAGCGCTAGGGCGCGGAAGATGATGTAGACCTCGCTGATCTTCGGCACGCTGAAGATCGAGTACGGCGAGACGATTTCCGCGCGTACGCCGCTTTCTTCCCAGACTTCGCGCAGGGCGGCCTGCTCGGTGGTTTCGCCGCTTTCCATGAAACCGGCGGGCAGGGTCCAGGTGCCGGGACGCGGGGGAATCGCCCGTTGGCACAAGAGGTATTTGCCGTCCTGTTCGATGATGCAGCCGGCGATGATTTTCGGGTTCACATAGTGGATGTAGCCGCAGCCGCGGCACATCAGGCGCTCGTGCGTATCGCCCGGCGGCACCTGCTGACCGAGGTCAGCGCCACCGCATTTCGGGCAAAAGCTCGGGCTGAACATGTCAGTGACCTATGCGCGGTTCTTTCAGCGCGATGGGCAGGGTGATCGGCGGAGTGCTCTTGAGATCGGTGCCGGTCTCTTCCTGCTTGCGCTTGAGGTAATCGAGGGCCACGGCAGCCGCGGCGCGAACGTGATCGACGCACGCCTGATGCGCCGCCAGCGGATCGCCGCTCTTGATCGCCTCGACCATTTTTTCCATCTCGTGATTGCTGGCGCCGCGACGGTTTTCCTGGGACACCGACGTTGCGCGCAAGTAGCTGATACGCGCCTGCAACTGACGCAACTGAGTGGCTGCGACATGGTTGCCTGAGCCTTCCAGCAACACGTCGTAGAAACCCTGCACCGAGTCGATCACCTGTTGCAACTCGCCGTCCTTGAGTGCCTTGCGGTTCTCGTCGAGGGCTTTTTCCAGGGCCTTGATGTCCTTGGCCTTGGCGCGCAGGGTGAACAGCTGGACGATCAGGCCTTCGAGTACGCAGCGCAGTTCATAGATGTCGACGGCATCGGCGAGGGTGATGATCGCCACGCGCGGACCCTTGGCGTCGGCGAATTCCACCAGGCCTTCGGATTCCAGGTGACGCAAGGCTTCACGCACCGACGTACGGCTCACGCCCAGGCGATCGCACAGATCGCGCTCCACCAGGCGATCGCCCGGCAGCAGCTGGAAGTTCATGATGGCGCTTCGCAGTTTATCCAGCACGATTTCGCGCAGGGTGACGGGGTTGCGATTGACCTTGAAGCTGTCGTCGAGTGGCAGGCGTTTCATGGGGTCCGCTCTTTAAGGTGGCTGTCCATGCCAGACGGGCATCAAAACAGCCGAGGGGTTAACTGGAGGCCTCGGCGTCGGCTTCGGCGAAGGCTTCACGGGCGAGCCGGAAACTGTCCACGGCTGCCGGGACGCCGCAATAAATACCGACCTGAAGCAGAATTTCGCGTATTTGCTCACGACTCAGGCCGTTACGCAAGGCGCCGCGCACATGCAGTTTCAGTTCGTGCGGACGGTTGAGCGCAGAGATCATCGCCAGGTTGATCATGCTGCGCTCCTTGAGCGACAGGCCTTCACGTCCCCAGACGTGGCCCCAGCAGTATTCAGTGACCATTTCCTGCAGCGGGCGGGTGAAGTCGTCGGCATTCTCGATCGAGCGCTGCACATAGGCTTCGCCCAGCACCTGGGTGCGGATCTTCAGGCCCTTTTCATACTTCTCGTTACTCATAAATCCTCCAGTCACCACAATCCCTTGTGGGAGCGGGCTTGCTCGCGAATGCGGTAGCTCATTCAACTTAGATGTCGGCTGACACGACGCCTTCGCGAGCAAGCCCGCTCCCACAGTGGGATTTGTGTGAATCTGTCAGGCCAAGGTCGGCAACGCGCCGAGCTTGCCCTTGTGATAAATCATCGGCGTCACCGGCTGCTCCGGCAGGATCAGGTTCTTCACTGCGCCAACGATGATCGCGTGGTCGCCGCCGTCGTATTCGCGCCACAACTCGCACTCGATGATCGCCGTGGCCTTGGCGAGGATCGGGTTACCGAGCTCGCTCAAATGCCACTCGATGCCGTTGGCCTTGTCCTTGCCTTTGCCGGCGAAGGCATAGGCCTCGGCGGTCTGGTCGGCGGACAGCAAATGAATCGCGAACTTCTTGCTGTCGCGCAGTACCGGGTAGGTGTCGGAGGCGTAGTTGGGGCAGAACAGCACCAGCGCCGGATCAATCGACAGCGCACTGAAGGCGCTGGCGGTGATGCCGACGATGCCGCCGTCCGGGTCGAGGGTGGTGACCACCGTGACCCCGGACGGAAACGAGCTCATGACGTCTTTGTAAATGCCGGGTTCGATCATGTCGCAGGACTCCTAACGCATCACAAACGGATCAGGCATCGGCGCCTGGGAGAGGTTGATCCACACCGTTTTCAGTTCGGTGTAGGCCAGCACCGAATCGATGCCGCTTTCGCGTCCATAGCCACTGTTCTTGAAGCCGCCGATCGGTGCCATCGCCGACACCGCGCGGTAAGTGTTGACCCAGATAATCCCCGAGCGCACGTCCCGGGCCAGACGATGGGCGCGGCCCAGATCACGGGTCCAGATACCGGCGGCGAGGCCGAACTGCGAGTCGTTGGCGATCGCCAGCGCTTCGGCTTCGTCCTTGAAACGGATCACCGAGGCCACCGGACCAAAGACTTCTTCCTGCATGATCTTCATCGAGTTGCGATCGCATTCGAACAGCGTCGGTTCGTAGAACCAGCCGTCACCCACGCCACTCGGACGCTTGCCACCCAGACGCAGGCGTGCACCTTCGGCAATGGCATCAGCCACCAGACCCTCCACCACCGCCAGTTGCTGCGCGGTAGCCATCGGGCCCATTTCGCTGTTGTCGTCTTGCGGATTGCCGATGCGGATGCGCTGGGCGCGCTCCACCAACCGGCTGACGAATTCGTCGTAGATTTCATCCTGCACCAGCAGTCGCGAGCCGGATACGCAACTCTGCCCGGATGCCGCATAAATCCCGGCAATAGCACCGTTGATCGCGCTGTCGAGATCAGCGTCGGCAAAGATGATGTTCGGCGACTTGCCGCCCAGTTCCAGCGACAGCTTGGCAAAGTTCTCGGCGCTGCTGCGCACCACATGCCGGGCCGTGGCCGCGCCACCGGTGAAGGCGATCTTGCGGATCAGCGGATGACGGGTGAGGGCGGCGCCAGTGCGCGGGCCGTAGCCTGTTACAACGTTGACCACCCCCGGTGGAATTCCGGCTTCGAGGGCCAGACGCGCCAGCTCCAGAATGGTGGCCGAAGCGTGTTCGGACGGCTTGATCACGATGGTGTTGCCGGCGGCGAGGGCCGGCGCCAGTTTGATCGCGGTCAGATACAGCGGGCTGTTCCAGGGAATGATCGCGGCGACCACGCCCATGGCTTCGTGCACGGTGTAGGCGAACAGATCGGGCTTATCCAGCGGCAGGGTGCCGCCTTCGAGCTTGTCGGCGAGGCCGGCGGTGTAGTGGAAGAACTCCGGCAGATAACCGACCTGACCGCGGGTTTCGCGGATCAGTTTGCCGTTGTCGCGGCTTTCCAGCTGCGCCAGTTGTTCCTTGTTTTCAGCGATCAGGTCACCGAGACGACGTAGCAGTTTGCCGCGCGCGGTGGCGGTCAAACCACGCCATGCCGGGCTGTCGAAGGCGGTCTGTGCGGCTTGCACGGCGCGTTCGACGTCGGCCTCATCTGCGTCGGGCAATTCGGCCCAGGGTTCGGCCAGCGCCGGGTTGAGGCTTTCGAAAGTCTTGCCGGAGAGGGCGTCGACCCATTCTCCGCCGATGCACATCTGGAAGCGTGCGAGCGTCATGCAACGATCCCCTTTATATGGTTTTGTCGGGCGTATGCGGTGTCGAGAAATTCCAGCAGCGTCTGGTTTACCAGCCGTGGCGACTCTACCGGCATCATATGCCGTTGCTCGGGCAGCACGGCAACCTTCGCGCCGGGAATGCGCGCGGCCAGTTGCTCGGCCATTTCCGGGGTCGATCCGGGGTCCAGCTCGCCGGTGGCGATCAGCGTCGGCGCCTGGATCCTGCCCAGGTCGTCGGCGCGGTACATGTCCTGGGTAGCGAACAGTTCGTAGGTGGTCAGGTAGCCTTGCGGATCATTACCAGCCAGGGTCTGGCGGATCGCAGCGATCTGCGCCGGGTTGGCCGCCTGGTATTCACGGCTGAACCAGCGCGACAGCGCCGCTTCGGCATTCGCGTCCGGCCCGTGTTCGGCAGCCTGCGCGGTACGGGCGATAACCCCGGCGCGCTGCTCTTCGCTGCGGTTGAACACGCTGTTGAGCACTACCAGGCTTTTCAGGCGTTCCGGGTAATGCAGGGCAAACGCCCGCGCCACCAGACCGCCCATGGAAAAACCGATCACCGACGCCTCGGGCAATTGCAGGTGGTCAAGCAGCTCCAGCAACTGATCAGCGTAACCGAGCAGGGCGGTACCGCTGGCCGGTCGCGGGCTGGCGCCATGGCCGAGCATGTCGTAGGCGATCACCCGGTATTGCGTGGCCAGGCCAACGATCTGGCCGCCCCACATTTCTTTGTTCAGGCCTACGCCGTGGATCAACACCACGGGTTGGCCAACGCCTGTCGCCAGATAACTGGTGCCGGCCGGGGTGAGTTCAGCGGTGAGCCGAATCATGGAGCGCTCCTGCAATGCCTTTTTTATTGTGGTTACTGGGCTTTTTCGGCGGCCAGTTCTTCCAGATCGATGTAGCGGTTGCCGATGCGCGGGTGCAGGCGACCACCGTCGGCGCAACCGAGCACCACGACGATTTCGTCGGCGCGCGGGGCGTCTTCGATCTGCATTTCCAGGGTGATGTAGTGCGAGCGCAGGCCTTCGTCATCCTTGTGCATCATCGGAATCTGAATCGAAGTGCCCGGACCGCCGCGCTTGTTGGTGAAGCTCAGGTAGCTCTTGGCCTTGACCGCTTCACGGTAATGATTGCCGAAGCGCAGGGTGTGGATCACCGCCGACGCGTGTTCGATTTCGCCATCGGCACCGACCACCGCGGCTTTGCCGTAAGCCTCGATCTTCTCGGCGCCGCCGATGATCCCCACCAGACGCTCGACCATCATCGCGCCGAGATCCGAACAATTGGCGCGGATCTGCGGCTTGAGGTCTTCGACAAACCCATTGCCGACCCACGGGTTCTTCATCACGACGGCCAGGCCGACCATGGTCACCGGGGTGTCGGACGCCTTGCCGCCTTCAATGAAGGTCTCTTCGACATAGCTGACGATCTTGCGAATTTCGAAACTCATGAGCTGCTCCGTAGGGGATAAAGAGTGTCTGTGCGTCTGATGGTATACCATAATACCGATCGTGCAAGCCCCCATCGCAAGAATCCCCGCCATCAGTCGGACGAATGCCCGCGCATTCAGCCGCCGCTGAAGTCCCTTTCGGTTAACAAAAGATAACGTTGCGCCGATTGTCAGACGTTTCGAATGCCCGATAGGATGAGCCAGCTTCCGAAGGGGCTCTGGACAGCGGGTTTCAGGACTATGCTTGTGACCAGGCAGTCACCGTGAGCACCCTTGCGGCGCCCTTAAGGTCCATGACCAACAATAATAAACAGGGGAAGGTCTATGAGTCGTTGCCGCCCGCCGGCGTTACGCAACACCGCGTTGCTGGCCACAGCACTCTCTCTGCTGGGCTTTGCCACATTGTCGGCGCCGGTTCTCGCCGCCGAAGCGCCAGCCGACGTGGTCTATTCCACCGAATCGGCCAAGGCCTCGAAAAGCCTGATGCTCGATGTCGTTCACGCCGGAACCCGCCTGGTGGCGGTCGGGGATCGTGGGCACATTCTCTATTCCGACGACCAGGGCAAGACCTGGACCCAGGCCAAGGTGCCGAGCCGCCAGTTGCTGACCGCCGTGTATTTCGTCGATGACAAGCACGGCTGGGCCGTCGGCCACGACGCGCAGATCCTCGCCAGCGAAGACGGCGGCCTGACCTGGACCAAACAGTTCGAAGACCTCAAGCGCGAATCGCCGCTGCTCGACGTCTGGTTCAAGGACGTCAACAGCGGCCTGGCGGTGGGTGCCTACGGCGCGCTGCTGGAAACCACCGATGGCGGCAAGCACTGGGAAGACGTCAGTGATCGCCTCGACAACGAAGACCAGTTCCACCTAAACGCCATCGGCGCGGTAAAAGACGCCGGTCTGTTCATCGTTGGCGAGTCGGGCAGCATGTTCCGCTCCGCCGACTGGGGCCAGACCTGGGAAAAACTCGAAGGCCCGTACGAAGGCTCGCTGTTCGGCGTGATCGGCACGGCGCAACCGCAAACCCTGCTGGCTTACGGTCTGCGCGGCAATCTTTACCGCTCCACCGATTTCGGCAGCACGTGGGAGCAGGTCGAGCTGAAAGCCGCGCGCGGTTCGCTGGAGTTCGGCCTGTCCGGCGGCACGCTGCTCGAGGATGGCTCCATCGTCATCGTCGGCAACGGCGGCTCGGTGGTCAGCAGCAGTGACAACGGCGAAACCTTCAGCGTGTTCAACCGTCCGGATCGCATCTCGCTGTCGTCGGTCACCGCCGCCGGCAACGGCAATCTGATCCTGAGCGGGCAGGGTGGCGTCCGGGTCACTTCGCCGAACGGCGCCGAGCTGGGCAAATGAGCCGAATCAATAATAAGAAGGCGGGGCTATGACTTCCTTGAGCACTCATCATCAGGACAAGGCGACGTTTCTCGAGCGCCTGATCTTCAACAACCGCCCGGCAGTGATCGTGATCTGCCTGCTGGTCAGCATTTTCCTGTTCTGGCAGGCCACGCTGATCCGCCCGTCCACCAGTTTCGAAAAGATGATCCCGCTCAAGCATCCGTTCATTGAAAAGATGATGGAGCACCGCAACGATCTGGCGAACCTGGGCAACACCGTGCGCATTTCGGTGGAAGCGAAGGATGGCGACATCTTTTCCAAGGAGTACATGGAGACCCTGCGTCAGATCAACGACGAGGTGTTCTACATCTCCGGCGTCGACCGTTCCGGCCTCAAGTCGCTGTGGAGCCCGAGCGTGCGCTGGACCGAAGTGACCGAGGAAGGTTTTGCCGGCGGCGAAGTGATCCCGCAGAGCTACAACGGCTCCCAGGACAGCCTCGATCTGTTGCGCAACAACGTGCTCAAGTCCGGTCAGGTCGGGCGTCTGGTGGCCAACGACTTCAAGTCGAGCATCGTCGACATCCCGCTGTTGGAGTCCTACCCGGACCCGCAGGACCAGGGCAAGCTGCTGGCGCTGGACTATCGCCAGTTCTCCCATGAGCTCGAAGACAAGATCCGCAACAAGTTCGAAGCGCAGAACCCCAACGTCAAGATCCACATTGTCGGTTTCGCCAAGAAGGTCGGCGACCTGATCGACGGCCTGGTGATGGTGGTGATGTTCTTCGGCATCGCTTTCGTCATCACTCTGATCCTGCTGCTGTGGTTCACCAACTGCCTGCGCAGCACCGTGGCGGTGTTGAGCACCACGCTGGTGGCGGTGGTCTGGCAATTGGGGTTAATGCACTTCTTCGGGTTCGGCCTCGATCCGTATTCGATGCTGGTGCCGTTCCTGATCTTCGCCATCGGCATTTCCCACGGCGTGCAGAAAATCAACGGTATCGCCCTGCAATCCGGTGAGGCGGACAACGCGTTGACGGCCGCACGGCGGACATTCCGTCAGTTGTTCCTGCCGGGGATGATCGCGATTCTGGCGGACGCCGTCGGCTTCATCACACTGCTGATCATCGACATCGGGGTGATCCGCGAGCTGGCTATCGGCGCTTCCATCGGCGTGGCGGTGATTGTGTTCACCAACCTGATCCTGTTGCCGGTGGCGATTTCCTATGTCGGCATCAGCAAGCGCGCCATTGCCAAGAGCAAGAAGGACGCGCACCGCGAACATCCGTTCTGGCGCCTGCTGTCGAACTTCGCCAACCCGAAAGTCGCGCCGATTTCCATCGCTTTGGCGCTGGTCGCCTTCGGTGGCGGCCTCTGGTACAGCCAGAACCTGAAGATCGGCGACCTCGACCAGGGCGCGCCGGAACTGCGTCCGGACTCACGCTACAACAAGGACAACAACTTCATCATCAATAACTACTCGACCAGCTCCGATGTGCTGGTGGTGATGGTCAAGACCAAGTCCGAAGGCTGCTCGCGTTATGAAGCCATGGCGCCGATCGACGAGCTGATGTGGAAGATGCAGAACACCGAGGGCGTGCAGTCGGCGATCTCGCTGGTGACCGTGTCCAAGCAGATGATCAAGGGCATGAACGAGGGCAACCTGAAATGGGAAACCCTGTCGCGCAACCCGGACGTGCTGAACAACTCCATCGCCCGGGCCGACGGCCTGTACAACAACAGCTGCTCGCTGGCGCCGGTGTTGGTGTTCCTGAACGACCACAAGGCTGAAACCCTGGATCGCGCGGTGCATGCGGTGCAGGACTTCGCCAAGGAAAACAACAAGGAAGGCCTGGAATTCATCCTCGCCGCCGGTAACGCCGGCATCGAAGCGGCCACCAACGAGGTGATCAAGAAGTCCGAGCTGACCATCCTGATCCTGGTGTACATCTGCGTGGCGGTCATGTGCATGATCACCTTCCGCTCGTGGGCGGCGACCCTGTGCATCGTGCTGCCGCTGGTGCTGACCTCGGTGCTGGGCAACGCGCTGATGGCGTTCATGGGTATCGGCGTGAAGGTGGCGACGTTGCCGGTGGTGGCGCTGGGCGTGGGGATCGGCGTGGACTACGGCATCTACATCTACAGCCGTCTGGAAAGTTTCCTGCGTGCCGGTTTGCCGTTGCAGGAAGCCTATTACCAGACCCTGAAATCCACCGGTAAGGCGGTGCTGTTCACCGGCCTGTGCCTGGCCATTGGTGTGTGCACCTGGATCTTCTCGGCGATCAAGTTCCAGGCCGACATGGGCCTCATGCTGACCTTCATGCTGCTGTGGAACATGTTCGGTGCGCTGTGGCTGCTGCCGGCGTTAGCGAAGTTCCTGATCAAGCCGGAGAAACTGGCAGGGCAGAAGGGCAATTCGTTGTTTGCTCACTGATCCGTTTGGCTGAAATGAAAAAGCCGCAACCTTGAAGGGTTGCGGCTTTTTTATGGGGCAAGATCAAAAGCCCCTCACCCTAGCCCTCTCCCGGAGGGAGAGGGGACTGACCGCAATGTCTCGCGTGATACATCGACCTGAAAAATCGAGTCGATTATGGATTCAAAGCGGATCGTTCAAGTCGGCGTATCTCTCAAGTATCCCCCAATCGGTTCCCTCTCCCTCTGGGAGAGGGCTAGGGTGAGGGCAAGCGGTCTCAAGGCTTAAGAAAGATCCGCCCCCAGCACAACACTCAAGGCACTGCGCGCATCATCCAACTGCACCAACGTCGCATGCCGAGCCCCCAACGCATCACGATTCTCGATCGCCGTCAGAATCGCCTTATGCCGCGGCAACGCCAATTCATGCAGATTCGGCCGCTGGTTGGAGTGCTTCAGCGCCTCGGCAATCGCCACCGCAAGCATGTTGCACAGGTTGGCCAGCAAATCGTTGTGCGTCGCATCGGCAATCCGGCTATGGAAATCCAGATCCGGCTGCAACAAGGCTTCCGGCGTCGGCGCGGCCTCCATGCGTTGATAGGCTTCGTTGATGGCGGCAATGTCGGCATCGGTCGCATGCTGGGCGGCGAGGGCGGCGGCGGCCGGTTCGATGATGCTGCGCACGCTGGTCAGGACGTTGAAGAACTCGTTCTGCGGGCTGCTTTGCATCAACCAGTGCAGCACGTCCGGGTCGAGCATGTGCCATTCGCGGCGCGGCTTGACCACGGTGCCGACGCGGGGTTTCGAATACACCAGGCCCTTGGCGACCAGCACTCGCGTGGCTTCGCGCAACACCGGCCGGCTGACCGCGTACTCCTCGCAGAGCAGGGCTTCGGCGGGCAGTTTGTCGCAGGGCAGAAAGCGTCCGGAAACAATCTGCATGCCCAGTTCCTGGACGATGCGCGAGTGCATGCTTTTACGGTCGGAAGGTTTGCGGTAATCCATGGGGAGTGGCGCGATCCTGAGCGATGGAGATGCCGCGCATCATAGCAATGTGGGAGCGAGCCTGCTCGCGATAGCGGTGTATCAGTCAATATGAATATCAACTGACAGATCGCCATCGCCAGCAGGCTGGCTCCCACAAGGGGATGGCGGTTTTAGTGGGAATGGCGCGGGACTTCAGCCCCTCGGCAACCAACGAGGAAGTCGAAATCGCAGCCCTGATCCGCCTGCAGCACATGGTCGATATACAGCTGACGATACCCACCCACCAACAATTGCTGCGGCGGTTGCAGATCCGCCATGCGCGCCGCCAGTTCAGCGTCCGGAATGTCCAGATGCAAACGCCCGCTGGCGCAGTCCAGCTCGATCCAGTCGCCTTCCTTCACCGCCGCCAAAGGCCCGCCGGCCGCCGCTTCCGGAGCTACGTGCAAGACAACGGTGCCATACGCGGTGCCGCTCATCCGTGCGTCGGAGATGCGCACCATGTCGGTCACGCCCTGCGCCAGCAGCTTGGCCGGCAAACCCATGTTGCCGACTTCGGCCATGCCCGGATAACCCTTCGGCCCGCAGTTCTTCATCACCAGAATCGAGTCCGCATCGACGTCCAGTTCCGGGTCGTTGATCCGCGCCTTGTACATGTCGAAATTCTCGAACACCACCGCGCGCCCACGGTGTTGCATCAGTTCCGGCGTGGCGGCTGACGGCTTGAGCACCGCGCCCAGTGGCGCCAGGTTGCCGCGCAACACGCAGATGCCGCCGTCGGCGCGGATCGGATTGTCGAGGGTGCGGATCACTTCGTCTTCACCGTAGATCGGTGCGTCCTTGGTGTTCTCGCCGATGGATTTGCCGTTGACGGTCAATGCATTTGGATTGGGAATCAGATTGGCCTCACCGAGGCGGCGCAGCACGGCCGGCAAACCGCCCGCGTAGTAGAACTCCTCCATCAGGAAACGCCCGGACGGTTGCAGGTCGACGATGGTCGGCATGCCGCGGCCCATTCGTGTCCAGTCGTCCAGATCCAGCTCGACGCCGATGCGCCCGGCGATGGCTTTGAGGTGGATTACCGCGTTGGTCGAACCACCAATGGCCGCGTTGACCCGGATCGCGTTTTCGAAGGCTTCCTTGGTCAGGATCTTCGACAGTTTCAGATCCTCACGAACCATCTCCACCGCGCGCATGCCGGACATGTGCGCCAACACGTAACGCCGCGCATCCACCGCCGGAATCGCCGCGTTGTGCGGCAGGGACGTGCCCAGTGCTTCGGCCATGCAGGCCATGGTCGACGCGGTGCCCATGGTGTTGCAGGTGCCGGCCGAGCGGGACATGCCGCCCTCGGCCGCCAGGAAATCGTCAATCGTGATGGCGCCGGCCTTGACCTGTTCGCTGAGCTGCCAGACCACGGTGCCGGAGCCGATGTCCTTGCCCTTGTGCTTGCCGTTGAGCATCGGCCCGCCGGTGACGACGATCGCCGGCACGTCGCAACTGGCCGCGCCCATCAGCAGGGCCGGGGTGGTCTTGTCGCAACCGGTCAGCAGCACCACGCCGTCAATCGGGTTGCCGCGAATCGCTTCCTCGACGTCCATGCTCGCCAGGTTGCGGGTGAGCATGGCGGTCGGGCGCAGGTTCGATTCGCCATTGGAGAACACCGGGAATTCCACCGGGAAGCCGCCAGCCTCGATCACCCCGCGTTTGACGTGTTCCGCGATCTGGCGGAAGTGCGCGTTGCACGGGGTCAGTTCCGACCAGGTGTTGCAGATGCCGATGATCGGCTTGCCGTGAAACTGATGGTCGGCGATGCCCTGATTCTTCATCCAGCTGCGGTACATGAAGCCGTTCTTGTCGGCCGTGCCAAACCATTGGGCGGAGCGCAGGGTGGGTTTCTTATCAGACATGATCGATTCTCTTATTGTAAGACTATTGTTTGCGAGCTTTGGCTAAACATAAGCGCAAAATCACCGGTTTGGAAGTGTTGTTGCGTAATTAGTATTACTATATAGTCGATTTCGACGGAGGGATGGCCCTGGCGGTTTTCCGCGAGAGGCGTCCCCCGAGGTTCCATAAAAACAACAATCGGAGACCGATCTCATGAGCCAGGAACTGCGGCTTGTCCGGCGCATCACGTTGAAACTGATTCCCTTCCTGATCCTGCTGTACCTGATCGCCTATGTGGATCGCTCTGCCGTCGGCTTCGCCAAGCTGCACATGGGCGCCGACATCGGCATCGGCGATGCCGCCTACGGCCTTGGCGCCGGGCTGTTTTTCATCGGCTACTTTCTGTTTGAAATCCCCAGCAACCTGATGCTCGAACGCTTCGGCGCGCGGCGCTGGTTTGCGCGGATCATGATCACTTGGGGCGCGATCACCATTGGCATGGCCTTCGTTCAGGGCCCGCACAGTTTCTACGTGATGCGCTTTCTGCTCGGCGCGGCGGAGGCGGGTTTCTTTCCCGGCGTTCTTTACTACATCACCCAATGGTTCCCGGTGCGCCATCGCGGCAAGATTCTCGGGCTGTTCATCCTGTCCCAACCCATCGCGATGATGATCACCGGCCCTGTGTCCGGCGGCCTGCTGGGCATGGACGGCATCCTCGGCCTGCACGGCTGGCAGTGGTTGTTCATCGTTATCGGCACCCCGGCGATCCTGCTGACCTGGCCGGTATTGCGCTGGCTGCCGGACGGCCCGCAGCAAGTGAAATGGATGGACCAGGCCGAGAAGGACTGGCTGACCGGCGAGTTGAAAAAGGACCTGCAGGAATACGGCCAGACCCGTCACGGCAATCCGCTGCATGCGCTGAAAGACAAACGCGTGTTGCTGCTGGCGCTGTTCTACCTGCCGGTGACCCTGAGCATCTATGGCCTGGGGCTGTGGTTGCCGACCCTGATCAAACAGTTTGGCGGCAGTGATCTGGTCACCGGTTTCGTGTCCTCGGTGCCGTACATCTTCGGGATCATCGGCCTGCTGATCATTCCGCGCAGTTCCGACCGTTTGAACGACCGTTACGGCCATCTCGCGGTGCTCTATGTGCTGGGTGCCATGGGCCTGTTCCTCAGCGCCTGGCTGTCCTTGCCGGTGGCGCAACTGGCGGCGTTGTGTCTGGTGGCGTTCGCGCTGTTTTCCTGCACGGCAGTGTTCTGGACGCTGCCGGGCCGATTCTTTGCCGGTGCCAGCGCGGCGGCCGGGATCGCCTTGATCAACTCGGTGGGCAACCTCGGCGGTTACATCGGCCCGTTCGTGATCGGCGCGCTGAAGGAATACACCGGCAACCTCGCTTCGGGCCTGTACTTCCTGTCCGGGGTGATGGTGTTCGGGCTGGTTCTTACGGGCGTCGTTTATCGCGTGCTGGAGCGCAAGCATGTGCTGCCGGTTGACCAATTCGCCGCCAGCGCACGGGGTGCCACTCGAACCTGAATCTGCAGAACCATACATAACCTATGTGGGAGCGGGCTTGCTCGCGAATGCGCTGGGTCAGCCACCCTCACAGTTGAATGACACACCGCTTTCGCGAGCAAGCCCGCTCCCACATAGGGACGGAGCCGAACTCAGGATTTGTATAGAGGAGAGGATTTATGCATCTGGTTCAATTCGAATTGAGTAACGGCGAGCGCCGTGTCGGGGTGGTCGAGGACGGTCTGGTGCGTGAAGTGCAGGATGCGCGCACGGTTCGTGATCTTGCCCTGGCGGCAATCGAGGCCGGCAACACGCTCGTGCAGCAAGTGCAGACCCTCGGCCTGGGCATCAGCCATGATTACGCCGAGTTGCTGGCCCAACTGCGCATCCTGCCTCCGTTAGATCACCCGGACCCGGCGCACCTGCTGGTCAGCGGCACCGGCCTCACGCACCTCGGCAGCGCGTCGACCCGGGACAAGATGCACCAGCAGGCCGGCGACGAAGCGGCGATGACCGACACCATGCGCATCTTCAAGTGGGGCGTGGAGGGCGGCAAACCGGCTGCGGGGCAGGCCGGGGTGCAGCCGGAATGGTTCTACAAGGGCGACGGCAGCATCGTTGTGCGTCCCGGTCAGCCGTTCCCGCTGCCGCCGTTTGCCGAAGACGCCGGCGAGGAACCGGAGATGGCCGGCCTCTACATCATCGGCCACGATGGCAAGCCGTATCGCCTCGGTTTTGCGGTGGGCAACGAGTTCTCCGATCACGTCATGGAACGCAAGAATTACCTGTACCTGGCCCACTCCAAGCTGCGCAGTTGCAGCTACGGCCCGGAACTTCGCACGGGTGAATTGCCTCAACACCTGGCGGGCACCAGTCGCATCCTGCGCGACGGCGAAGTGCTGTGGCAGAACGAATTCCTCAGCGGCGAGGCCAACATGTGCCACAGCCTGGCGAACCTCGAATACCACCACTTCAAGTACCGCCAGTTCCTGCGTCCTGGCGACGTGCACATTCACTTTTTCGGCACCGCGACCCTGTCGTTCGCCGATGGCATCCGCACTCAACCGGGCGACGTGTTCGAAATCAGCCAGGCTGAATTCGGCGCACCGCTGGTCAACGGCATCGCCCCGGTTGCAGCGGCATTTGAACCGGACAGCATCGGCACCCTTTAAGGAGATCCCATGACTCAGATTCTCGGTCACAACTACATCGGCGGTCGTCGCAGCGCGGCGGGTAACGTCAAGCTGCAGAGCGTCGACGCCACCACGGGCGAAGCACTGCCCCACGATTTCATTCAGGCCACGGAAGCGGAAGTCGACGCCGCCGCCAAGGCCGCTGCGGCGGCGTATCCAACGTATCGCAGCCTCAGCGCCGAACGCCGCGCGCAGTTTCTCGATGCAATCGCCGATGAGCTGGACGCGCTGGGCGATGATTTCGTCGCCGTGGTCTGCCGCGAAACCGCGCTGCCGGCCGGGCGGATTCAGGGCGAAAGAGGGCGCACCAGCGGCCAGATGCGCTTGTTCGCCAAAGTCCTGCGACGCGGTGATTTCTACGGTGCACGCATCGACCTGCCGTTGCCGGATCGACAGCCGTTGCCGCGTCCGGATCTGCGTCAGTACCGTATCGGCCTGGGGCCGGTGGCGGTGTTCGGCGCCAGCAATTTTCCGCTGGCATTTTCCACAGCCGGCGGCGATACCGCGTCGGCGCTGGCGGCCGGTTGCCCGGTGGTGTTCAAGGCCCACAGCGGTCATATGGCCACGGCCGAACTCGTTGCCGACGCGTTGATCCGTGCAGCAGAAAAAACCGCTATGCCGGCCGGTGTGTTCAACATGATCTACGGCGGTGGCGTCGGCGAATGGCTGGTCAAGCATCCTGCGATTCTGGCCGTGGGTTTCACCGGCTCGCTGCGCGGCGGACGGGCGCTGTGTGACATGGCCGCCGCGCGCCCTCAACCGATTCCGGTGTTCGCCGAGATGTCGAGCATCAATCCGGTGATCGTGTTGCCCCAGGCCCTGGCCGTGCGTTCGGAAACCGTTGCCCGCGATCTGACCGCGTCGGTGGTGCAGGGCTGCGGTCAGTTCTGTACCAATCCGGGTCTGGTGATCAGCATCCGTTCGCCACAGTTCACCGCATTCGTTGAGCAAGTCGCGGCGCTGATCGGTGATCAACCGGCGCAAACCATGCTCAATGCCGGCACCCTCGGCAGCTACGGCAAAGGCCTGGAAAAACTCTTGGCGCACGCCGGCATCGAGCATCTGGCGGGCAATCCGCAGCAGGGCAATCAGGCGCAGCCGCAGTTGTTCAAGGCCGATGTCAGCCTGCTGATCGATGGCGATGAAGTGCTGCAGGAAGAAGTGTTCGGCCCGACCACGGTGATTGTCGAAGTGGCCGACAAGGCGCAGTTGAGCGCGGCGTTGCAGGGCCTGCACGGGCAACTGACGGCGACCATCATCGGCGAGCAGACGGATTTCGAGCACTTCCCGGAGCTGACGCCGTTGCTGGAACAGAAGGTCGGACGGATCTTGCTCAATGGTTATCCGACCGGTGTCGAAGTCTGTGATTCGATGGTTCATGGCGGGCCGTATCCGGCGACCTCCGATGCTCGCGGCACCTCGGTGGGTACCCTGGCGATCGATCGTTTCCTGCGTCCGGTGTGCTTCCAGAATTATCCCGACAGCCTGTTGCCGGAACCGCTGAAAAACGCCAACCCGCTGCGCATTCAGCGGCTGGTGGATGGCAAGCCATCGCGCGAAGCCCTCTAACCGCCGAACCCAGTCAATGGGGGGAGCGAGCCTGCTCGCGATCGTCAGGCGACATGTATGTCGACTGATGCACCGCTATCGCGAGCAGGCTCGCTCCCACAGGCAGGGCTCAGCAGCTGCTTTGAGCTATCATTGCCCTTTCCCCCTGAAAGACATGATTGCCATGACTGCCGTAACCGACACCCTTCTTAACGCCCTCGAACACTGCGGTATGGTCGAAGTCGACGGCCTGCACGCTTTCGAATTCGCCCTCGACGAAGACGACAACCTGCACATCGAATGCATCGATGGCCGGGAAGCCAAGCATTGGGAGTTCACCCCGGCGCAGGTAGCGGCGGCGACGTTTGACGAGGGCCTGCAGAGCTGGCTGATCGTCGGTTTTGCCAGCGACACCAAAACCGTCGGCGAACACCATCTGGTCTGCCTCGGTGATGTACTGAGCAGCGCCGACGACGAGGAAGAAACCGAATGAACATGCGTAAATTCTGGCCATTGCTGATGGCCGGCAGCGTCGGCGCGATGGGCCTTTCCAGCGCCTCGGCCGAGAGCTTCCAGTTTTTGGTGGGCTCCTACACCGCCGATACCAGCGAAGGCATTTACCGGATGAACTTCAACAGCGCCACCGGCCAGATCGACACCAAACCACTGCAAGTGATCAAGAGCGAAAACCCGTCGTGGCTTACCCTGTCGAAGGATCAGCGCCGGCTGTTCGTGGTCAACGAAAACGGTCCTGGCCAGAAAGACCCGGTCGGTCGCGTCAGCAGTTATTCCATCGATCCGAAGACCCACGCACTGACCCTGATCAATCAGGTCCAGAGCCTGGGCAACGAGCCGACCCATTCCAGCCTCAGCGGCGACGCCAGCCATCTGTTCGTCAGCAACTATTCGGTGATGGAAGATCCGGGCGGCACCCTTGCGGTATTGCCGGTGGGCAGCGACGGCAAGCTCAAACCGGTGGTGCAGATGAGCGCGCACCCGGCGAGCCGGATCAATCTCGATCGTCAGGCCTCGAACCACGTGCACTCGACAGTTTCCTCGCCGGACGGTCGTTATGTGTTCTCCAACGATCTGGGCGCGGACAAGGTCTTTGTCTACCTGTTCGATCCCAAGGCCAATCCGGACTTGCCATTGACGCCGGCGATGACCGCTTCTGTGCCTTTGCCCGCCGGCAGCGGCCCGCGTCATCTGTTGTTCAGCGCCGACGGCAAACACGCCTGGCTGACCATGGAAATGAGCGCCCAGGTTGCGGTGTTCGATTACCACGACGGCGTGCTGACCCAGACGCAACTGGTCGATCTGGCGGCCGGCCAACCCACCTCGGACAAGGCTGCCGCCGCGTTGCACGCATCCGCTGACGGCAAATTCCTCTACGTCAGCAACCGTGGCACCGCCAATCAGCTGCTGGTATTCGCTATTGATCCGGCCAGCGGCCAGCTCAAGGAACTGCAACGACGTTCGGTGGAAGGCGATCACCCCCGTGAGTTCAGCCTCGACCCAAGCGGCAAATTCCTGCTGATCGCCAACCAGAAGAGCAACCAGATTGTCGTGGTCGAGCGCGACAGCAAGACCGGTCTGCTGGGCAAAACCGTACAAAAACTGCCGATGGACGCCCCGAGCGATATCAAGTTCCTCATGCGTCAATAAGCCGCAGGCCCCGTTCTACGGGGCCTGAAGCTATGTATTAATCCTGCTGATAACAGGTAATGTTGCAAAGCATTTCAAGCGATCAACCCTCGAGCGTTAAGTTTGCTCCACGGCCCAACCGGGCAAGCAAGCCAACTGAACACGAGGGCACCGCCATGAACTTCAATCTCTTCTCCGTAATTGCCGCTTCCGCCATCTCCGCCACCGTGGCTCTGCCAGCCAGTGCCAACGTTGAAATCAGCGACAAAAAATCCCACACCCAGAGCTACACCCAGAAATACCTGCAACAAAGCGCCAACTTCTACGCCGCGCTGGATCACAAAGCTCAACACTGAAATTTCCGTTACGCTCTGGAACTGCCCAAGGCTGCGATCCTTTGATCTTGTTTCTCAAAAAGCAAAATCAAAAGATCGCAGCCTTGGGCAGTTTTTTGCCTGCGCAACGACCGACGATAGCTATTTTTAAACGACGAGATAGATCGGCTAAATAATCAACGAAGCTGATGGTTACTATGGAAAACCCTGAGTGGATACCCCGGCTTTTTTGATCGATTCTGTGGACCTCGAAACATTGTCCACGGAGCACACATCATGGCCACTTCAATCATCACTTCCGCCAAACGCGGCGCCTACGTGGCCATCGGTCTGTACCTGGTCATGGTGCTGTTTGTCAGTCTGGCGTCGCAGTCGCAACACAGCTTCGAAGCACCGATCGACGTTGCACATCCCGGCATCCAGTTCGAACTTCGCTCACAAAACGCAGCGGTCGGTTCAGCTGAACTCGCGGGAGTCGGCGGAGCATGAAAGGCTACAGACTCTGGGTCATTGCCGGACTGGCGTTCATGACCAACGGCGCTTCCCTGTTGGGATTCGGCCAAGGCTCGGTCGGCGGGCTGGCCCGGGCCATAGAGGCCAACCACAACATCGCGCACAACATCGAACGGGCCAATGCGCTGGGGCTGCTGGCCGGCAATCCGCCGGCGAAAACCGCCAGCGGTTTTCTTGGCCCGTTCGAAGTGGATTGCTCGGCCATCGGCATGTGTGAAGTGCTGGCGTAACGCGCCTACTTTTTCATGATGCCGGTGAACAGCTCCGATTCCAGAAACCGCTGCAACCAGGCCTGCAACCGCACGTAAGGCGTCTGCGCAAACCAGTCACGATCAACATGGGCGAACTGGCGAACGAACGGCAACAGCGCGATGTCGGCCAGGCTTGGATGCGCGGTCAACAAGTAATCGCGACCCTCGAGCAGCTCATCGAGCCGCTGCAAGAACAACGCACCTTCCGCCCGATAAACCTCCATCGGCTGTTCCGGATAACGCTCGGCGTACTTGTAGCGATTCAAGTGCACCTTGAACACTTGATCGTTGGCCTCGATCAACTCGGCGATCCTTGAATCGCCACCCAGCAACCAGTTATCCGGATCGTTCTGCGCCAGCGCCCAGTGCATGATCTCCAGGCTTTCGTCGATCACCTGACCACCCGCATCCAGCACCGGCACCGTGCCCTTGGGCGAGATCGCCAGCATCTGGGCCGGTTTGGCCTTGAGGCTGACTTCGACGATCTCCACCGGCACGCCCGAATAACGCAGGGCCATCCGTGCCCGCATCGCGTACGGGCAGCGGCGGAAGGAATACAGCGTGTTCATTTCACCTCCAGCGTGCTCAAACCGTTGCCTTGGCGCTGCACCTGAATCTGTACCGGAATCCGTTCGTGCATTTCCTGTACGTGGGAAATCACCGCAACCTTGCGCCCTTGAGCCTGCAAGCCGTCGAGGGCGTCCATGGCCAGTTGCAGGGATTCCGGATCGAGACTGCCGAAGCCTTCGTCGATGAACAGCGATTCGATCTTCAACGTGCTCGACGCCATCGAAGCCAGGCCCAGGGCGAGGGCCAGCGACACCAGAAACGTTTCGCCGCCGGACAGCGAATGCACCGAGCGCAGCTCGTCGCCCATCTCCGTGTCCATCACCAGCAGGCCGAGCATGCTGCCGCCACGCTTGAGGCGATAACGCTTGACCAGTTGCCGCAGCTGCACGTTGGCGTGATGCACCAGCAGGTCGAGGTTGTAAGCCTGGGCGATCTTGCGGAAGGTGTCGCCAGTGGCCGAGCCGATCAGCGCATTGAGCCGCGCCCAGCGCTGATATTCGGCATAGGCATCGGCGATCTGCTGCGCCAGCGCCTGGTTGGCGTTCTGGCGGCGCTGGTCTTCGGCCTGTTCGGCGCGCAGTTCGGCGCATTGCTGTTCGCTGGCCGTGCACTGGTTTTGCAGGTCGGCGAGGGCGCTGGCGAGTTGTTCGGCATTCAGGTTGCCGTTGTGTTGACCCTGATGCTCAAGCAGACGCTGATCGCGTTCCTGCACCAACACCTTGGCCTGTTCAACGGCTTTTTCGTTGCGCTGCAAGCGCTGGCGCAGCTCATCAACTTGCGCGTCATCAATCCGCAGCAGGTCTTCGAGGCCGCCGTCATCCAGCTCCGGATGACGGGCGCGCCAGTCGGCAATCTTGCCGGCCAGTTCGCGGTCTTCGGTTTCCAGCGCTTGCAGACGCTCTTGCTGCGCCTTGAGTTCGGCGGCGATTTGCACCCACTGCGTACGCGCTTCCTGCAACGCCTGAGTCGTCGTGGATTCGGCGTTGCGCGCCTGTTCCACGGCCTGTTCCAGTTGCTGCTGCCAATGCTCGGCGCAGGTGTGATCGCCCAACAATTGCGCCAGTTTTTCCTGGCTGGCGAGTTGCTGTTCGGTCAGCGTGTTGAGTTGCTGTTCAGCGTTTTGCAGCTGCTGCACACGGCCCTGTTGGCGGTCCTGTTCTTTCTCGAGCGTCTGCTGGCGTTGTTGCTGTTCGGCCAGCTCTTCCTTCTGCTGATCGACTTGCGCCAGACGTTCGGCAATCTGCCGGTCAAGCTGCATGAAGGTGGCAGCCGGCTCGGCGCGCAAGGCATCGAGGGTGTCGCTGGGCAGCAGTGTGGCGAAGGCCGCCAGCTCTTCGTCCAGACGCTGGCGGTCAGCGCTCAGTTCGCGTTGCTGATTGCTCAGGTGCTGCGCCGCTTGCTGGTGCGCCGTCTCGGCCTGACGCAATTGCTGGGTCAGGCGCGCCGCGTCCTGTTGCAGCGTGAGCAGGGCTGTCTGGCGTTGTTCGTCCTGGGTGATGCTCTGGTTCAGTTGTTCATTCTGGCGAGTCAGCCACGCGGCGCGCTTGTCACTGTCCTGATTCAGCAACGATGCCGCCAGCGGATGCGCCTCGATGCTCGGGGTCAGCGATTGTTGCTGAGCAGCCAGTTGTTCCTGCTGTTGCAGCAACTCTTTCTGTTGGGCAATCACGCCACCGACACTGGCGCGCAGCTCGGTGAGTTTTTCCTTCAGTTGATCGACTGCTTGCTGCGCGCTGGCCTGCTCGCTTTCATCGTGACGGCCGAGGCTTTGCAGCAGGGCTTCCGGCTGATGATACGGATGCTCGTTGCTGCCGCAGACCGGGCACGGCTGGTCGTCCTGCAACTGCGCGCGCAGCTCTTCGACACTGGCACTGCGGGCCAGACGCTGACGCTCGAGCAGTTCACGGGTGACGTTGAGGGTCTGTTCGGCGACGGTCAGCTCGGACTTGGTCTTCACCCCGTCCTGGGTCAGGCGCTCGCGTTCCTGTTGCGCATCGAGCTGACGCTGTTGCAGCTCGGCACTGCGTTTGTCCAGCTCCTGCTGACTGGCCCACAGGCGCGTCAGGTCCTCGACGGCGCGCAATTGCTTGCGGTTGTCCTGCAACAGAGTGCCGAGGATGCCGATCTGCTCGGCGACGGCGTCCGGCTCGGCGCCGGCTTCCTTGAACAGCACTTCCAGCTGTTGCTTCTGCGTGGCGAGCGCTTCGCTGGCGCGAGTGGCGTTTTCTTCGAGAGAGGCCAGTTCGCTTTGGCCCTTGTTCAACCGATTGCCGATCAGCATCAGTTGCTGCAAGCGGTCGCGGTAGGCATTCCACGCTTCGCTCAACGGTGCCAGATAAGCGCTTTGCTCAAGATCGGCAGCAATGCGCTGCAAGCGTTCGGCGACCTGTTTTTGCTGATCGAGCAGGGATTGGATCGTGCTTTGGCCCTGGGCGCAGGCTTGCTCTGCGGCGTGCTTCGCTTCGGTGCCGGACGCAACGTCCTTGGCGAGGCGGGCGAGGGTGCTTTGCTCCTCGAAAGCCTGGCGCAACAGCGGTGCGCTTTCGCTCAGTTGCGTTTGCGCCTGGGTCAGGGCGATCTGCGCTACGGCGAGATCCTGTTCCAGTCGCGTCTGGCGCTCAGCCAGTTCGCTTTGTTGCCGGGTGTGCGCGCTGATCTGTTCCGCCAGTGGCGTCAGCAGTACATCCAGTTCGGTTTTGCGGGCGAACTGGTGCCGTTGCGGGGCGAGCTGTTCCAGGCGTGTCAGTTTCAGACGTTCACCGGCCAGCGATTCGCGTTCATGCTCGGCGCTGCGTAGTTGTTCAGCGGCGGCTTGTTGCGAGTCTTGCAGCCGCAACAGCTCCTTGAGCCAGTCGTGCTGTTGCTCGATCTGCTTGAGCTGCGCCTGCTGCAACTTCAGTTGCTGCTGGGCGGCGTTGAAGCACTCGTCCAGCTCCGCGCGGGCCTCGGGGGCCAGTGGAGTCACGCCGATGGCCTGATCCTGCAACTGCTTGTGGGCTTCGCGGGCCTCTTTGGTCTTGTCGAACGCGCGGCGGCCGAGGCGCGTGTAGAGCGCGGTGTCGGTGAGCTTTTCCAGCAGTTCGCTGCGGTCGTTATCGTCGGCCTTGAGGAACGCACTGAACTCGCTCTGGGCCAGCAGCACCGCGCGGGTGAACTGTTCGAAGTTCAGGCCCAGCGCGGCCTCGAGCTGAGTCTTGTACTCGCCTTTCTGACTGGCGAGCAGTTGATCCTGATCAATGTCGCGCAGGCTCTGACGGCTGGCCTGCAACTTGCCGCCGGCCTTTTCCCGGGCACGGTTGGCTTCCCAGCGCGCGCGATAGCGACGGCCATCGACGCCGACAAAATCCACTTCGGCAAAGCCTTCACCGGTGCCGCGACGCAGCAGGGTGCGCGGGTCACCGGTGGCGATTTCGCCGTCGGCGTCCGGCACCTTGGCGTCACGCCCGGTGTTGTTCAGTCGCGGCACGGCACCGAACAGCGCCAGGCACAAGGCGTCGAGCAGAGTACTTTTACCGGCGCCGGTCGGGCCGGTGATCGCGAACAAACCGGCGCTGGCCAGTGGTTCGGCGGTGAAGTCGATCTCGAACGGGCCGGCCAGCGACGCGAGGTTTTTCAAGCGAATGGCGAGAATCTTCATGGCTGCTCGCCCTCCATCTGTACGTCTTGCAGCAGTTCGGCGAAGTCCTTGAGGGTTTGCTCGTCGACTTCGCTGCCGTAGTTGTCGAGCCAGGCGCGGCTGAACAATTCCTGCGGCGTGAGCTGGTCCAGTTCGATCAGCGCGCTGCCGTCTTCGGCGCCATCAGCGCCACGGTTGCCGGCGTATTCGGCGGCGATCCGCACCAGTCGCACAGCCTTGCCTTGCAGGGCGCTTTCGACCTGATGGCGCAGGTCCGGCTGTGGCTCGTCGAGGCGCACCCGCACTTCCAGCCAAGGCTGGCGCTGGGTTTCGGCCAGCAGGTCGATGTTCGGCAGGTCCGCCAGTTGCAGCAGGATCTCCGCCAATGGTGCAGGGCCGAGGCGTTGCAGATTCACGGAGCGGGGGATCAGCATTGGCTCGACGCTGACCAGGGTTTCGCCGTCCAGAACGACGTCGAGCACCTGGTGCTGATAACTGATTTCCGAAAACGACAACGGGATCGGCGAGCCGCTGTAGCGAATCCGCTCTTCGCCGTTGACCTTCTGCGGCTTGTGCAAATGGCCGAGGGCGACATAGCTGATGCTCGGCCCGAACAGGCTGGCAGGCAGCGCTTCGGCGTTACCGATGATCAGGCTGCGCTCGGAATCTTCCGACACCGAGCCGCCGGCCATGTGCGCGTGGCTGATGGCGACCAGAGCCTGGCCCGGCTTGCGTTTGGCGTTCGCCGCTTCGATCAGCCATTCATGCACCTGGCCAATTCCGCGCAAATAGTTGTCGCCCAGATGCGCGCCGGTGACCTCGGCAGGCCGCAGGAACGGCAGCGCCAGGCACCACGCGGCGACTTCGCCGGATGCATTCGGCAACGGCAACAACAGACGTTCCGCATTCAGTTGCCCGTCATCCAGCCACAACACCCGACCCAGCGCATGGGTGCGCAAACGCCGCATCAACGGCGCGGGCAGCTCGATCCGCGAGCCGGAATCGTGGTTGCCGGCGATCATCACGATGGTCAGCAACGGCTGCTGTTCATGGGCGCTGACGATGAAATCGTAAAGGCGTTCCTGGGCTTTGACCGGCGGATTGACCGTGTCGAAGATGTCGCCGGCAATCAGCAGCACGTCCGGCTGCGCCAGCTTCAATTGGCGCAGCAGCCACTCGAGAAAACAGGCGTGCTCGAAATCGCGCTCCTGGCCGTGCAGGTTCTGCCCAAGGTGCCAGTCGGAGGTGTGAAACAGACGCAAGGCTGACTCCGCAATATAAAGAGGTGATGGCCGCCGGGATGAGAGGGCGGCGAAAGAGGGGAGAGTTTACAGATTATTGCGGCGGGTAGGCTTGTCCGGGAGATGGCGGCCGCGATCTCGGTGAACCCATTAATTGACGACTCGGCACCGGTTACCTACCATCGCGCCACTATATTGATATCGTTTTTGGGGTCTGGCGACTCGTCGTGCTTCAACCCGCACGCCACGATAGCTCACAGAGACATAGAGTCTGGAGCAAGCGTAATGAAACGGGTTAATTCGATACCTTCCGTTACTGACAATCCAGCGTATTTTTCCTGGAAAAAACAGTGGTCGAATCAGGAAGGCCTGGACGTTTATTCGTACATCTTCGATCAATGCCAGCCCGAACATATTCTGTTGTTTTCAAAAATGCTTTTCCCGGATTTTGTGGTGAAAGAGGGTGGCGTATTTTTAGCGCGGAATTTCTCGACTGAAGTGCTTGATAGGTGTTCTGGCCTTACCTCTGGTGATATTTCAAAGACTGAAAAGTTATTGAATGTTGTGAGGATCTATGACGTTTTTGGCCAGGTTGCTGCTGGTGTTTCGGATGACGTGTTTCTTCAATTGTGCAATGTGATCGGTTTCGCGTGGCGCATGGTGCTGAAAGAAAAATTTCCAGAGAAGGTGTTTTGTGTAGAGGTGTCGAACTCGGAGCAGAACTATGGCCCGGATATTACTTTCTACCAGGTTGGATCGTTGAGTCCGGGAGCCGAGGCATGAGGTTTCGGGACCTGGAGCAAGGACCGGATGTTTACGGGCCCCCGGTAAAACTCTCGTCGTTGGATGAATGGTATTTGTCCGTGCGCGATACGCCCTTGGATTGCTTGAGTGTGGGAGATGTCTGTCGTGCATTGAGGCAGGATTTGCATGTGCGGGAACTGCTGCCCATCGGCATAGCGTTACTGACCGAAGACGTCCTGGAAGGCGATAGATATGACGGAGAATTGCTGGTCGCGCTGGCGGGGTTGAGAACTGTGTATTGGCACGAGAATGTCGAAGCATCCCGCAAGGCTGTTGTAGCTGTGGCCGAAGTGAATCGCTTGAGTGCTGACGCTGAGCTGTTAAAGGCTGCTTCAGCCCTGACAGGTTGCTTGAGATGACTATGATTTTTAGCTTGTTGGGTCGCGGTGATCTGGGATTGATTCGCGCTGGTATGACGCGAGACCAGTCCCGAGCGACCCTTGGTGGAAAGTTTGATGAGTTTTTCAAGACTGAAGATTCGGCAGTGCCGACGGATGCTTATGATGATCTAGGCGTTCACATGTACTTTGATGAGAGTTTCATTGTCGTTGGTGTTGAATTTTTAAAGTGGAGTGAGCTTGTTTGGGGGGATCAGAAACTGGTCGGTGAAGACGCTCTGGTGATACAGCGGTTTCTGAAAAGCCGAGGACAAACGCTGGTTTTCAACAACTCGGGTTTTGATGTTGTTGATATGGGTTTGAAGTTTTACGTGCCTGACTTCGAAGAAGATGACGCCATCGTCGAGGCTGTGTATGTAGAGCTTTGTCGCGCCTGATGAGGACTTCAAAAGTAATTAAGGTCGCAGAATCCTTGAGTGTTGTGCTGATTGATCGACTTGGGCAGGAATCACTTTTCGATGAGGCTGAGTGCTCGAGAAATATCTATTTAATAGATGAAGCCGGTCGTAGGGTTTGGCAAGTCTTTTCTGACTTTGACGCCCATGCAGGTCCCTTCACAAATATCATCCTCAATGAGAGGGGGCTTAAAGGTTATAGATGGGATGGTGGTATGTATGAGATTGATATCGAAACGGGAAGGGCGGTTCCTGGCGAGTTTATGAAGTAGGTGCTAACAGACAATGAGCCAGATAAAAGTGGAAACTCGTTGCTCAGGATCGAAAAGCGAAAAAGGCGATAAATGACCGCAGGGGTTGCGATGAAGGATGGAGAAGTGTTCCGAAAGACGTTGATTGACTTGATTGCCGAAAAGTGGGGCACTTTCGAGGCTGAGAGTTGGGCGGCCGACTATAGGCTGAATTGGAATGACGAACTGTTGGAATTGATGGGTAACGCTGTGTCCGATGTTTCGAGAGTCGCGCAAGCATTGAAAAATAAAGATGACGTTGAGTTGTGTGTGGCGGCGGGGAGGGCGCGTACGGGTTTTTTGGATCTGTCAAATTTTTTTAGAGGAATATTTGATGATTTCGATGCACTGGTCAGAGAAGCCGAGTGGCAAGAAATACCTGACGACTATGTTTACGACAAGACATGAAAGTGAAAGGAAAGGGGGCTTTTTTATTAAATAAATCTGTCCAATTTTTTACTTTTTTTTACTGAGTTTCATGGAGAGGTGTATGTGATTTGCCCAAGATGTCAGCAGGACGACGTTATCAAGGCGATGATAAAAGCGACTAGGTCGATTATTTTTATTTGCCCTGAGTGCGAAGCGACGTGGTTCTCGATCGACGAAGTAAAGTTCCCCGGATTTGTGGATTACATGACTTATATGAGCAGTATTGGCCTGTCCCATCTGTGGGATGAGTTGGAAACTATTTCGGAAAAAATATAGGTGCCGGAGTAGTAAAGGCAGAGAAAAAAGGACTAAAAAGGAGAATAATGTCCACCCGAATTAAAAATGTGAGGTGCATATGAGAGAGTTGTTCGGTCAGCCATATAGCCAGTCAGACCCTAATTGGATTGTTAAAGGGTATTTTGACAGGATGTATAATGACGGCCGTTTTATCGAAGCGGTTGGCTATGTTGTGAAAAGATGGGGGTTCAGTGTGGATGGGGCATACTGTAACTTTCCTGATGAAAGCAGCCCGTTCGACGAAGAGCACTTCGAAGGGGTGGAATTTTCCTATGGTTATCCCCCGAGTGATGAGGACACCATCGTCGTCAGCGAATCGGTTTGTACTGAGTATCTTCGGCTAGCTTGTGAGAAGTACCTTCAGCGTCATCCTGAAGATAAGGCGAAAATAGAAGAACTCTTACGGGTTATCTCTTTTTGAATTTAAGAAAAAAAGGGGACGTTCCTACTTCGGATACAGCGGCGGCAACCCACTATCACCGACCGGATCCTGCACCCGCTCCGCCGTCGGAATTGTCCGGATCGCCCGCCACAGATCTTCACCCTGCCAATGCTGCCCGGTCTCGCTGTACAGCGCGCCGTTCAGCCCATCGAGCGCATCCGACAACGGCACAAACCGCGCCGCCATATCCGCCAGCGTTTCCGGCTGCTGGCGGGCCCAGGCGTCGAGGGCCTGGCGGGTGGCGTGGGGGTCGTTGGCCTGGCTGGCGCGTTTGATGTCGTCGAGCAGGGTGCGCGGGCTCGGGCCGGTTTGTGCGGCGCGCAGGATTGCCGGTTGCCAGCGGGCACGCCACCAGAGGCCGAAGCCGAGCAGGGTGGTGCAGGCGAAAACGAACGTGCTGAGTTTCCACCACCACAAAGCTTCGCTGTCGGCGACGCTGAGCGGTTGCGCGTTGCCGGCCGGGGTGTCGACTTGCAGGCTCGGGTTGTTCGCCACCTGCAGGGTGCGCGCCGGCAGTCTGGTGTGTTCCAGGTGATCTTCGAAGGTGTTCCACCAGACCACGTCCACCGTTGGCAACTCGATCGAGCCGCTGCGGCTCGGCACCAGCGCTTCACGTTCTTCGCGGCTGCCGATCAGGCCGCGGTCGCTGCTCTGGTTGTTCAGCACCGGTTGATCCGGGTAGCGGCGCAGGCCGTTGGCTTCGGTCGCGGGCAGGGCGGGCAGTTGCGAGCTGGCCAGGCCTTCGACCTTGAGGGTCAGGCTGCGGGTCAGGGAGTCGCCGACCTGGGTGTGTTCCGGCTCCGGATTCCAGCTCTCGCTAAGGCTCAGGCTGCGGGCCGGCAGCCACGGTGCATCGCTGGGGTAGGTCATCGGTTTGGGTTTGACCGTCAGCGAAGTCGCGGCGGAGCTGATGTGCATCAGTTTGCCCGGCTTCGGCCCCTGCGCCGTGGCGTCCTGCGCGGGCTGGGTATCGACCAGTGTGGCGCTGAAGGTCTGCGGGGCGATGCTCAGCAGACCGCTGTGCTGCGGATAGATCGCGTAGCGCATCTCGATCACGCCATGGCGCACACCGTTGATGTCTTTTTCGTAGGTGCGCATGTCGCCCAGTTGCTCGATGCGCGCATCGGCGATCTGCAATGGCGTCAGGCTGCTGTCGTCGTACAGCGACACCGAATGGTAGATGCGCAACGTCAGGATTGCCTGGGCCTGCACGTAAACGCTGGTCTGGTCGAGGCTGGCTTCGATGAACACCGGTTCGCGGGCATTGTTTTCTTCGCGGGTGTCGCTCTCGATCACTTGCACGGTGATCGGCTGGCTCTCGACGTCGCCCAGTTTCAGCGGCGGGATTTCAACGCTGCCGTTCTGCTTGGGCAGCAATGTGATGATCCAGCGCGTGGTAGCGCGGTTGTCATCGTTTAGCGTGTTCAACTGGTTGACCTGACGCGTGCCGCGCACTTCGAACAGCGGCTCCAGCGGGCTCAGGTCCGGTTTGCCGAACTGCGTGACATCGTTGGATTCGAGGGTGAGTTCCACCGTCTCGCCGGAGTTCAGGCGACTGCGATCCACACTGGCCGTCAGCTCGGCCGCCTGGGCGGTGGCCGTGCAGATCAGCAGGGGCAGCAAGAGAGCGGTGAAACGGGTCATCGAATGTTTTCCTGATCCTGATGTTGTTGCTGTTCGTACCAGAATTTGCGTCGCAGCAGTTCGCCCGGATCATCCGGGATCTTGCCCAGCCATTGTTCCAGCGCCTGCTGTTGCTCGCCTTCGAGGGTGTCCTCATTGGGGCGCAGCAGCGGCGGGGTGTTGTGTTCCTCGCCCGGTTCGCTGTCCGGCAGCTCGTTGGCACCCGGCAGCGGCGGGGTGGTCGGTGGCGGTTCGCTGGCGGATTCGCCGGTCTGCGGCTCGCTGTGCGTTTCGCTTTTGACCGCTGGTGGTGGTGCGGTCTGTGGCGGTGGTTCATCGCCCGGTATGTTTGGCTGCGCCGGTTTGTCTTGCGGTTCGGTCGGCGGCGGGGCGTTTTTCTGTTTCAGCAGGTTTTCCACCAGCGCCTTGTTGGTCAGCGCCGGACGCAGATCCGGCTGACGTTCCAGGGCCTGTTCGTAGGCATCCAGCGCCGCTTCCAGCTCGCCGCTTCTGGCCAGGGCATTGCCACGATTGTAGTGGGCGTGGGCGTCATTGCCCTCGGCGAAACGCTGAGCGGCGCCACTGTAGTCGCCGGCCTCGTACAACGCCACCCCTTGCCATTGCGGATCTTCGAAATGCTTCGCCGCTTCGGCCGGGCGCTTCTGTTTGAGCAGATGCAGGCCTTGCTGATCGGGACGCAGCCACAGGTCTTCGAAGTCGAAGGCATAGCTCGGTTGCGGCAATGCCAGAAGCAGCGGCAGGCAGAACAGCCAGCCACGCCGCCCGGCGCACGCGGCGAGCAACAACAGCGGCAACAGCAGCCAGTAACCCTGATCGGCCCAGGTGTCGAGGCGCACGGTCTGGCCATCGTCGCGCAGGCTGCGCGGGCCATCGAGCAGGCCGAGGTCGCCCAGATCGGATTCATCCAGCCGTGCGCTGCGGTACTCGCCGCCGACCGCGTTGAGAAATGCGCCGAGGCCCGGGCTGTCGAGTTGCGGCACGCGGATTGCGCCCTGGGCATCCTTGAGGAAGCTGCCGTCTTCCTGAGCAATCGGCGCGCCCTCGGCGGTGCCGACACCGAGCATCAACAACTGCGCCGATTGGCCGCTCAGCGCATTGCGAATGCCTTGGCGTTCTTCTTCCGACAGCGAAGAGCCGATCAGCAGAATCCGCCCCTGACCCAACGCACCCTGCTTGAGCAGCGCCAGCGCCTTGCTCACCGCCAGATCGGCGCGATGACCGCTTTCCGGCATCAGCGAAGGCTTGAGCGCGTCGAGCAGGTTGCGGCTGGTCGCCAGGTCATCCGACAGCGGCACCAGCGTATGGGCGCTGCCGGCGTAAACGACGATGGCGGTCTGGGCGTCGCTGCGCACCTGCAACAGGTCGAACAGCTTGCGCCGGGCCTGTTCCAGTCGCGTTGGCGGCGAATCGGTGGCGAGCATTTCCGGGGTCAGTTCCAACACCACCACCAACGGGTCGGCGGGTTTCTGGCTGGTCTGTTCGACCCGTTCCCAACTCGGCCCGAGCAACGCCAGAATCGTCAGCAGCCAAGCCACGCTCAGGGCGACCCACGGCAACTTGCTGTCACGACCACTGCCGCCACTGAGCAGCGTGGCGTGGAAGGCCGGCGGCAGAATCATCTGCCAGCGACCCGCGCGTTTCTGCCGGTGCCAGAGCTGCCAGATCAGCCAGCCGAGCAACGGCAGCAGCAACAGCCACCAGGGACGGAACCAGTGCGGCCACAGGGCGATCATCGGCGCCTCCGCAAACGCAGGCGCTTGAGGCGCTCGCGCCAGTCAGGCAGGGGGCTTTGCAGATACAGCTCCTTGGTGAACAGCCGTTGCAGCGGGTTGTCCGGCCACAACACGCGGGCCACCAGCAAAATGCTCAGCAGCAGCGCGAATGCCAGCGGCCATTGATACAACGCCTGCGCCGGCCGGGCCTGGGTCGGTTGCTGAGTCACCGGTTCGAGCTGGTCGAGGGTGTCCTTGATCGCTTGCAGTTGCTGGCCGTCGCGAGCGCGGAAGTATTGGCCGCCGGTGACCTCGGCGATGGCCTTGAGTGCCGGTTCGTCGAGATCGAGGGTCGGGTTGCCGCCCAGCAACGCCGTGGCGCCGCTTTCTTCGGGATCGGCGCCGATGCCGATCGGGTAGATTTTCACGCCTTCATTGGCGGCCAGTTTGGCGGCGGTCAGCGGGTCGATTTCGCCGCCATTGTTCGCGCCGTCGGTGACCAGAATCAGCACCCGGCTCTGGGCTGGACGCATGCGCAGGCGCTTGAGCGCCAGGCCGATGGCGTCACCGATGGCGGTGTTCTTACCGGCGATGCCGATCCGCGCTTCATCGAGCCAGACCCGAACGGTGCGCCGGTCAAACGTCAGGGGTGCTTGCAGATAAGCCTGGCTGCCAAACAGGATCAGACCGACCCGGTCGCCATCGCGGCTTTCGAGAAAATCACCGAGCAAATGCTGAACCAGCGACAGACGACTGACGTCTTCGTCGTTCCATTGCATGTCCGGGAAATCCATCGAGCCGGACACGTCCACGGCCACCAGCAGATCACGACCGCTGGCGGCAATCGGCAGCGGTTCGCCGAGCCATTGCGGGCGTGCGGCGGCGGTCAGCAACATCAGCCACAACAACAGAAACGGCGCCTGTTGGCGCCAGGCCGGCAGGTTGGCGCGGGCGCGACGGCGGGCGAGACCTTCGAGGTCGCCCAGGAAGCTCACTTTCAACGCCGGCTCGCCGCTGTCCGCCACCGGCAGCACCAGGCGCATCAGCCACGGCAGCGGCAACAGCAGAAAGATCCACGGCCAGGCGAACTCAAACATGTTTGCGGATCCAGGTGTCGACTGCCTGGGTCAGGCCGGCGATGGCTTTGTCGTCGAGTTTGCACTCGGGTTTGTAGGCGCCTTCGACAAGCACCATCCAGCGGGTCAGGCCGGCGGCGGGGCAACGGTTGTCGAGAAACGCCAGCCATTTGCGACCGTTGAGGGTATGACTCTGGCTGTAGGGGTAGTGGTTGCGGCACAGCCGCTTGAGCAGGCCGTTGAGCTGCTGCAGCCAGGCGCCGGCCGGGGCGCCGTCGTAGGGTTTGGGCATCTGCGCCAGTTCGGCGAGTGCAGCGATGCGCACCGGGTCGAGCGGCAGTTCGGCGCGCACGACCGGTTTTTTCTTGATCGGAATGAAACGCCGCAGCCGCCAGGCTGCAAAACCAATCACCGGCAACAGCAAAAGCAGCAACCACCAGCCCGGTGCCGGCGGCCAGAAGGCAATCGGTGGCGGGGAGATCAGCGGTTGCAGTTGTTCGAGGCCGTTCATCGACCTTTCCCCGGACGCTGCGGGTTAAGGAACTCGCGCATCTGCTCGACCATTTCGCTCTGGGTGCTCAGCGGCATCAGCAGGACGCGCAGCTTCTGCGCGAGCAGTTCCCAGCGAGCGATCCGCGCTTCAGCCTGGGCGCGATAGGTCTGGCGCAGATCGAAGTTCAGGGTGTCGAGTTCCAGCTGCGCGCCGCGCTCGGCGAACCTCAGCAGTCCGGCGGCGGGCAGGGCATGATCCAGCGGATCGGACAGCGGCAGCATCAACAGGTCGCAATGGCGCGACAGCAGGCTCAATTGCTGCTCGGCGCTGTCGGACAGTGCGCGCTCGTCGCAGATCACGATCACCAGACTGCCCGGTCGCAGCACCTCGCGGGCCCGGCGCAACGCCACGCCAAACGCATCGCGATCCGGCTCCCGCTCGCTGTGCAGCGACTGGTTGACCTTCACCAGCCGGTTGAGCAGCTGCAACAGGCTCTGCTTGCTACGCCGTGGTTTGATTTCGTAATGCTCGTTGTCGCCGAACACTAGCCCGCCAACCCGGTCGTTGTGACCGAGCGCTGCCCAGCCGATCAGCGCCGCAGCCTGCGCTGCAAGCACCGATTTGAACATCAGCCCGGAGCCGAAGAACAGCCGCGTGCTTTGCTCGACCATGATGAAAATCGGCCGTTCGCGTTCTTCATGGAACAGTTTGGTGTGCGGTTCCTGCGTCCGTGCCGTCACGCGCCAGTCGATGGTGCGCACATCGTCGCCGGCCTGATAGACCCGCACCTGATCGAAGTCGACGCCGCGACCACGGAATTTCGAGTGATGCAGGCCGATCAGCGGGCTGCGCTGGCTCGGCGTCGAAAACAGCTGCACTTCGCGCACGCGGTGACGCATCTCGATCAGCTCGGCGAGGCTGATGCGGATGCCCGGTTCGGACGGCAGGGAGGCGTTCATCGAGGTCAAGCGACGGCTACGACGTCGAGAATCCGTTGCACCACCCGATCCTGGTCGATGCCAGCGGCTTCGGCTTCGAACGACAGAATGATGCGGTGACGCAACACGTCGAACAGCACCGCCTGGATGTCTTCCGGGCTGACGAAGTCGCGACCGGCCAGCCAGGCGTGGGCGCGGGCGCAGCGATCCAGGGCAATCGAGCCGCGCGGGCTGGCGCCGTAGGCGATCCACTCGGCCATTTCCGGGTCGAACTTGGCCGGGTTGCGCGTGGCCATGACCAGTTGCACCAGGTATTCCTCCACGGCGTCCGCCATGTACAGCCCGAGGATTTCCTTGCGCGCGGCGAAGATCGCCTGCTGGCTGACCCGGCGTTCGGGCTTGGTTTCGCCGTTGAGGGCTTCGCCCCGGGCCTGTTGCAGGATCCGGCGTTCGACGGCCGCGTCCGGGAAACCCATTTTCACGTGCATCAGGAACCGGTCGAGCTGCGCTTCGGGCAACGGATAGGTGCCTTCCTGCTCGATCGGGTTCTGCGTGGCCATCACCAGAAACAGCGGCGACAACTCGTAAGTGCTGCGCCCGACACTGACCTGACGTTCGGCCATGGCTTCGAGCAAGGCTGATTGCACCTTGGCCGGGGCGCGATTGATTTCGTCCGCCAGCACCAGGTTGTGGAAGATCGGCCCTTGCTGGAACACGAAACTGCCGGTTTCCGGGCGATAGATCTCGGTGCCAGTGATGTCGGCCGGCAGCAGGTCCGGAGTGAACTGGATGCGATGGAACTGGGCTTCGATGCCCTCGGCGAGCTCTTTGATCGCTTTGGTCTTGGCCAGACCCGGAGCGCCCTCGACCAGCATGTGGCCGTCGGCGAGCAGGGCGATGAGCAAGCGCTCGATGAGTTTTTCCTGGCCGAGAATCTGCGTTGAAAGAAAGGTTCGCAGCGCCAGCAGCGCTTCACGATGTTCCATCGATGACTGTTCCTGGAAAGGGTGGCCACAGGCGTTCGGATAACGCCGGGGCTGGGGGCGTTACTTTAATCCATCGCAGGGGGTGGCGACTAACGGCATTTTGCGCAAAGTGCGGGAAATGACCGGGGCAATTGTTGGAATTTTGTAGGGCGGGGGAGGTGCGGTGTTCTTTCGGGCCCTATCGCGAGCAGGCTCGCTCCCACAGTGACCGCGTTCTGTCAGTAAGACACGGTCCACTGTGGGAGCGAGCCTGCTCGCGATTGGGCCAGTGCGGACGCCATTAAACTTCGCTAATGAAGGTCCCGGTGCCATCAAGAATGTTCTTCAGGGTTTCCTCAACCTCGGCCAGATCGACCATGTCCGGGTTGAAAGTGATTTCCAGCACATCATCCCCGTTCAGCGCATCGGCATCCGCCGCGGCGATTTCGATCTTCAGCAGTGTCCTGGTCAGGGTGACCTTGACGCCATCGAGCGTGGACGGCTCGCCATCCAGGGTGATCTCCAGCTCGTCCTCGTCCGGATAGCGGCTCATCAGGAACATTTCGCCCTTGTCGCTGTGGCAGCAGAGCATGGCCATGTTGTCTTCTTCGTCGTCGCACGGGTTGACGATCAAAAGGGCGGTGGTCATTTGCATGGGGAATTCCTGCCTCGGCGGGCGTGTTGGTCGCAATTGGGCGCGATTCTGCCAGTCCGCGGGAATTTCTGCATGTGAGAGTGTCAGAGGATGTGTCGTGAACGCGACACAGATCAATGGTCATTCCTGGCACGCCTGTACCTTAAAAACGGGGATTGAGACCGGCGTTCCGCCCCATGACTGCTAGTGTTTACCGATGCGCAGGCCTTGGTTTACGTGCCAATGACCGAATATGTCGCAGCACCGCAAGCAGACACATTGTCGCACCCATTAAGCTGCGCAACGGATGAGCACCCGTAAAGGCATTGCCAAGGCCCCGCGAGCGGCGCCAGACAGTCGTTTTTGCAGATGCCCATTCATGGAAGGTGAATGTGACCTGAGTGTCTCGTCCAGCTTCACCCACCTGTCACCCTGTTTCCTCTGCCCGAGAATCAGGAACAGGGCGACGGAACGCCCCGAAAGGGGTTTTGCACGCGACGCTTTCCATCAATAACAAGCCCAAGCGGAGTACCACAGATGGCGTTCTTCACCGCAGCCAGCAAAGCCGACTTCCAGCACCAACTGCAAGCGGCACTGGCGCAGCACATCAGTGAACAGGCACTGCCACAAGTGGCGCTGTTCGCTGAACAATTCTTCGGCATCATTTCCCTGGACGAGCTGACCCAACGTCGCCTCTCCGACCTCGCTGGCTGTACTCTTTCTGCGTGGCGCCTGCTTGAGCGCTTCGATCACGCGCAACCGCAAGTGCGCGTCTACAACCCCGATTACGAACGTCATGGCTGGCAGTCGACCCACACCGCGGTCGAAGTGCTGCACCATGACTTGCCGTTCCTGGTGGACTCGGTGCGTACCGAGCTGAACCGTCGCGGCTACAGCATCCACACCCTGCAGACCACCGTGCTGAGCGTGCGTCGTGGCAGCAAGGGCGAGTTGCTGGAAATCCTGCCAAAAGGCACCACCGGCGAAGGCGTGCTGCACGAGTCGCTGATGTACCTGGAAATCGACCGCTGCGCCAACGCGGCCGAATTGAATGTGCTGTCCAAGGAACTGGAACAGGTCCTGGGTGAAGTCCGCGTCGCGGTCGCCGATTTCGAGCCGATGAAGGCCAAGGTGCAGGAAATCCTCACCAAGCTCGATAACAGCGCATTCGCCGTCGATGCCGACGAAAAGAACGAAATCAAGAGCTTCCTGGAATGGCTGGTGGGCAACCACTTCACCTTCCTTGGTTACGAAGAGTTCACCGTTGTCGATCAGGCCGATGGTGGCCATATCGAATACGACCAGAACTCCTTCCTCGGCCTGACCAAGATGCTGCGCACCGGTCTGACCAACGAAGACCGCCACATCGAAGACTATGCCGTGAACTACTTGCGCGAACCGACCCTGCTGTCGTTCGCCAAGGCCGCGCATCCGAGCCGCGTGCACCGTCCGGCCTACCCGGACTACGTGTCGATTCGCGAAATCGATGCCGACGGCAAAGTGATCAAGGAACACCGCTTCATGGGCCTGTACACCTCTTCGGTGTATGGCGAAAGCGTGCGTGTCATTCCGTTCATCCGCCGCAAGGTCGAGGAAATCGAGCGCCGTTCCGGCTTCCAGTCCAAGGCTCACCTGGGCAAGGAACTGGCACAGGTTCTGGAAGTGCTGCCGCGTGACGACCTGTTCCAGACTCCGGTCGACGAACTGTTCAGCACCGTGATGTCGATCGTCCAGATCCAGGAACGCAACAAGATCCGCGTGTTCCTGCGCAAAGACCCGTACGGTCGTTTCTGCTACTGCCTGGCCTACGTGCCGCGTGACATCTACTCCACCGAAGTTCGCCAGAAGATCCAGCAAGTGCTGATGGAGCGCCTGAAAGCCTCCGACTGCGAATTCTGGACGTTCTTCTCCGAGTCCGTGCTGGCCCGCGTGCAACTGATCCTGCGCGTCGACCCGAAAAACCGCATCGACATCGACCCGCTGCAACTGGAAAACGAAGTGATCCAGGCCTGCCGCAGCTGGCAGGACGACTACGCCGCCCTGACCGTCGAAACCTTCGGCGAAGCCAACGGCACCAACGTGCTGGCCGACTTCCCGAAAGGCTTCCCGGCCGGCTACCGCGAGCGTTTCGCTGCGCATTCGGCCGTGGTCGACATGCAGCACTTGCTCAATCTGAGCGAGAAGAAGCCGCTGGCCATGAGCTTCTACCAGCCGCTGGCCTCCGGCCCGCGCGAGCTGCACTGCAAGCTGTATCACGCCGATACCCCGCTGGCCCTGTCCGACGTGTTGCCGATCCTGGAAAACCTCGGCCTGCGCGTGTTGGGTGAATTCCCGTACCGTCTGCGTCACACCAACGGCCGCGAGTTCTGGATCCACGACTTCGCGTTCACCGCCGCCGAAGGCCTGGACCTGGACATCCAGCAACTCAACGACACCCTGCAGGACGCGTTCGTCCACATCGTCCGTGGCGATGCCGAGAACGATGCGTTCAACCGTCTGGTGCTGACCGCCGGCCTGCCATGGCGCGACGTGGCGCTGCTGCGTGCTTACGCCCGCTACCTGAAGCAGATCCGCCTGGGCTTCGACCTCGGCTACATCGCCAGCACCCTGAACAACCACACCGACATCGCTCGCGAACTGACCCGGTTGTTCAAGACCCGTTTCTACCTGGCCCGCAAGCTCGGCAGCGACGACCTGGACGACAAGCAACAGCGTCTGGAACAGGCGATCCTGACCGCGCTGGACGACGTTCAAGTCCTCAACGAAGACCGCATCCTGCGTCGTTATCTGGACCTGATCAAAGCGACCCTGCGTACCAACTTCTACCAGACCGACGCCAACGGCCAGAACAAGTCGTACTTCAGCTTCAAGTTCAACCCGCACTTGATCCCTGAGCTGCCGAAACCGGTGCCGAAGTTCGAAATCTTCGTTTACTCGCCACGGGTCGAAGGCGTGCACCTGCGCTTCGGCAACGTTGCTCGTGGCGGCCTGCGCTGGTCCGACCGTGAAGAAGACTTCCGTACCGAAGTCCTGGGCCTGGTGAAAGCCCAGCAAGTGAAAAACTCGGTCATCGTGCCGGTGGGTGCGAAGGGTGGCTTCCTGCCGCGTCGTCTGCCACTGGGCGGCAGCCGTGACGAGATCGCGGCCGAGGGCATCGCCTGCTACCGCATCTTCATCTCGGGTCTGCTGGACATCACCGACAACCTGAAGGACGGCAAACTGGTACCGCCGGCCAACGTCGTGCGTCATGACGACGATGACCCGTACCTGGTGGTCGCGGCGGACAAGGGCACTGCGACCTTCTCCGACATCGCCAACGGCATTGCCATCGATTACGGCTTCTGGCTGGGTGACGCGTTCGCGTCCGGTGGTTCGGCCGGTTACGACCACAAGAAAATGGGCATCACCGCCAAGGGCGCGTGGGTTGGCGTACAGCGCCACTTCCGCGAGCGCGGCATCAATGTCCAGGAAGACAGCATCACGGTGGTCGGCGTGGGCGACATGGCCGGTGACGTGTTCGGTAACGGCCTGTTGATGTCCGACAAGCTGCAACTGGTTGCCGCGTTCAACCACATGCACATCTTCATCGACCCGAACCCGGATCCGGCCACCAGCTTCGCCGAGCGTCAGCGCATGTTCGACCTGCCGCGTTCGGCCTGGTCCGACTACGACACCAGCATCATGTCCGAAGGCGGCGGCATCTTCTCGCGCAGCGCGAAGAGCATCGCCATCTCGCCACAGATGAAAGAGCGCTTCGACATCCAGGCCGACAAGCTGACTCCGACCGAACTGCTGAATGCCTTGCTCAAGGCACCGGTGGATCTGCTGTGGAACGGCGGTATCGGTACTTACGTCAAAGCCAGCACCGAAAGCCACGCCGATGTCGGCGACAAGGCCAACGATGCGCTGCGCGTGAACGGCAACGAACTGCGCTGCAAAGTGGTGGGCGAGGGCGGTAACCTCGGCATGACCCAACTGGGTCGTGTGGAATTCGGTCTCAATGGCGGCGGTTCCAACACCGACTTCATCGACAACGCCGGTGGCGTGGACTGCTCCGACCACGAAGTGAACATCAAGATCCTGCTGAACGAAGTGGTTCAGGCCGGCGACATGACCGACAAGCAACGCAACCAGTTGCTGGCGAGCATGACCGACGAAGTCGGTGGTCTGGTGCTGGGCAACAACTACAAGCAGACTCAGGCCCTGTCCCTGGCGGCCCGCCGTGCCTACGCGCGGATCGCCGAGTACAAGCGTCTGATGAGCGATCTGGAAGGCCGTGGCAAGCTGGATCGCGCCATCGAGTTCCTGCCGACCGAAGAGCAACTGGCCGAACGCGTTGCCGAAGGCCATGGCCTGACCCGTCCTGAGCTGTCGGTGCTGATCTCGTACAGCAAGATCGACCTCAAGGAGCAGCTGCTGGGCTCCCTGGTGCCGGACGACGACTACCTGACCCGCGACATGGAAACGGCGTTCCCGCCGACCCTGGTCAGCAAGTTCTCTGAAGCCATGCGTCGTCACCGCCTGAAGCGCGAGATCGTCAGCACCCAGATCGCCAACGATCTGGTCAACCACATGGGCATCACCTTCGTTCAGCGGCTCAAAGAGTCGACCGGCATGACCCCGGCGAACGTGGCGGGCGCTTACGTGATCGTGCGCGACATCTTCCACCTCCCGCACTGGTTCCGTCAGATCGAAGCCCTGGACTATCAGGTCTCCGCTGACGTGCAGCTGGAGCTGATGGACGAGCTGATGCGTCTGGGCCGTCGCGCTACGCGCTGGTTCTTGCGTGCCCGTCGCAACGAGCAGAACGCTGCCCGTGACGTCGCGCATTTCGGTCCGCACCTCAAAGAGCTGGGCCTGAAGCTGGACGAACTGTTGAGCGGCGAAATCCGCGAAAACTGGCAGGCGCGCTATCAGGCGTACGTCGCCGCCGGTGTACCGGAACTGCTGGCGCGTATGGTGGCGGGTACTACCCACCTCTACACGCTGCTGCCGATCATCGAAGCCGCCGACGTGACCGGTCAGGATCCAGCCGAAGTGGCCAAGGCGTACTTCGCCGTGGGCAGCGCGCTGGACATCACCTGGTACATTTCGCAGATCAGCGCCTTGCCGGTTGAAAACAACTGGCAGGCCCTGGCCCGTGAAGCGTTCCGCGACGACGTCGACTGGCAGCAACGCGCGATCACCATCGCCGTTCTGCAAGCGGGCGGCGGTAGCCTGGACGTGGAAGAGCGTCTGGCGCTGTGGATGGCGCAACACGACGCGATGATCCAGCGCTGGCGCGCCATGCTGGTGGAAATCCGTGCCGCCAGCGGCACCGACTACGCCATGTACGCGGTGGCCAACCGTGAGCTGAACGACGTGGCGCTGAGCGGTCAGGCGGTTGTGCCTGCTGCGGCGACGGCGGAGCTTGAGCTTGCTTGAGTAACCGTTGAATGAAAAAGCCCCGCTCTCGAAAGAGGCGGGGCTTTTTTATGCCTGTGGTTTGGCGGTATTTGTGTGTTGCTGCACAAATCCAGCCCCTCACCCCAGCCCTCTCCCCAATGGGGCGAGGGGGAAAGGGAGCCGATTTGTGTGCTTTTCAACACTTGAGTTCGACTCAGGAATAACAGGTCGATGTATTTCGCCAATACCACTCGGTCAGTCCCCTCTCCCTCCGGGAGAGGGTTAGGGTGAGGGCAGCGGTTCAACTATCACCGCACATTAAAACCTTGTTTACTCTCAAGCATCGACACGTTACCTGCCGACCTGGTCAATAAATTACTGAGCGACTGGTCAAACTTCTGCAGCGCCCGAACCTGAACTTCCTGTTGCTGATTAATATCCGCAACAATCTCCTCTGAACGCTTGAAGTCCGCCCAGACCGGCGTCAATTCTTTTGCCTCAGACCCCTTGGCCGTCCCGATATAGTTGAACTTCCCGTCATAAAAGTCCGCACTCACATCCGCCTTGATGTTCGAACTGCGCGACGTAATCAACTGGCTGTGCGTGTCGACGATCGCCACCACATCCGGATTGGCCGCACGCAGGCTTTGCATGTCCGGGTACACCGTCACCGAACCGAACTGGCGTTGCAGCGAGGCTTTCACCCAATCCACCGCCATGTCCGGTTTCGAGGTGGCGACGTAGGCGTCATGAATCGGCTGCACCAGCAGGCTCTGGCCGAAACCGGTGCCGGCGTTGGCCTGGTAGTTGCGCAAATAGTCACGGTTGGCCTGGGTGCTTGGGCTGTAGATGACACCCAGCGAGACACCAGGACCGCTTTTGACCTGGGTGGCGCTGCTGCGTCCCACCGGTTGGTTGAACAGCGTATCGAGGGAGGAAACCGCTTTCGGAGCGGTTGGAACAGAACAGGCTGACAAGGCTAAAACCGATATCGCCAGAGTACTGGCAAATGCAAGTTTCATGGTGAGTCTCCCGTGAAGCAACTTCAGTCGGAAAGTCAGGCATGTCGGGGTTGATTAAATAGAACCGGCGACAGTCGCCTCAGACTACTCCCGCCAAACTGAAAACAACCTGACAATTTGCTGAATGACTGTCATGCAATAGTTTTATTGGCTGTAAGCCTTCTTGATTAATTGCCGCGAGAAATAAAAAAGGCGCAAATCAAAAATTTCCGCCTTTTATTTATGGCTGGTTAAACAGCCATCAGTTTTTCAATGGGATCAATACTTGCTCGTCGGGCGACAGCACCATGAATACCAGCAACCTGGCCGGCTTGCTCTTGCTGGCGTTTTTCGAGATCAAATGCTCGGAGCCGGCCGGCTCGTACCAGTACTGGCCTTTCTTGTAAGTGATCGGTTGCTCACCCTTGACCTGGGAAACGATCTCGCCTTCGAGCACGTACGCCATGGCGGTGCCATCGTGTTTATGGGCGATGGAGGACTGGCCGGGTTTGTAGTCGACTTCGATCATCAGGGCTTTTTTGCCCGGGACGTTTTTCAGCATCTGGTCCTGCAGCACCGAGATTTTCTCGGACGGGGAATCGGTACCGTGGGCCAGTGCCGAAGCGCTGATGGTGAGGGCCAGAGCGGCGAGCGGGGCGGCAAGCAAGTGCAGGACTTTCATGGTGATCACCTGATGAAGTGGGGGAGTCGGTGATCACAGTAGTCCGCGTGCCGGGGTATTCAAACGGCCAATATTCGGGAAGTTCGGGTGACCAATCGCGGGAAAACAAGGCCGGCAAAACGAACGATGGCGACGGAGGGGGCTCCGTCGCCATCGATGTGGATCCTGTTGTTTTTATACGATCGGGAAGCTGTTGAAATCCACGCTATTGGCCAGACGACTGTCGATCAAGTCAATAAACCCCTGAGCCTCAGGCCGGTTGAAATGCGCCTGCATCGCCGCTTCCGACTGCCAGCGGGCGCTGACCGTCCAGCGGTGGCTGTCCTCGGGGCAGCGGTCGACCATGTAGGAATCGCAGCCCGGCGTCTGGCGCAGGGTTTCGACGATCTTCTGCAACTGCTTGCCCAGCTCCTCCGATCGGCCGGCGGCAGCCTGCACCTGTACGGTGTTGATCACTTCGTTGGACATTGCTCACACTCCTGAATCAGGCCGGACGAATCCTGCTCACTGAGGGATAACGCTTGTGCAGAATAGGCCTGCACCCCCGGATCACCAATAACCAATCGGCGGTTAATCGTTTAGGCCAATTTAACCAACGACCTGTTGCAGTATGTCGCGCAGGCGGTCCAGCGCGATGTCGATGTCCAGCGTCTCGATGGCGCCGAAACCGAAGTACATCCCGCTTCTGGCCGCCTGCTGGTAATAGAAGCCATCGATGGCGTACAGCCCGACTTCGACTTTTTTCGCCAGTTCGATCACCAGCGGCAAGTCGATCGGCACCTTGCAGAACACCGCCATGTGAAACCCCGCGCTGGGCGGCACGGCTTCCAGCCACGGCGAAAGGTCGCTGACCATGCGCGCCAGAATCCGCTCGCGGCGCTGGGCATAAATGGTATGGCAGCGGCGGATGTGCTTGAGCAGACAGCCTTCGGCGATGAACTTGGCAAGCGCCCATTGGGGCAGGGTAGATGCGTGCAGATCGGTGAGCTGCTTGGCGCGAATCACCGCCTCGAGAATCGCCGGCGGCAGGATCGCGTAGCCGAGCCGCAGCTCTGGCAGCAGGGTTTTCGAGAAGGTGCCGACGTAGGCGACGATGCCGCGCTGATCGAGCTTGTGCAGCGAATCGGTCGGGCGGCCCTCGTAGCGGAACTCGCTGTCATAGTCGTCCTCGATGATGATCGCGCCGAGCTCATGGGCCCGTTCCAGCAGGGCTTCGCGCCGCGCCTGGCTCATCGGCATGCCCAGCGGAAACTGGTGCGACGGCGTCACGTAGATCAGCCGCGTGCCCTCGGGAATTCGCTCGACCTGAATGCCCTCGGCATCCACCGGCACGCCGACCACCGTCGCCCCATGAGTGCCAAACAGCAGCCGCGCCGGCGGGTAACCGGGATCTTCCATCGCCACCAGACTGCCGGGGCGGATTAGCACGCGGGTGATGAGATCCAGCGCCTGTTGCGCGCCGTTGCAGACCACGATGTCCTCATCCTGACAGTTCACGCCACGGGAAAACGCGATGTGCCGGGCAATCGCATTGCGCAGCGCCGGCAGGCCTTCCGGCACGCTGTAGAAACCTTTGGCATTGGCCATCTGCCGCAGCGCATGAGCGACGCAGCGGCGCCAGTCATCCTGGGGAAACTGGCCCTTGCTGGTGGCGCCGCCGATGAAGTCGTAGCGCAGCGAGCCTTCAAGCGTTGGATGCCGCAGGAACACCGGCAGATTGCGCCAGCTCTCGATTACTTCGGAACTGGCCAGTTCGCAATGGCTTTGTTTGCGCTGCACCGGCGTCGAACGGGCGTTGACGTAAGTGCCTTTGCCGATCACGCCGGTGAGGAAATTCTCGTAGGTGAGTTGCGCGTAGGTGTCGGAAATGGTCTTGCGCGAGATCCCCAGTTGCTCGGCGAGCAAACGGCTGGGCGGTAACTGGGTGCCGGCGGCCAGACGCCCGGATTCAATGGCGCCGCGCAGTTGCTGGTACAACTGACCGGCCAGATCCTTGCGGCCATTGATCACGACATGCAGTTCCATACCGACGGGGCGCTCCGGGTGATTGAATGTGCCGGCCAGATTACTCCCGTTTGTTTACGGGGCAGTAGTTGCGTAGAGCAAAAATATCGAATTGGTCACTTACCCTTGTGGGAGCGGGCTTGCTCGCGAAGGCGTCGTGTCAGGCAACAAAAAATCGACTGGCACACCGCCTTCGCGAGCAAGCCCGCTCCCACAGGTATCGTGTTTGGCTCGGGGGAAATGGTCTGCCATTTTTTCGTGGAATTGGGGCTGTAACGTTGCCCAACCAGCGCCTACCGTGAAATCACTCTTCTGCTGCCCGAGGCCCGCCCATGTCCCCGCGTCTGGATTACTACAGCGCTTCACCCAAAGCCATGAAAGCGATGATTGCCCTGGAAGCGCTGACCAGCAGCCTGAGCATCGAACCGCCGTTGCTGCACCTGATCAAGATCCGCGCCTCGCAACTCAACGGCTGCGCGTTCTGCACCGACATGCATTCGGTGGAGGCGCGACGGGCCGGGGAGACGGATCGACGCTTGTACGCCATCGCGGTCTGGCGCGACAGCGGCTTCTTCAACCTGCGCGAGCGGGCGGCGCTGGCCTGGACCGAGGCGGTGACGCTGCTGGCGGATAGCCGGGTGCCTGACGATGTTTACCAGCAGGCGCGGGAACAGTTCAACGAGACGGAACTGGTGGACCTGACCATGGCCGTCAGTACCATCAACAGCTGGAACCGGTTGGCGGTGAGCTTCCGCCAGATCCCCAGCGACTGATCACTTGCCCAGCAGCGATGAAGTACCGGTATTCACCGGTGGCCGCTGCGGTTTCACCGACGTGCCAAACGTATTGCCCATCCGCGTACTCGTGGCCGCCGGCGTCGCCAGCCCCACCTGATTCGGCGGGCGCTTGTTGACCGGTACATTCATCGCTTCCTGATTCTTCTGCACAGCCGCCGCGCCGTCGGGGTTATTACCCATCTGCTGGCTCAGGCAGTCGTAATTCGGCGCCTTGTAGCCACCCACCGTCACCTCGACGCAGCCCAGCGGCTGCTCCGCGTGCGCACCGCCCAACACCGTCAGCAACAACCCGCCGAAGACGACTTTCCAGACTGATTTCATGCCTGCCTCCTGGCCGGCCCGAAGGGGCCGCTCTGGCTCAAGAGTCTAGTGCAACGGCGGCAACGATCCCGTGATGGTTTTTTTGCAGTGGCCGTCACACCAGATTCATAAACAGCCCTCAGGATGACGGTTTTCAGGGGTGCATCAGCCGTGCAGCGAGGCCGTGCCAGGGACGAATTTGCGCGCTCAGCGCTCGTGCGCCAGCTCTGTCTGGGGCTGCTGCTTGGCTTGTTTCTGAGCCGCGTCAGCGCCGACCCGATGCCGGCGACGATGCGCATGACGCTGCACATCCCGGCCCAGGAACTGGCCCGCGCCCTCGAACAGTTCAGCCGCGCCACCGGTATGGCGGTGCTGGTCGACAGCCAGTTGAGTCGCGGTCGCCGCTCGTTGGCAGTGGAAGGCGAATTCACCGCCGCCGAAGCGTTGCGGCGGATGCTCGGCGGCAGCGGCTTGATGGCCAAGTACAGCCGCGACGATGCGTTCACCTTGCAAGTGGCGCAAGTCGAGGACGTGCCGATGCCGGCGGAGAAACCGACCCCCGCCAGCGCAGCCGTCAACCGCAGTTACGCCACAGCGGTGCAGGCCGCGATTGAACGCAACCTGTGCCGTTCGCCGCTGACCCGGCCCGGCAGTTTTCGCGCAGTGTTGCAGTTGTGGATCGGCCGCGACGGCGTGGTGCAGCACAACCGGTTGGTCACCTCGACCGGCGATGTTCGGCGCGATGCAGCGCTGGTAGACAGTTTTCACACGCTCAAGATCGACCGGCCCACACCCGGCGCATTGCGCCAGCCAGTCACGTTGCTGTTGTTACCCGAATCGTCAGGAAAGCGCATGGAATGCACACAATGGGAAGGAGTTTCCGGGGGATGAAAGACGCCGGACAAAGTTCGATGGTCCAGCTGTTCCTGACGTCCTACGAGGACTTTCGGGTGCGGCTGCGACGCCGTCTCGGCTCGGAGGACCTGGCCAACGACGTGCTGCACGAAACCTACCTGCGGGTCGACCGCATGGAAGCGCCGCCGAACCTGCTGCGGCCCAACGCCTACCTCTATCGCATGGCCCTGAACATCGCCGCCGACCGCCGCCAGGCCGATGCGCGATTGCTCACCGGCAGCGAAGTCGAAGAACTGCTGCAAGTCAGCGACGAAGCGCTGGATCCGATGCGCGTGGTCGGCGGCCAAAAGGAAATCCAGTCCCTGCTCAGCGCCCTCTACGAACTGCCAGCCCGGCGGCGCCGGATCTTCATCGCCGCACGCCTGGAAGAAGCGCCGCACCTGGAAATCTCCCAGCGTTTCGGCATCTCCACGCGCATGGTCGAGAAGGAAATCAAGGCTGCCCTCGGACACTGCGCGGCCAAACTGGAAAGAAAAGTGTTTCAGCGGTTCGGTCGCGGGGCCGGAAAACCGTCTAGTGAATGAAGCTCCCGATCAACCCGTCGAGTACCTGCGCGTTTGAACATCTTCCGTCTGACACCTGCCGAGCCCACGCCTGCCGAGCGTCTGCAAAGCGAAGCCCGCGACTGGCTGATCCTGCTGACCTCCGGCCGCGCCACGGTCGCCGACGCCCGAGCGCTGCGCCAGTGGTGCGCCCAAAGCCCTGAACACGCCCGCGCCTTCGAAGAGTGCAAGGCGTTGTGGCACCTGCTGCAACCGGCGGCGGAAGCGACGCAGGCGCCACGCCGGTTTGGACGACGGGCCTTTCTCGGCGGCGCGGTTGCCGCGTCAGCGGCGTTCCTGCTGGTGCGCGGCACGATCCCGGGCGGCTTCTCCGGGCTCGGCGCGGATTACATCACCGAAGTTGGCCAGCAACGTCGCGTCGAACCGGCGGATGGTTTGAGCCTGGAATTGAACACCCAGACCCGCATCAACCAGCGTTCGGTGGATGAGGGCGTGCAGGGCTTTGAACTGGTCAGCGGCGAAGTCGAAGTGCAGACCGCGCGACTGCCGATGGCGATGCAGGCCGGTGGTGGTTGGTTGCGGGCGAGCAGGGCGCGGTTCAACCTGCGCAACCTCGATCAACAGGTTTGCGTGACGTGCCTTGATGGTGCGGTGGATGTGGAAGTTGAAGGCCGTAGCCTGAGACTGGAACCGGGCCAGCAACTGACCTATGACGCGCAACGGGTCGGCACCGTGCAAAGTGTCGATACGGCGGCGGTGATGAACTGGCGCCAACAGGTCCTGGTGTTCAACGGCGCGACCCTGAGCCAGATGATCGATGAGATCAACCGCTACCGCCCAGGCATTTTGCTGCTGCTCAATCGCGAACTCGGCCAGCGCCGCGTACAGGCACGTTTCTCCCTCGACCAACTGGCCGGCGTCGGCGCACTGATCCGCGATGCCTACGGCGTCAAATGCACCGAACTGCCGGGCGGCGTAGTCGTCCTCAGCTAACTACACAACACCCACAAACACCCTAAAACCCTGTGGGAGCTGGCTTGCCAGCGATAGCGGTATGTCAGGCAATGAGATGTTGGATGTGAAGGCCCCATCGCTGGCAAGTCGAATCGTCGCACCGCAGCTCCCACAGGGACCTCAGTGACTTCAATTACTGCAAGGGTCCCATCACCTGCCGATACTTCTCCACCCCCTGCGCCGTCTCCCGAGTCAACCGCACCTCCAGCCCCAACGGATCCTCCCGCCGATTCCCGCTCAACTGCCGCCACCCCTTATCCATCTCCCAAACCCGCACCTGCAAATCACTCACCTCACCCAACACCGCCACCCCAGCCGTAGGCGCCGGCAACGGATACCGACTACGTGCCGGCGCAACCGCGCGATACAACGTGTCCCCCTTGAGCCACCAGCGCACCCGCTGCAACGCCCCCGGCTGATCCGCCGCGCTACGAATGATGTCCAGCCGAAACCCCTTGCTGTCACTGCTGCGCACCGTAACGGCAGGCGGCGCCGTCGCCGGTTCATCCTCCGTGCCAACCTTCTTCGGCTCCGTCAGCTCAACCCCGGCGCGCATCTCCACATCCCGCTGCATCTGATTCAACGCCCGCAACAGGCTGTCGCTCTGCTCACCACTGGCCTGCAAATGGCTGTCGGCGCGCGTGACACTGTCCAGCCCCTTCCAGGCAATCAGACTGACCACCGCCATCAGCAGAATCGCGACCATCACCTCGATCAGCGTAAAACCTTGTTGTCTGTTCATTGCACGCTAATCCGGCCCGAGGCATCGCGCAGCACACTCAACCGATTGAGCCCGTCAGACAGCGTCAACTGCAGCGGCGGATTGATCCACTCCGCGTTCAGTACCACTTTCTGCTTGGGCTCCACCCGCACCTCCAGCTTCGGACTCTGCCACGGACGCGGCCGCAACTGCGGGTCCCGATCGAAATGATCAAAACCCTTGCCACTGTCACTGCGCCGACTGAACCGAAACCCCTTGCCATCGCTCAACCACGCAATCGGCCGGCCATCGGCGCGGGCCTCCGCCTGAGCAATCTGCAGCAACTGGGCCACGCGCTCGGCGTCCTTGCGCAGCAACTGCAACGGATCGGGCTTGATACTCAGACTGATCGCCGCACTGGCGATGCCGATGATCACCAACACCACCATCAACTCGATCAACGTAAAACCCTGCTGCCTGCACCGGTTCATCGAATACGCACTCCCTTGCGTCCAGCACGTCCCAAAAAACCATCCTGCACGGCCAACATGTAAGGCGTGTGAAATAAAACCGTGAGAATTGCCGCGTAGTCTGGTCACCGGGACTAAAAGGAGATTCAGCCCATGAGATTCACCGCACGCTTTTCACCCCCCCAAATCATCCAGGCCGCCGCACTGCTGACCGCCCTGATCGGCATCGCCACCTGGTCATCCCTGCTCCTGACCACCGCCGAATCCCACACCCCGGCGGCTACGCCGCAACTGCTTGCGGCGCGTAGCGATAACCCGGCATTGCAGTGGTTTTCCAATCGCACGGTGCCGGTGGAGATCAAGGTCAGCGGCGTGATGGCGGGGAGTCGCGGGGCGGTGGCGATACTCAGCCTCAACGACGGACCGCCGAGGAGTTTTTTGCAGGGGGAGCGGGTGAGCCCTGGGGTGAAGTTGGTGGCGGTGGAGGGGGATGGGGTGGTGATTGAGCAGGGTGGGGAGAGGGTGCGGTTGGAGGTGGAGAGGTTGGGGGAGGGGGTGGAGATGCCTAGGTTGGTGAGGCCGTGATTTCTGCAGGATTGAAGTCAATCATTTTGCTCATTCAGTTTTTTGGGGGGACCGTTCTGAGGTTGCCGGTACAGGTCCAATGCGAGGGATACATTCGAACCCCTTATAACTGGACGATCGTTCCCATCGAAAGAATTTGAAAGCGCACTGTTTTAGTCCAAGCTTGACTGCTGGCGGATAGAGGCTCGTCAGTTAATTAGCCGATTTCAGCTCATCGGAAACGACTCAAATTGACAATTTTCGCCTGTCACTCTATTCAGTTGACACTGAGAGTAAACTGATTTCGTAAGTCTCAAGACAATTGGCGATATCAAATTGGTAGAGCTGTAAGTTTTCATTTCAGAATTTCAATTCCTATGCGCGACGACTTCCGAGCCAAAACTATTCGTAATCTTGCTGCTCGTGCGGGCTATCACTGCTCAAACCCATCCTGTATGCGCTCGACTTCCGGTCCAGCTTTAGCGGAAGAAGGGGCAGTAAACATCGGCGTCGGTGCGCACATCGCAGCAGCGGCACCTGGAGGAATGCGTTACGACCCCAACATGAGCTCTGCCGAACGCAGCAGTTCCATGAATGGTATCTGGATGTGCCAGAGTTGTTCAAAACTCATCGATTCCGATGATTCGCGCTTTACGGTGGCACTGCTGCACGAATGGAAGAGTAAGGCGATACAACGAGCGCTCGATGCAATTGCCGGCGGCGAATCACTAGGTTCTGTTAGGCCTGCTGACCTGCTCGATGATGCGGACCAGGATTTTCTTCGTGGGCTCAATCTTCCAACCGTTGAAGCGTTGGATGTGGTCGGAGGAAAACTTCGTGCGGCGACACTGGTAGACATACAAGGTTTTCGTGCAGTACCCGGTCAACCCGCGCGAACTATTGCGCTAACACTAAGACTTGAAGGTAGTTCAAGACCTCAAGTGACGATTGAAAGCTTTGCACGTGTTGTATCGCTTGCTGAGCCTGTTGGCTTTGTCGCGGTAGGTGGCACAGGGAAATCGACCACGCTTTTACAGCTAGCAGAATGCATGGGCAATCAGGACGGTTTGGTTCCATTGCTTGTACCCCTCGGTGAATGGTCAGACCGACAGGACGATTTTTTCGATTTTGTCCTACGTCGTAACGCTTTTTATGGAATTAGGCGAGAGCACTTGATGCAGCTGGCCTACCACGGGAATCTTGCTCTGCTGTTGGATGGATGGAACGAACTGCCAGCCGATGCTCGGCTACGAGCCACCCGCGACCTGGCGGCGTTACAGCGCGATTACCCGCAACTCGGCATTGTCGTCAGCTCAAGACGTCAGGCTCTACCGGACGTTCGGCCGATTATCGTGATAGATCCCCTTTCCGATGAGCAACAGCTAGAGATCGCGCAAGCGGTGAGGGGGGATGAGGGCGTTGGTTTTGTGGATAGGGCATGGCGAACGCGTGGAGTGCGCGAGTTAGTGAGCAACCCACTTTATCTAAATGCTTTGCTGACGTTGCCCTCAGGTGCGGAATTCCCAGTGACGAAGGAAGCGGTGTTGCGCATGTTCGTGCAGCAGAATGAGAGCGCACCTGAGAAAGTCGAACGTTTGCAGCGAGATGGTGTTGGTGAGCATAACGCCTTTTTGATTGGGCTCGCGGTCGAAGCAACCCGTGGCGCGAACACTATAGTCGCCAACACCAGCGCTAATCGCATCATTTCAGATGTCACGAAGTGTCTTATCGCTGCGGGGCAAATTGGCTCAGCACCGCAACCCCGTGCAATTGTTGATGGATTAGTTGCCGCGCACTTGCTGGTTCGCTCGACTGGTATCGACGGAGCAGTGAGTTTCCAACATCAGTTGTTCCAAGACTGGTATGCGTCTTTGGAAGTCGAACGTGTGATGCTTGAATCATCAGCAGGGAATGCAGATGCGCTCAAAATACTGCGCGAACAAATGCTCAATTGGCCGAGCTGGGAGGATTCGGTCCTCTTCGCATGCGATAGAGTTTCACGTGACGGCGAAGAAGGCGTGCGTTCGGTCTCAGTCGCGATTAATGAGGCACTGGAAATTGACCCGATTCTGGCTGCCGTTATGCTCGAGAGAGCCGATGATTTGGTATGGCGGGAAGTGCGCAATCGCGTTCTTACTTTTATCGAGCGCTGGCACAGCCCGGGCGAGCTTGATAGAGCTGTGCGATTCATGATCACCTCTGGCAAGCCCGATTTCGCGCATGCAATTTGGCCGTTTGTGTCAAACACAGAACGTCAAATTCAGTTCGGACTATTCAGATTAGTTGATCGTTTTCACCCCAGCGTCCTCGGTGTCGATTGTGCGCTCCATTTGGGTGAGCTGCCTGCGGCCCAGCGACTAATAGCTTTCCCTGAGATCGCGAGCAATAGTGGATTCGATGGTTTGGAGCTAGCCGTTGAACTGGCTGCTTCCGATCCTGATCCGGACGTAGTTGCTGCTGTCGTAACGGCACTGGCGTTCCGCCGAGCTGACCGCCATGTAAACCTAATTCTGGAGACCGCTTCGGACGCGGTTTGGGAAGTAATAGCGCACGCGGGGTTCCCTGATCATCTCACTGACTTGCAGCTTGATGCGCGCCTTATAGCTCAGCGTGGAACGGTACGGAATGCTGACACTACGCCAGGGCAATTGCTTGACTGGATCTTGCAAGAGAACCCAGAGGATGCGGAGTTCCAAATTACGCAGCTAATAGGGACGGTCGAGTTCGAACCCAATGGCAGTCGGATCGAGCATGCGGTGATGACTTCGTTCTCGGTGTATCCGCTCGCTGTCGCTTCTGGGCTCGTTGCCAGAATCGCTGCGGATTTACCACTTCCTTATCACATAGAAGACTATCTCAATCAGGCGCCACTGATCGATTCAGGACCGGTTGCTGAGGTTGCTATCGATCCGCTCACCTCTGAGCGTCGTTTAAATGCTGCCTCGGCCGTCATTGGCCCGGTCACCATCGCTGTGCTCTTCGACCAGTTGTTTGTAATAGATAGCCAAGTAGAGGTGCTTGGGCGATACGATGAGGAATTGTCGAAAGCCCACCATCGATTGGTAGGTGCGCTATCCGGCACACGGCAAAACGTCTTCGCACAGGTACTTGTATCCAAATCAGAGGAGGCCAACTATCGTCGCATCGGCTTGTTAGCTGACGTCCTAGCCCGTCATGGCCGGGCGGGTGGTGATACGAAGCTTCCGTTTGACAAAGAAACTCGCTCGAATTTGTCTCGAGCCGTTGGCACTTGGATGGAAACACTACTGGCTGCACCTCAGCTACCTCGTAATGTTGCTTCTGATGTGGCTCGAGCCGCTGAAAGAGTTGCAGATGCGGAGTTGGCGGAGCTTCTGCGGACTCTCATTGAACGTGACTTGGTCGAATATGAGATTGCACGCTCTGGCTGGCTTCAAACAGGGGGGCGTGGAGGGGTGATCCCAATGGGGCATTCGTTAATGTACTCGCGGGCCTTGGCAGCTATGCATGATGCACCTGCCGTCGCAGTCCTTATTCGTGGGTTGAGTGATTTACGCTGGGGCAAGGAGGCAGCAGGGGCATTGTTGGAGATCTGGCAATCCGATAATTTTCCTTCAAAAAAACCGACTTTCAATCGCTGGACGGACTACTCGCATCATCTGATTCGAAGAGCGGAGCGCGTCACGCAAAGCCCTTTGACATCGGATTTCGCCGAGGCGATCTTTGTCGTGGCGGCGGATTTCGGAGTCGCTTCAAAGTCTGATGCTGAGCAGAAGCATGCTCTCGCTCTTGGAGGTGTGGGTCTTGCTTTGCCACACGGATCCAAACGACAAGAGATAGATTTGCTTCTGTCGCTTCCTCAGCCGACAGCATGCAAGCATCGTTTATTGGCAAATGCTGCTCGTGCCGGCGAAGTAATACCTTCTGCGATATTGATGGAAGGCTTACGGGAGTTACTGTCTGAAGCTCAGGAGCAGAGATGGCGACTTGAAAATAATCGTGGAGAGTTGATGGGGTGGATTGATCTATTCCCTTTTTCTGACAGTCCAGAACGGGTGCACGAGGCCATTTTATTACTGTCTGATCAGCACCGTAGCCCAAATGCTTTACAGCGCCTGTTGGAGACTATTCCCCAAAGTCCTGCCGATACTGCGTTTGTGATGCTAGAGCGTCTAGCCGCTGAGAACCCCGCGTTTTTTGGTGATTCTCAATGGACAAGTGCGATGTTGAGGTTGAACACATTGGAAGCAGTCGTAGCTGTACTTGAGCACCTTAGCGAAGGTCGAATTCCAGCGAACGATGGTTTCCACCTGTCGTCTGAGCTAACCAGACTTGCCATTTTGCTTCCTGATTTCCATACGATTCTGATCACACGTTACCTTTCACTTCCCCCCGGAAACATTCGTAGTGTTCTTGAAATGGCAATGAATGATTTACCTGGTGAGGAGAACTTCATGGCCCTCTTTGAGGGTAATATCCAAACGTCTAATCCTTTCCAACATCTGGGGAGGGCATTGCGAAACTTAGCTATTTCCCGGCGACCGTCGGAGCAATGGAGTGGTGCTTTTGAAGAGTTCGGATTGCCACTGATAGGAATACGAGCGCGGCTGTTTACAATGTTTCTTGCCAATGATGCGCAATCAGAGCTGGCCAAACAGTGTTTGCTCGCCATCGAAGAATATCGAGATGAAAAGGGGCGAGTTAATAATGAGCCGCGGCATCCGGATATTTCGACGGGTCGAGCATGGCCGCCGGAAGCAGGAACTGGATTTTTGTGAAAAGAAAAATGGGGACTGATTTATTTCCTGAAAATAAGTAAGTCCCCATTTTTACTCTATCCGCAACCCCACTGCACCCGCACCCGAGTCCTTCAATCTGCGCCTGCGCCTGCACGAATGAGATATTAGCTTCCCATCGACGCGTCGGCAGCTCTCCGCACCAGATGCGGTGTCATCCGGTTACAAATTATGCGATATACAAAGGAAGGTCACTGCCGAGGTCCTGCCGATGAACTTCGGCACGGTAGGACGTGGTGTGGATGATTAGAATGGACTGGTCGATATCGCGCAGGCCTTCGATAAGCTCTCTGGATGTACAGTGGGCGGGCTGCCAGTGAGCGGCGGTGATGCTGGCATAAAGGGTGGGCGTCGTCATAAGCCCATAGCGCGAGAACCAGGGGGCGAGGCTTCTCATCGAGTTTAGAGACAAATCAGAAAATCATTCTATGCTCAACCGAACGACTCGAGGCCATGCAGGGAGCATTTATGGAGCAGCAAATTATCTGGATCATCGCTGTATTAGGTTTTGGTACTTTAGTTGGGGTCTTTTGGAAGATGAAAGGAGGATTCGGACCTCTCAATCTTCGAGTTGTCGGCATTGTCTTGATTGCGATTTTTACCTCATTGCTGGCCTTAGCCAAGTCCAGCGACCTCAGCGCCGCGCTAGGCATATTGGGGGCAATCGCGGGATATTTGTTCGGTGCCAAAGCTGAGCCTGCTAAGGTTGCGCCCCCCCAATCGGGCGATGCTACGATAAATAATAGTGGTTCAATTGGAGACAATACCAAGATTGCACTTGGTGACATAAATGAAACCGTTAACAACATCAAAAGCCAGATCAAGGACCTCAGAAGCTTTTTAGGTGACGAAAAACAGAAACTCAATCACCTTCTCTCCCCAGTACAGGACCTCCGCGAAGCTCAATATGAATACCTAATTAACACAATTTTTGAGCGAAATGCGGATGTAGTCTATGAAGCTATGGCTACAGTTATCAGGGCCTGGACTGATGATGGCTGGTCACTACTTTCAATGACTGAAAACTACGATAGATCCGATGCATTGATCTTGATGTTCCGTCGTCCCACTGACGATTCTGATAGCGTTGGTACGGTCACCTTGTACAACGGATCAAGAATGGCAAGGAGGTAGGGCCCGTTAGGGCGCCTTAGTGCTGTGATTATTCGAAATTCCATCCGCATCCATGAGTTAGCCAGTTGCGTTGATATGGACCAAAAGGGCGGCTGATTTATTTCGAGAAAATAGATCAGTCTACTTTTTTAGTCTCTTTGTTATTCAGAGGAAGTCCTATGAGCGATAGCCCAAATCTGATTATGACTGCCGACAATCCACAAACTAGGGAGAGGGTATATGCCGAATTTGAGCGAGCCGAAGCCTACGCTTTGGCGCGATTGGTCAGGAGTTTGAACCTGGAAGATTGTCGTTCCAAAGCCGTAAGCGACGATGATGCACACCTGATGACGGAAGGACTGGCAACGCTGCGGAGCTTCTTTGTTGCTGCTGGTGTAGCGCCGTGGTGAGTCATCCGCTGAGTGGGGTTGGATCAACAGGAAAAAGGAACGGAGTGTAGTGGGGCGGTGCCGCTGTAAGATTTCGATAAACGCCGGCGTTTAAAAAGACATCTCCAGACACTCTCTCAGGCTACATATCCTTGCGCCGTTGCCTACAGCTACGCCAGAATCCGCCGGCTTGTGCGCTTTGTACCTGGTCTTTATCGTCTACGTGTCGCTGGTAATCCAGCGACCGGGTTTAGCGACCTGACCAGGTATAAGTTCAACGACACTCCAGTTTGTCGCAGACATTTGCGATGACGATATGGTGGCTGTGCGTGGGAGACCCTCGGGTCTGCCGGGTCTTATACCTCTCGGTTCGCTAACCCGCGTACAGCTGCCACCCTTACTTGTTTAGCGACAGGTGTTGGTGGTTCCACCAGGTATAAAAATGGAGCTTCACCATGATCAAACCAACACCCAACCCGCCCGAAACCGACTCGGTTTCCCCCTACGAATCCATAGATTCCAGAAAACTCCACGAAGCCGCCGACCGCGCGCTCGACCATTACCTCTGTCCGCCCGGCTCCACGCCGCCCCCACGTAGAACCCGCGGGATGTATGCCGTGACTGCGGACAATAAAAACGAAGAACTGCTAATTGATGCCAGTGAAACACTCGCTTCGGCCCAAACCATTGCCCAGAACGTCGCCAGTCTGTTGCCGGCTTCGCAGCGTCGGACGTTGTTGGGGATTGCGCAGTTGATCATGCTCGGGGAGTTGGCGGTGAATCGGGCGTTGGATAATTTGCAATTGCCGGTGAAGCAGACCTCGGGGTCACCTGCTGATTAAGCTGGTGTCAATTCTGGCGCCTTCGCGAGCAAGTCGAATCGTCGCACCGTCGCTCCCACAGGGATTTATGTTGATCACAGATATTGTGTAGGACGCTGAAATCTGCGGGAGCTAAGCTGGCAGCAAAAAATGGGGGCTGATTTATTTTCTGGCATTCAATCAGTCTCCTTTCATGCTAGAACCCTTCAGCCTCTACCACCGGCACCAACGGAATGAAAAAGCTTCTAATCGCAGCGATCCTCGTCGTAACGACGGTGTTTTACGTCGGCTACTACGAAGCCCTTGAGGACGGAGACATCGAGACCATTGTCTTCATCAAGAAGCACCCGACGTTTCAGATGAAGTTCTACAACATCCACGCGAACGATGGAGAGATCAGGAAGGTAGAGCGCCTGACGGCAGAGGAGCGGGGGTGGATTATTGATTACTGCAGGTATCGCTTGGGAATCGATACCGACCTGAAGACTCACGATGACGTCGAGATGTGCCGCAAAAAATAGAAATGCTCATTTGGCCGAGGTCGTCAGTTACGCCTGACAACCTCGGCCATTTTCTTTCCGGCCATTGAGCGACAGCAATCAGCCGATCACGTCTTCACCTCAACATGATCCAACGCCTGATTCACCGCCAACCCCGCAACCATAACCACCTGCGCAATCCCCAGCGCAGTCTTGCGATGCGCAGGCTCCAGGATCGCGGCGAAGTTGCTGAGCATTTCGGCGGCGGAGCCGAGGGATTCGCTGGCGTTGGCCAGGAGGGATTCGCTGTTGTAGGCGGGGTTGGCCAGGAACATGGGGTCGTGTTTGGTGTGACTGCCCATGATGCGTTGTTGTGGGGTGAGGTAGTGATCGAGGGCGCGTTCGGCGGCTTCGTTGAGGGTTCGGGAGTCGGGGAATTGGTAGGGGGAAACCGGGTCGGTTTCTGGTGGGTTGGGTGTTGGTTTGATCATTGATGTAACTCCAGTACTGATTAAATTGGAGTCAACCACTCTCGCTACCAAACGAGGGGGTGGCGACCATACGCAGGTTGGTAGACCGGAGCACTGGAACCGGCGCTTCCGAAGAAGCCCTGAGCATGGCCACCATAAATCCAGTCGCATGAATGCAACTGCATGAGGTGACGCAATGCGTCAGCGCTGCGGGCTACCAAACCCGATCACTGCTTTTCAGTGACCATGGAACGATAAGACCCGCGTACTAGACACACAAGCCGGCGGATTCTGGCGTAGTCGTAGGTAATGACGCAAGGTTGTGTAGCCTTGGGGAAGTAACGGTTGGTGTCTTTTAAACGGGTTTTTTGGGGGTGGGTAAACGGATGGGTCAAGAGCGGCCCTCACCCCAGCCCTCTCCCGGAGGGAGAGGGGGCCGACGGAGGTGTCTTGCGCTCTACATCGACCTGAGAGACCGAGTTGATTATGGATTCAACGCGGTATGTGCAGGTTGGTTTAGATCTTTAGGTGGGTGGCGGAAATGTCCCACGACTGATTCATTTACCATCGTTGGGGCCAACATTTAGGGCGGGCTCGGATTAAGGATTTTCCGGGCGGCTAAGCAACGTCTCCAGCCGCGCCAACGGCGGCGCTTCCTGGCTGCGATCAAAAACTTGCACACCAACCTTCAACAACCGCCCATTCTCCGCCCCCCCAATCACCTGCTCACACCGCAACAACAACCTCCCTTGATCACACTCCATCGCCTTAACCCCCATCGGCAATCTCCCTTCCAACCGAAGTTCAGCCATCCGACTCTGCGCCGCAATCATCGCAATCGAACGATCCCGCAAAACCCCGCTGCTCTGCGTCATCAACCCCGCCACGCGCACGGCGGCGGACATGGCCACGGCGATGATGGCCAGCGCGACGAGCACTTCAATCAGGGTGAATCCGGCTTGCGGGGAGGGGGTGCGCATCGGGGTCTCGGGCGGTCGGGCAGCCCTTGACGCTAACGCCCGTGCTTGACGGCTTGACGACGAAAACACCCGAGGATTTTCAACATCCCTGACATATCTTCTTGCAACACTGCGCGTCGAATCGAATCAAGCCAGGGAATGACGAGATGGATATCGCGCAATTCAAACAGCCCAGTCGACCGAGCCGGATGCCCCGTGGGCAGCAGGGTTTCACGCTGATCGAGATCATGGTGGTGGTGGTGATTCTCGGGATTCTGGCGGCGATGGTGGTGCCCAAGGTGCTGGACCGGCCGGATCAGGCGCGGGCCACGGCGGCGAAGCAGGACATTGGCGGGTTGATGCAGGCGCTGAAGCTGTATCGCCTCGATCACGGCACTTACCCGAGCCAGAGCCAGGGCCTGAAAGTGCTGGTGGAGCGGCCGGCCGATGCGAAGAACAGCAACTGGCGCTCGTACCTGGAGCGCCTGCCGAATGACCCGTGGGGTCGTCCTTATCAGTACCTCAATCCCGGTGCCAACGGCGAGATCGACATCTTTTCCCTCGGCGCCGACGGCCAGCCTGACGGCGATGGCGTGAATGCCGACATCGGTTCCTGGCAGTTGTAAGGCCGGTCATGAACAGCCAATCGAACCAGCAGGGGATGGCGATCATCAGTGCGCTGCTGATTGCGGCGGTGGTTGCGGTGATCGCTGCCGGCATGCTGACGCGCCAGAGCGTTTCGACCCGTGCGCTGGAAGCCGAACAATTGCGCGTGCAGGGCCGTTGGCTGTTGCACGGCGGGTTGGAGATCAGCCGGCAATTGTTGTGGGACGCGCGGCAGCGCGATCCGCTGACCCGACTCGATCAGCCATGGGCGCAGCGGTTGAACACCCAGGGTTTCGAGGGGCGGCTGGAGGACGAGCAGGGCAAGTTCAACCTGCGCAATCTGGTGGCCAACGAGCGGATCGATGACGCGCAGGTGCAGGCGTTCGAGCGTTTGTGCGAGTTGATCGGTGTCAGCAGTGGCTTGAGCCGGCGCATCAGTCAGCGGGTGATCGGCTCTTATCCGCACCTGTTGAATGCCCAAGTGGTGGACAAGCCTGTGGCGAAAAATACGTTCGACAGTGGGCGCGCTACGTCGCCGTCCGCTTCGCGCAAACCGCAACCGCCGACCTTGCCAATGCTGCGCACGCTTGACGATTTACGCAGTGTCGACGGGGTCAACGATGCGCTGTTGGCGAAACTGGCGCCGTACCTGACGGTGATTCCGGCGACCACCTGGCTCAATGGCAACACGGCCACCGCGCCGGTGTTGGCGGCTTATGTGCCGGGGCTGTCGCTGGAGCGGGCGCAGGCGTTGATCAATGAGCGCGACGCCGGGCGCTGGTTTATCAATCGCGGGGATTTCGTCAATCGCCTGCGCTTGCCGCAACTGGAGATCACCAGCGTAAAGGTCGGTATCACCAGCGACTGGTTCCGGCTGCGCGGGCAGGCGCGGCGGGATCAGCGGCGGGTCAGCCTCGATGCGTTGTTGCATCGCAGCCAGGATCGGTTGCCGCAAGTGATCTGGTCGCGGGTGGGCGTATGAGCCCGTTGCGCGTGAGTCTGCCGCCGCTGGCGGAGCTGAGTCTCGACAGTGAAGTGGATTGTGCGTGGCTGGATCGTCAGGGGCAGGTCACACGCCAGGAACGTGTGCGGCTCGGTGCGCTGCCGAAGCAACCGCTGGTGTGTTTTCTGCACCCGTCGGACAGCCTGTTGGCGAGTATCGATTTGCCGCCGCTGCCCGCGAACAAAACCGCTGCGGCTGTGCAATGTGCGGCGCAGGCCTTGATGCTCGGTGACAGCGCCGAGATGCACATCGCCCACAGCGCTCGCAATGAAAGCGGCCAGGTGCAGATTGCCTGGGTATCACGCAAGGATTTGCAGCACCTCGGGCAATTCGGTTTGAACCTCAAAGGCCTGTACCCGGCGGCCTACAGTTTGCCGGTGATGGCCGGCGGCGTCGGCTGCCTGCACGACGATCATCTGTTGCTGCGCCACGGCCCGAATGCGGCGCAGGTGCAGCCAATGATCGATGAAGCGTGGCTGCTGGAAACCGGTCTGCCGGCGCACTGGATCGGTGACGGCGCGCCTGAGGCGGTGCAATCGACATTGGCTGAAACGCAACGTTGCTCCGGCGCGTTGCCGAACTGGGGCCTGCACGGCGGCCTCCAGCAACCGGGCACCGAACATCGCGGCTGGGGCAGGGCGCTCGGTTGTTGTGCGCTGGCACTGGCGGTGTGGGTGATCGGTTTGAACCTGTACGCCTCGCGCGAGGCCGGGCAGGGCCAGCAGCTCAAGGCGCAGATGGCGCAGCGGGTGAAGCAGGCGTTCCCCGAGTTGCCGGTAATCCTCAATCCGCTGCAACAGGCTCGTCAGCAAATCGCGGCTCGCCAGCAAGGCGCGGTGGATGCGCCGGGGCAGGATTTCACGCGGCTGGTTTCGCAGGCCGGCAGTGGCATGCCGTCCATGGCGGGCACGGTGCAGCGGCTGGAGTTTGTCGACGGTGCGTTGCAATTGAGCCTGCTGCCCGAGGCCCGGCGTTCGGGCAACGACAAGGACTGGCAAGGCACGCTGGCCCAGGCCGGCATCAGCATCAGCCCGAATGACGACGGCTGGGTCCTGCGCCCGGCCGGCGAGGCGACCGCCGCCACCGACAGCGACGACAGCAGCGGAGCCGAAGATGAATAGCCCATCGCTTGCGAAGTACCGCGCCGGTTGGCAGCGCTTCAATGCTCAGTTGCGGGCCCGTTGGCAGCCGTTGGCCTTGCGGGAAAAACGCATGGTCGGCGGCATGGCGGCGCTGTTGCTCGGGCTGTTTGTGTGGGTGGCGCTGGTTCAGCCGCCGCTGAAGAAGATCGCTGCGTCGCAAGTCGAAACCCCGAAATTGCGCGCCCAGGCCGAAGCGCTGGAAGTGCTGTTGCGCGACGTCAGCGTGCGCCCGGACGGGCAGAACCTGGAGCAGTCGCTGCAACAGACCTTGCAGGCCAGCGGACTGGGCGGCCATTACCAATTGGCTGCCGCGTCCGCCGGCTGGCAGTTGACCTTCGACGCGGCACCGGCCGACGCCGTGCTCGACTGGTTGCTGAGCCAACCGCGGAATTTTTCACTGCAAGTGGTCGAGGCCCGTCTGCAACGCGCAGACGCCGCCGCGACCGATGACACCGCCGGCACTCTGTCGGGCACCGTACGCATGGATCAGGCGCTGGGCGCTAAGGAAGCTTCATGAAGGGGTCAGGATCCAAACGCATGGCGTTGCCGATGCTGTTGATGGCATTGAGCGCGTGCAGCAACACCACACCACCGAATCAACCGCCGCTGCTGGTGGACAGCGAACTCGGCCGGCCGCTGGCCAACACCCAGCGCAGTGGCGACGCGGTGCTCGACCGCGAGCGCGCGCAAGCTCAGGTCAGACCCGCGCCAAAGCAATTGCACAACATCACCGAGCGCGCCCGCAGCGGCGGCTCGGCGCGGGGCACGACATTGCCGGCCAATCCGTTGGGCGATCAGCCGGTAACGCTGAATTTTGTCGACGCCGATATTCAAGCGGTGGTGCGGGCGTTGTCGCGTTCCACAGGTCAGCAGTTTCTGGTCGACCCTCGGGTCAAGGGCAACCTGACGCTGGTTTCTGAAGGCCAGGTGCCGGCGCATCAGGCTTACGATATGTTGCTGGCGGCGCTGCGCATGCAGGGTTTCAGCGTGGTGGATGTCGGCGGCGTGGCGCAGGTGGTGCCAGAGGCCGACGCCAAGTTGCTCGGCGGGCCGATCTACAGCGCCGACAAACCGGCTGGCAACGGCATGCTCACTCGCACGTTCCGCCTGCAATACGAGAACGCGGTGAACCTGATCCCGGTGCTGCGCCCGATTGTGTCGCCGAACAATCCGATCAACGCCTATCCGGGCAACAACACCATCGTCGTCACCGATTACGCCGAGAACCTCACGCGGGTCGCGCAACTGATCCAGGGCATCGACACCCCGAGCGCCATCGACACCGACGTGGTGCAGATCCAGAACGGCATCGCCGCCGACATCGCGCCCATGGTCGCCGACCTGCTCGACGCGCCGGGCAACGATCCGACCCAGAAAATCGCGGTGATCGGCGACCCGCGCTCCAACACCATCATCATCCGCGCCGGCAGCCCCGAGCGCACGGAGCTGGCGCGCAACCTGATCTACAAACTCGACAACGCCCAGAGCAATCCGAGCAATCTGCACGTGGTGTATCTGCGCAACGCCCAGGCCGGCAAACTGGCCCAGGCACTGCGCGGTTTGTTGACTGGCGAGAGCGACAGCGGCACCAGCGACAATGCGCGCTCGGTGCTCAGCAACATGGGCAGTTCCACCAACTCGGGCGGCGGGCAAAACGGCCAGAGCGGTACGCAAACCAACGGCAGCACGTCGACCACCAACAGCGGCAGCACCGGCGGCAGTTACGCTCAGGGCAGCGGCGCCACCAGCGGCAGCGGCAATGCGCAAAGCAGCGAACAGAACGTCGCCTTCAGCGCCGGCGGCGTGACCATTCAGGCCGACGCCACCACCAACACCTTGCTGATTTCCGCGCCGGAACCGCTGTACCGCAACCTGCGCGAAGTCATCGACCTGCTCGACCAGCGCCGCGCGCAAGTGGTGATCGAAAGCCTGATCGTTGAAGTCGGCGAGGACGACGCCAGCGAATTCGGTGTGCAATGGCAGACCGGCAACCTCGGCGGCAAAGGTGTGATCGGTGGCGCCAACCTCGGCGGTTCGGGGATCAACGTCAACGGCAAGACCAGCCTCGATGTGCTGCCCCAAGGCCTGAACCTCGGCTACGTCAACGGCACCGTCGATATTCCCGGCATCGGCAAGATCCTCGACCTGAAAGTGCTGGCCCGGGCGCTGAAGAGCAAGGGCGGCACCAACGTGCTGTCGACGCCGAACCTGCTGACCCTGGACAACGAGGCGGCGAGCATTTTCGTCGGCCAGACCATCCCGTTTGTCAGCGGCAGCTACGTCACCGGCGGCGGGGGCACCAGCAACAACCCGTTCCAGACCGTGACCCGTGAAGAAGTCGGTTTGAAGCTCAATGTGCGGCCGCAGATTTCCGAGGGCGGCACGGTCAAGCTCGACATCTATCAGGAAGTCAGCAGCATCGACGAACGTGCTTCGGCCGCGGCCAACTCGGCGGGGATCGTCACCAGCAAACGCGCACTCGACACCAGCATCCTGCTCGATGACGGACAGATCATGGTGCTCGGCGGTCTGCTGCAGGACGGCTACAGCCAGAGCAATGACGCGGTGCCGTGGCTCTCGAATATCCCGGGGCTGGGCGCGCTGTTTCGCAACGAACGCCGTTCGATCACCAAGACCAACCTGATGGTGTTCCTGCGCCCGTACATCATCCGCGACAGCGCGGCGGGGCGCAGCATCACGCTGAACCGCTACGACTTCATGCGCCGCGCGCAGGGCGGTCTGCAACCGGAGCGCAGCTGGGCGATGCCGGACATGCAGGCGCCGCAGTTGCCGGCCACCGCTCAAGGCGTGCCGGCGCCGGTGTCCGGCCCGCGCGCGACCATCAAAGCGGTGCCGCTGCAATGAGCGCATTGCCTTACGCCTGGGCCAAGGCGCAGCGGATTCTGCTGCGCGACGGCGTGCTGACGGTATGCCCGTCGACGCCGGGCTGGTCGATCAGCGAAGTACGGCGGCAGTTCGGCGCGGCGAGACTTGAGCGGGTGCGCGATGACGAGCTCGACGGCCTGCTGGCCACGGCCTACGCCGACACCGGCAGCGCGGCGGCGGTGGTCGGTGCGGCGGAAAACGAAGTCGACCTCGACCGCCTGATGCAGGACATGCCGGAAATCACCGACCTGCTCGACACCCAGGACGGCGCGCCGGTGATCCGCATGATCAACGCCTTGCTCACCCAAGCGGCGCGGGATGAGGCCAGCGACATTCACATCGAACCGTTCGAAACCCATTCGGTGGTGCGCTACCGGGTCGACGGCACCCTGCGCGACGTGGTCTCGCCACGCAAGGCATTGCACGGCGCGCTGGTGTCGCGGATCAAGATCATGGCCCAGCTCGATATCGCCGAAAAACGCCTGCCGCAGGACGGCCGCATTGCATTGCGCGTAGCGGGGCGGCCAATCGACATTCGTGTTTCCACCGTGCCCACCGGCCATGGCGAGCGAGTGGTGATGCGTCTGCTGGACAAACAGGCCGGGCGCCTGCATCTGGAAACCTTGGGCATGGACGCGCAAGTGCTGGCCAAACTCGATCACCTGATCCGCCAGCCCCACGGCATCGTGCTGGTCACCGGCCCGACCGGTAGCGGCAAGACGACGAGTTTGTATGCGGCGCTGGCGCGACTGGATGCGAGCACCAGCAACATCCTTACCGTGGAAGACCCGGTGGAATACGACTTGCCGGGCATCAGCCAGATTCAGGTCAACGCGAAGATCGACATGACCTTCGCCCTCGCGCTACGCGCCATTTTGAGGCAGGACCCGGACATCATCATGATCGGCGAGATCCGCGACCTCGAAACCGCGCAGATTGCGGTGCAGGCTTCGTTGACCGGTCACCTGGTGCTGGCGACGTTGCACACTAACGACGCGGTGTCGGCGGTCAACCGCTTGGTCGACATGGGCGTCGAGCCGTTTCTGCTGGCCTCGTCGATGCTCGGCGTTCTGGCCCAGCGCTTGGTGCGGCGCCTGTGCAATCAGTGCAAACAGGAAGACCCGGCCACGCCCGGCACCTGGCGCCCGGTGGGCTGTGCGGCGTGCAATCACACCGGTTACAGCGGCCGGACCGGCATTCACGAGTTGTTCTGCATCGATGACGACATCCGCACCCTGATTCACCAAGGGGCAGGGGAGCAGGCGTTGCGCGCAGCGGCGAGCAAGGCCGGGATGTTCAGCCTGCGCGAGGACGGCGAGCGCTGGATCCGCAGCGGTGCCACGGCGCCTGAAGAAATCCTTCGTGTGACACGGGACGCCTGATGAATCGCTATCGTTTTGAGGCCGCCGATGCCAGCGGCAAGATCGAGTCCGGGCATCTGGAGGCGGAGAGTCAGGGCGCGGCGTTTGGCGTGCTGCGTGGTCGTGGTTTGACGGCATTGTCGGTGGAGAAGGAAAGCAACGTATCCCAGCACGGTGGCGGTGGCTTGTTCAGCGCCAAACTCTCGGACAACGATCTGGCCTGGGCCACACGGCAACTGTCGAGCCTGCTCGGCGCCAGTCTGCCGCTTGAGGCCGCGTTGAGCGCCACAGTCGAACAGGCCGAGAAAAAGCACATCGCCCACACCCTCAGCGCCGTGCGCGCCGATGTGCGCAGCGGCATGCGCCTGGCCGAAGCGCTGGCGGCGCGGCCACGGGATTTTCCGGAGATTTACCGGGCGCTGATTGCAGCAGGTGAGGAGTCCGGGGATCTGGCGCAGGTGATGGAGCGGCTGGCGGATTACATCGAGGAACGCAACAACTTGCGCGGCAAGATTCTCACTGCGTTCATCTATCCGGGCGTGGTCGGGCTGGTGTCGATCGGCATTGTGATTTTCCTGCTGAGTTACGTGGTGCCGCAGGTGGTCAGCGCGTTTTCCCAGGCGCGCCAGGATCTCCCAGGGCTGACTTTGGCGATGCTCAATGCCAGTGATTTCATTCGTGCGTGGGGCTGGTTGTGCGCGGGCGTCATGGCCGGTGCGTTCTGGAGCTGGCGTCTGTATTTGCGCAATCCGGCGGCGCGCTTGAGTTGGCACCATCGGGTGCTGAAGCTGCCGCTGATCGGGCGCTTCGTGTTGGGGCTGAACACCGCCCGGTTCGCCTCGACGCTGGCGATTCTCGGCGGCGCGGGGGTGCCGTTGTTGCGCGCGTTGGAGGCGGCGCGGCAGACCTTGTCGAATGATCGTCTGAGCCTGAGCGTCAATGAGGCCACCGCCAAGGTGCGCGAGGGCGTCAACCTGGCGGCCGCGCTGAAAGTGGAGAACGTGTTCCCGCCGGTGCTGATTCACCTGATTGCCAGCGGCGAGAAAACCGGCGCGCTGCCACCGATGCTTGAACGCGCTGCGCAAACCCTGTCTCGCGATATCGAGCGCCGGGCGATGGGCATGACCGCGTTGCTTGAGCCGCTGATGATTGTGGTGATGGGCGGGGTGGTTTTGGTGATCGTGATGGCGGTGCTGTTGCCGATCATCGAGATCAATCAGTTGGTGCAGTAGGGGTGTGTCTGTTGGTTTGATGTTGTTTGGGATGGCCTCATCGCGAGCAGGCTCGCTCCCACAGGAGTATGAGGTGGACTCCAATTCTGTATTCACCACCGACCATTGTGGGAGCGAGCCTGCTCGCGATGGGGCCAGGCAGAGCAACAAATAATCCAAACTTTTTCCCTGGACTTCAGCATCACCCGACCCTCATTCCCCCCATCCTCGGGTTCTCCTTTCTGTCATCTGCAACGGCCCTTCAAGGGCTGTGGCCGACTCCCTCGAAAAGCTTGTCTTAGACCCTCCGGCTCACCACCAGAACACCCGAGAAAATCCCTCAAAAATCACCTCGCACCTCCCGAGGTTTTTTCCTTTATCTGTCACCGGAAACTGCGAATTTCTCAGTGCGACTTAACCCCGGACCCCGCTTGCGAAGGTCGGCGGTGAGTCCTCCCAGTGTCATGCAAGTCCCCTGAAAACCTGTGTTCACAACCAACGTTGAAAAGGAGATTCTTCATGTTCAAGCGCACTCTGATCGCAGCTTCCCTGACCGTTGCCGCTCTGGCTTCCGCTCAAGCCATGGCTGTTACCGGTGGTGGTGCAACTCTGCCAGCCGCTCTGTACAAAGGTTCGTCCGACAGCATCCTGCCAGCCAACTTCAGCTACGCTGCCATCGGCAGCGGCGGTGGCAAGACCGCTTTCCTGACCAACAACCCGGCTGGCTTCAGCACCACTGGCACTGTGCACTTCGCCGGTAGCGACTCGATCCTCAGCGCTTCGGAACTCAGCACCTACAGCAGCACCTACGGCGCTTCGTTCGGTCCGCTGATTCAACTGCCTTCGGTTGCCACTTCGGTTGCCATCCCTTACAAAAAAGCCGGTCAGACCGCTCTGAACCTGACCAGCGCTCAACTGTGCGACGTGTTCTCCGGCGCCAAAACCACTTGGGGTGCTCTGTTGGGCACTTCCGACACCACCGCCATCCGCGTTGTTTATCGCAACGTTTCCAGCGGCACTTCGGAAATCCTGACCCGTCACCTGAACGCCGTCTGCCCGACTCAGTTCGCCACCAGCACCACCTTCACCGCCGCTCGTATCGGTGGCATCGCGCTGCCTTCGAACTGGGTCGGCGTTGCCAACACTTCCGATGTCGCCACTGCCGTGAACGCAGTTGACGGCTCCATCGGTTACGTCGGTCCGGACGGTGTAGATGCCACCAGCAACGCTGTTGTTGCCCGCGTCAACGGTGTTCAGCCGACTTCGGCCAACGTCAACCTGGCACTGGCATCGGTTACCGCGCCTTCGACCGCTGCCCAGGCTGCCAACCCGGCCAACTGGTCGCCAGTGGTTGCCAACCCGGCTCTGGGTTACAAGCTCGCTGCCTACACCAACTTCATCTTCGGTCAGTGCTACAAGGATGCAGCCGTGGCCGCCGACGTCAAAGCCTTCCTGACCAAGCACTACAGCATCCCGGGCAACAACGCCGCGACTCAGGCTCACAAGTTCGTCGCAGTGCCTGATTCCTGGAAAAACGCTGTAACCGCCAACTTCATCACCAACACCTCGGGCAACAACCTGGACATCAACAACACCACCGTGTGCAACACCATCGGTCGTCCTTTGTAAGCTCGCGCAGTCGTAACAGAAATGGCGGCAACCTTCGGGTTGCCGCCATTTTTTTTGGCTGGATACACCTCAATCATGAAGTTTGTGTGACATCCGTTCGGTCGCGCCCCTCGCCAACTGCCTATGACGTAACAGCAGGTTTTTGCACGCCTGCGGCCTTGTGTGGCAATCAAAAAGGATCTCGTAGTGATGCTCGCTCGCCCATCCCGTCGTCGTACCAGCGTTCTGTCCTCCAAACGTGAAGCCATGGAGCCGGCGCTGTGGTTGCTCAAACCGTTGGCGCACGCGGTGGCGTTGTGTCTGGTGGCGGGCAGCGCGCAGGCGCAGACGGCGTTCAGTTCGGGCTGGTTTGCTGCCAAGGGCGCGGCGCAACAGGCTGCGGCGGCGCGTCCGAGCGTGGGTGGCTTGCCTGGAATGACACCGCCGCTGGCCCAGCAGCAGAAGGCCAATGCGCAGTTGCAGCGTTCGATTCAGACCCTTAACAACACGGTCGCTGCAATCGCCGCGCAACAGGCGGCGCAGGCGGCCGGGCGCGCCGCCGTGTTGGGCTCGGTGCAGTTTGTGCCGGACGGTCTGGGTGAGGGCGGTCTGAAAATCGACAACAGCCTGACCCAGGGCTGGCAGAACGCGAAGGGCCCGCAGCAGACCCAGGTCGATGGCAAGACCACAGTGACGATCGAGCAGACCGCCGACAAGGCCATTCTCAACTGGGAAACCTTCAACGTCGGTCGCAACACCACGGTCGATTTCGCGCAGCAGTCGAACTGGGCAGTGCTCAACCGGGTCAACGATCCGAACGCCCGGGCCAGCCAGATTCAGGGCCAGATCAAGGGCAACGGCACGGTGATGCTGATCAACCGCAACGGCATCGTGTTCAGCGGCACCAGCCAGGTCAACGTGCGCAACCTGGTGGCCGCAGCGGCGAACATCACCGATATCCAGTTCCGTGATCGGGGTCTGTATTTCGACAGCACCGGCAGTCAGCCGACCTTCACCGATGCGGCCGGCAAAGTGCTGGTGGAGCGCGGTGCCTCGATTGAAACCCATAAACCGTCGTCTTCCACCGATGCCGGCGGCTATGCGCTGCTGCTCGGCAACGAAGTGCAGAACGACGGCAGCATCAACACTGCCAAGGGTCAGACCGTGCTGGCCGCCGGTGACCGTTTCTACATCCGCAAGGGCTCGGGCACCGAAGGCAATGCGCTGTCGACCACCTTTGGCAGCGAAGTGATTCCGGGATTCAAGGCCGGTGCGGTGGCGGGCAAGGTCAGCAACAACGGATTGATCCAGTCCGCTACGGGCGACATCACCCTGACCGGTCATGAGGTGGTGCAACACGGCGTATTGCTCGCCAGCACGTCAGTGGCGACGCGAGGCACGATTCACCTCACCAACCCGATCTCCGATACCAACGGCAGCGTGACGCTGGGGCAGGGCAGTGCCACGGCGATCATGCTCGACAGCAGCGACATGACCGCCCTCGACAGCCAGCATCAGGCCGCGCTGACGGGTGTCACGGCCAACAACCGGATCCGTGGCGACCAGTCGCGCATCGAGATCCAGAGCGGCGGCAGCGTCGAGTTCCAGAACGGCTCGATCACCCTGGCCACCGGCGGGCAGGTCGCGGTCAGCGCGCAGCGCCGCAGCCTGGTGCGTGAGGGCGCGATGATCGATGTGTCCGGTGCCATCGGCGTCAAGGTGGCGATGGAAAACAACAGCATCAAGATCAACGTGCAGGGCAATGAGCAGCGGGATGCGTCGGTCAACCGCGAGAAGGGCGCGCTCAACAGCAACGACATTTGGGTCGATGTGCGCGAGCTGGTGTACGTACCGGCGGGCACCAACGGCTATGCCACGGATCGCTGGTACACCGCCGGTGGCCTGTTGGAAGTCGGTGGTTATCTCGGCACCCAGGGGCACAGCGTCGGCGAGTGGATGGCCCAAGGTGGCGTGGTGAGTTTCGCTGGCAACGACGTGGTCACCGAAAAGGGTTCGCTGATCAACCTGTCCGGCGGCACCCTGGATCTGCAGAGCGGGCAGATCCGCCAGAGCTGGCTGCGTGGCGCAGACGGGCGCTTGTACGAAGTTTCCCGTGCACCGGGGGATCTGCTCTACACCGGGCTGTACAAAGGTTATGAAGACAACAGCGAGCGCTGGGGCCAGACCAGCTACTTCTACAACCCGCTGATCGCTCCGCGTTCGCGCTTCGAGTCGGGTTACACCGTGGGCCGGGATGCCGGGCAACTGGTGATTTCCACTGCCAGCGCCGTGCTCGACGGGCAGATGATCGGTGACGTGTACCAGGGCGAGCGGCAGAATCAGGCGCCGAAACCGGTGCTCGACGGCTATCAGCAGAGCCAGACCGCGCTGGCCCGGCGTGCGCAATTGATTGTCGGCAGTTACGACCCGACCTTTGTCGCGGCGTCGAACGGCCTGCTCTACACCCTCAATCCAATGCTTGATCAGGTGCAGATCGGTGGCACGCGCCCGGTCGCCGGCAACGATCTTGAATTGACCGGCGCGGTGTCCGATGCCCGCAAGGGCAAGCTGTATCTCGATAACGATCATCTCAACGGATTCCGCCTGAGTGCGCTCAAGGTTTCGGCCAAGGATCAGATCGCCGTTGACGGTGCGCTTACGGTCGACAGCGGTGGCGACATCACCCTCTACGCCCCGGATGTGCAGGTCGGCGCCGATCTGACTGCTCGCGGTGGCAGCCTGCGTCTGGGCAACGTACTCAATCAGTTCAACGGCGGTACAAACACCGACACTCGCCTGGCGGCCAAAACCGACAAGGCGACACAAACCCGCATCGCCGAGGGCGTGCTTCTCGATACACGAGGCCTGTGGAGCAACCTGCGCACCAACCCGGACGATAACGCCAGCCTGGCGTATCTGAACGGTGGCCTGATATCGGTCCGCAGCAGCGGCGATATCGACGTCGCTGCCGGCAGCCTGCTCGATGTCTCTTCCGGTGGTGCCGTGCTTGCCAATGGCAAAACCCGGGGCGGCAAGGGCGGCGATCTGACGCTGGAGTCGAGCGCTATTTCCGCGCCAGGAAAGACCCACCTGAACCTCGATGGCGAACTGCGCGGGTACGGCGTCACGGGCGGCGGCACCCTGACGGTGCAGGCCAACAAAATACTCGTCGGGCAAACGGATAAAACCCTGGCGGAAAACACCCTGCTGCTGTCCGCTGATCTGTTCGACAAGGGATTCTCCGCCTACAACCTGATCGGCCTGAGCGGACTCGAAGTTGCCGAAGGCACCGCAATCGACGTGAACATGCCGGTCTACCGTTTCGGCGATGCGGCATCGAACGAGATCAGCGGCGTTGATCCGCGTACGGCGCTGGAGCTGTGGACCCCGACGCTGTTCCAGGAAAACCCGACCAAGGGCGTTCTGACCCAGCGCGCCGGTGCCAGCCTGACGTTGCAAGGTGGCGCGACATTGGACGACCTGATCGATGCCGCCAACAGCACCTTGACGCTGGGCCGTGGCTCGCGCATCAGCGTCGACCCGGGACAAAGCATCAAACTGCGTGGCGCCGGGCAGATCACCGTCGATGGTGAGCTGTATGCAAGGGGGGGCACGATTGACATCCGCCAGCAACAGTTCGGCTCGATCAAGCCGGCGACGTCCATCCTGGTTGCCGATCCGAAGGCCCATGACCGTTCGATCTGGATCGGTGAACAGGCCGTGCTGGATGTATCCGGCCGAGTCAGTACCGCAACGGACGTTCTGGGGCGCACGTATGGTCAGGTGGGCAAGGGCGGCAGCATCGTCATCGGCGGCGAGATCGACTCGAAACTCGCCACAGCCACCGCTGCCGATGCTTACGTGATCGTACGACCAGGCGCACGGCTGGATGCCTCGGGTGCAGAGGCGTTGCTCGATATCGCCGGCCAGGGCCCGACCCGCATCGCCACTGACGGTGGTCGCATCAGCCTGAGTTCTTACAACGGTCTGTTCATCGAAGGCAGTCTGCGTGCGGTGGCGGGTGGTCTCGGGGCCGCTGGAGGACGTCTGGACATTGCCCTGGAATCACCGTTGTACGCGGACTCTGCGGACAACAAGGTGCGAGCGCCAAGGGAGATGATCATTGCTCAAGGCGCGGCTGATCAGCGATTGGGATCGGATCTGGAACCCGGCCATAGCGCTGACGGTTTGCGCTATGGGCAGGCGCGCTTGAGTGCCGATGGTTTGATGAGTGGTGGTTTTGATAACCTGAGTCTGCTCAGCAACGGTCTGCTGTCGTTCGACGGTGACGTGAATCTGCACATGAATCAGAGCCTGAGCCTGTATGCGGGCGCCTTGTCTCTGGCCGAGTCGTCGAACGATGCAACGCGTGTCAATGTCAGCGCACCCTATCTGCGCCTGTCCGGAGTCGGCACCTACTACGGCATCGTCGGTAAGGTTCGACCTCAGGCAACACTCAATCCTACGACCCGACTGTCAGAGGCCAGCTTCAACGCATCGGCGAATCTGCTGGATCTGAGCAACGGTCTGTCGTTCGGTACCCAGGGCGTGATCCGGCAAGTCAGCGGACCTGCCGCTGAATACAGCCGACGGGCTTTTGGCCAGGTATCGCTCGACAGCAGCGGTGATCTGCGTTTCCTGGCACAGACCGATGGCGCGGAGAAGACCCGCCTGTGGACGCCGGGTGACTTGAGCCTTGGCGCTGCACAGATTTATCCCGCCAGCGGCGTCCAGGCTGAAGTGCGTGTCGGTTATCAGGGCTCGATTACGGCGCCGGCGCACACGTTGCGCATCAGCGGACGGGGTGCGGCGCCCGTTGCATTGCCGTACTCGGTGTTCGGCAAGTTGAGTCTGTATGGCGGGTACGTCGAGCAGGGAGGGGTGATTCGCGCACCGCTGGGCCTGATTTCTCTGGGTGACGACCTGTTGACCCAGACCCGCGAGGTTCATCTGCTTCCCGGCAGCCTGACCTCGGTCAGCGCTGCCGGCCTGGTGATGCCGTATGGTGGCACCACCGATGGCATCGATTACCTTTACAACGGCAAGTCCGTCGCCCTTGAGGGGATCACGGGCGAGAACACCGGCGTGGCAATCCGCTCGCAATTCATTGACGTACAGAGCGGCGCGGTCATTGACCTTTCGGGCGGTGGCGATCTGCGCGGCGCCGGTTTCGTTTCCGGGCGTGGCGGCTCAACCGATGCGCGTTTCAACCCGCTGGTACGCAACGCCGCTGACGGTACATTCAGCTTGCCGGGGCTGGCAAGCAACCCGGTCTACGCCATAGTCCCGGGCAATCAGAGTACCTACGCGCCCGTGCTCGCCGAAGCCGGTGCGGTGGACCCGCGTATCGGCCAGCAAATCACGCTGGGGGCTGGTGTTCCGGGGCTGCCGGCGGGCACCTACACACTGTTACCTTCTACTTTCGCGCTGTTGCCCGGTGCGTTCCGGGTCGAGGTCAATGGTCAGGCCGCACCAGGCACGACAACGGGCACATTGCGCAATGGTTCGTGGACCAGCAACGCACAGATGTCGATTGCCAATACCGGCCTGCGCGACAGTCTGGCCAGTCAGGTCATTCTGACTTCGGCTGATGTGTTGCGCCGTTATTCGCAGTACAACGAAACCGGATTCACTGCATTTATCCAGAGCGATGCCGCGCGCCGTGGCGTGCCAAGGGCGCTGGCACCGATGGATGGCAAGACACTGGATTTGCGTCTGGTTGCTGGCGGCAAGCAAGACATTGCGCTTCAGTTCGCGGGTAGCGCGTTATTCGCGGCAGCCGAAAATGGCAGGGTTGGCACAGCGGTGGTACGCAGTGGCAACGCCGGCGCAGATTTTGAAATCCTGGGTGCAGGGCATGCTCCCACGGAAGGTTTCAAAGGCGTCTCTCTCTATGCCGATACCCTGAACAACCTGAATGCAGGACGTCTGACCGTCGGTGCAATGCCGAATGTGCGGTACACCGTGGAAGGTAATCTCATCAGTTTCCTGGGTGATAACTCCAGCATCGTTCTGCGTGAAGGGGCCGTGTTGTCGGCGCCGGAAGTGCTGTTGCGCACGACATCGGGCGCCGGCGGGATAACGGTCGAGGCGGGGGCGGGCATCAATACGCTGGGGCGCGGCAATGTCGCTTATGACTCCGCAGACGGCTATCTCTATAAACCGGGGGCCGCCAGCATGTTGTTGGTGTCCAACGGCTGGACCAATGTGCTGGCACCCGACCAAGGCGCCGGCGGCAACGTTCGTATCGGCAGCTGCGCGTCTGACGCCTGCAGCAACCCGGCGCTGCTTTATTCCAATGGCAGCATTACCGCCGCCACCAACGATCAGTTCGAGCTGGGTGAGACAGTACGTTTCGGTACCCGACATCTGGCGCTCGCCGTGGGCGCGGTGAATGTCGGTAATGCAGCGTCGCTGGCGGCAGCAGGCGAACGCGTACCCAATGGCCTGGTACTGAACCCGACTGTGCTTGACCGCCTGTTACGCGGCGATACCCAGTATGGTGCGCCAGCCCTTGAAACCTTGAGCCTGACCGCTCGCGATGCAATCAACTTCTTTGGCAGCGTGACCCTCGATACGCTGGATCCGCAGACCGGTCAGAGCAAGTTGCAGAATCTGTTACTCGTGACATCTGCGATTTACGGCTTGGGCGATGCCAATGATGTGGCGACCATCCGTACCAGCAATCTGATCTGGAACGGTGCCACTCAAAACCCGGGCACGGTGATCAAAGAGGGGGCCGGCACCGGAAAGGGGACGCTGGATATTCAGGCGCAACGCATCGAGTTGGGTTACGGGCCGATGCCACAGCCCAATGGTCTGGATCAGAACAATCGTCTGGTGCTGGGTTTTGCCAACGTTAACCTGACGGCCAGTGAACGCATTACCGCCAATCACAAGGGCAGTCTGGCGGTGTATCAGGAGCAGGGCGCTTACGACCCGGTCAAGGGTTACAGCTACAGTGGCGGTAATCTGAATTTGCGCACACCGTTGCTGACTGGTGAAGCGGCATCGGTCAGTCTGCTCAAGGCCGGCAACAGCCTGACGCTCAGTGGCGCCGGGGCTGTCGGAGTGGCCAATGCCCTGGGGGCGGAGTTGAACCTCGAAGCCCGCGACATCGTGCTCGACAGCCGTATCGCATTGGCCAGCGGCAAGCTGACGGTGAAGTCCGAGGACGATCTGACCCTGGGCAGCGGAGCCGTATTGGATATGGCCGGGCGCACCTTGCCGTTCAACGATGTCAGCAAGTACAGCTGGGGCGGCGATGTTTCGCTGTACAGCGCCAACGGCAATATCCGTCAGGCCGCGGGCTCGCGCATCGATCTGTCGGCGCAGAACAATCAGGCCGGCAATCTCAGCGTCGTCGCATTGGCGGACGCAGCCGGGATGGTCGACCTGCAAGGCGAGATTGTCGGCGGCAGCAGCGGTTACTACGACGCCGGGGGCACGTTGGTGCCGTACAAGGCCGGGGGCGTGGACATTCGCGCTCAACGCCTGGGCGGTGACGCCACTGAGCAGTTCGCGGCGCTCAATCAGCGGTTGAACGCAGGTCAGGTGTTCGGCAGTCGCAGCCTGCAACTCAAGCAGGGCAATCTGGTGATCGGCGACGGTCTCAAGGCTGGCGAAGTCAATGTGTCGGTGGACAATGGCAGCCTGACGGTGGCCGGTCTGATCGATGCCAGCGGCGAACGTGTCGGCAGCATTCGTCTGTCGGCGAAAAACGGTCTGACCCTCGCGGGCAACAGCGTGCTCGATGCCCATGGCCGCGTGCTGCGGGTCGACAGCTACGGCAAGATCATCGATGCGCCGAACCGTGCCACGGTCGAACTCGGTTCCGGCGATGGCTTGCTCACGCTGGGCAGCGGCGCACGCATCGACCTGCGTCACGGCACCGATGCCGTGCCCGGTTTCCTCGCAGGGCAACATGACGGAATGCTGCGCGGCACGCTGGAGCTGAACGCGCCACGCCTGGGCAGCAATGACCTCGCCATCGACGCCAGTGGTGCGCTGACCATTCAGGGCGCCCGTTCTATCGGGCTCAATGGCATGCGCCGTTACACCGATGCCCGTGATGGTGTCGATCAGGCCGTCAGCGGGCGGCCTTATCAGGTCATCGATCAAGCCATGCTCGATCGCATTCACGGTGACAGCAACAACTTCATCAACGCTGCGCTGGGCAACAGTGATCTGCTGCAACGCAAACTCGCCGGGCTGAACAACGCCACCTACGCCGATGCATTCCATCTGCGGCCGGGCGTGGAAATCGCCAGCAAGACTGCCGACGGTGATCTGGTGGTGGAGGGCGATCTGGACCTTTCGGGCTATCGCTACGCCAGTCTCAATCCGCACACGCGGCTGGACCCTGCCGTTTACGGTTCAGGGGAGGCCGGCAGCCTGGTGATCCGTGCCGGCGGCAACCTCGATATTTACGGCAGCATCAACGACGGCTTCGCCCCGCCACCTGAAACCGTCGATGATGCCGGCTGGAAACTGATTGCAGGTGTGCAGCCGTTCGGCGGCGATCTGATCGTTCCGGGCACCGGTGTTTCGCTGGCCGAGGGTACGAGGTTCCCGGTAGGTGCAACGCTGAACTATGACGTGGCGATTCAGAGTGCGACCTTCGCCAGCGGTACGTTGCTGCCAGGTCAGGTGACCCTGAAAGAGTCCTATACCTTCAGCGCCGGTACGGTGCTGGCTGGCGCCATTCACGACCAGAACGGCAATTTGCTGTACGCCGTAGGAACATTGCTCAGCGACAGCGTGACCTTGCCAGCCACTACGCGCCTGGGTGCAGGCATTCGCCTGAACAAGGCGACCGCACTGGATGCGATGACCTGGCCCAAGGGTGTGCCGCTCCCCGGGACTGTCGATGCAGACACCGGCAACACTGGCGGCGTTCTGTTGAGCGGTTCACTGGCCTTGTTGCGCGGGTCGCTGATTCCGTCAATGACGGACGTGAAACTGGCCGACGGTACGTCCCTGATCGAGTTGCGCCCGTTCAACGGCACGCAGCAGGGCAAGAACTGGGCAGTGGCGAGCATGTTGCCGTCGGGCAGTGCTTCGTGGTCAATGCGTGTGGTGGCCGGTGCCGATCTTGAGGCCGCCGATAACCGTATGGTCAAACCGGTGACCAGCGAAGGCAATTTGCGACTGGCGGATACTCACTATGGCGTGACGGTCACTCAGGGTGCCGCGAAACTGGTCTGGGCCGTCGGCAACCAGTATGGCTTCCCCGCGTATGAGCCGATCCCCGAGGAGTACCTGATTCTGTGCGAGATCGGTCCCGGCGATTGCGCGCCGATGGCGCGCTGGGTCTGGGCACCGGGCAGTGGCATGGGCGCCGATTACGAGCCCGTTCCGGATGACTACCTGATCCTCTGCCAACTGATGCCGGAGTTGTGCCTGGAAAACAATCCGCAAAAATCCGCCAAGGCTCACACCCAGATGTTCAGTGTGCTGCGCACAGGGACGGGCGATCTCGACCTGATATCGGCGGGCAATCTGAGCATGGACTCACCTTTTGGTGTGTACACCGCAGGGACGCAGTCGGCCAATGTCGATCCGCTCTATAACCAGCCACGCGGGCACCTTTCCGATACCAACTCGGTTCTGGGCAGCACGGGGGCCGACTACGAAAAATGGGTCAACGGTGGCACTGACAGCCTTTATCAGGCCTGGTATCCACAGCTGGGCGGTAACCTCACAATCAATGCCGGTGGATCGATTTCCGGCGATTCGGTAGGGCACAAGGAGCAAACCACGTCCGGCGGTTTCCGCGACCAGATCGCCAGCGTCGCCGTCGGCAACTGGCTGTGGCGCCAGGGGACGGGGAGTGCCGATGTTCCGACCGCCTGGTGGATCAACTTCGGCAGTTACATCACTCAGCCGATACCGAATGCAACCAGTACCGACCCGTATCTGGTGGGGTTTACCGGCTTTGGTACGCTGGGCGGCGGCAACATCAGTTTGCGCGCCGGGGCTGACGCGGGCCTGTTGAAGCCCATGGGCGATGCGCGCAATTACCTGCGCAGTCAAGGGCTGATCGTGGCAGTCGGCAGCACAGGCAGAATCGGCAGCGATGGTAGCGTGCAGATGACCGGTGGCGGTGACATGGATATCCGCATTGGCGGTCAGCTCAACCCGTCGTTGCAAGCCCGGGCGGGTGATACCGGCACGGCGCGACCATTCCACGATCTGCAAGGTGCACTGATCAACCTGCGCGGCGCGGCACAATTGAGTGGCGGGGCTGTGGGCGGAATTGATCTGCAATACGGCGCGGCCTCGCAATTCAATGACCCGCGAGAGACGCGCGCTTTCGATCCGTTTACTGCCACGCTCAGCAAAGCTTCCGGTGGCCTGGTGTTGATTCCCGGTGACTCGGGCATGAGCCTGAGCACCCGTGGCGATCTGGTGTTGGGCGGGGCTGGGGATCCGGGGCGAGTGAGCCTGCAGAACGCGACCCCTGTTTTCGACAGCAATGGGGACATCAAGAGAGGCGGGATCCTGAGTGGTTTTTCGTTGTGGACCGACCATACGGCAATCGACTTGTTTTCGGCGGGTGGCAATCTCACGCCCAGTACGCAGATCGCAGAGTTCGACGGTTCCAACAATCTGATCCTTGGGCGAAACACTTCGCCTACGGACGGTCGATTCGTCTATCCCTCTATCCTTCGGGCAGTGGCGGGGCAGGGTTCCATTTATGCCGGTCCGTCTGCCGCTTTTGACGGCGGGCTTGGCAACAACCCGCTTAAAGCCTATTCGTTGCTGCTGGCGCCATCGCAGTCAGGTCAGCTGGAATTGTTGGCGGGTGATTCGATCTACGCGGGTGGCTATGCGATCAATCAATCCGGTGCCAGTCCTTTAGCCATCGCGACACCATTCAATCCGGCGTTCAATCGCTTTGATGCCAATTCGCAAGGCACACTGGTGGCCAGCAATTACAGTCGCGACGGTGTTGTTCCGGACGGAAACACGCGTTATCCGTTGTTCGCATTCGGTCCCGACAGCTATTCGGGATTGAGCGATGTGCAGCAGCCTGCACGCTTTTATGCGTTGACCGGTGATCTGGTGGGTATACGCACCGGTGAGACCTTGAATTTCGAAATATCCAAACGGACCTGGTATGAGGCCGCCGGGCCGGTCTGGATGCTCGCCGGTCGTGACATTGTCGCGTCGGGGACCAATCTTGGACAGCCAACCTCCGTGCAGCCGGAAGAGATGGGCATCAACCGTGAGAACATCACGTCCACCGGCAACCTGTTTGTCCATAACGATCCACGAGACATTTCTCGCGTTTCTGCCGGTCGCGACATTCTCTACAGCAGCTTCGATATCGCCGGTCCTGGTGTCCTCGATATCAATGCCGGGCGCAACATCCTCATGGAAAACCGCGCCAGCATCACCAGCCTCGGATCGTTGGTGGCAGGCGATAAACAACCGGGGGCCAGCGTGGTATTGCAGGCCGGTGTAGGCGCGCAGGGGCCGGATTACTCGCGGTTCATCGCCCGTTACCTGAACCCGCAGAACCTCGCCGACCCGAATGCGTCGCTCAACGGGCAACCGGGCAAAGTGGTCAAGACTTACCTCGACGAATTGCAGAGCTGGCTGACCCTCGGCTACGGCTTCAGTGGCAACGCCGAACAGGCGCAAGCGTTCTTCGCTGCATTGCCGAGCGCCGAGCAGGCGATCTTCGCCCGCCAGGTTTACTTCGCCGAACTGCGTGCCGGTGGCCTTGAGTACAACGATGTCGACGGCCCGCGCAAAGGCAGTTACCTGCGTGGTCGCAACGCCATTGCTTCGCTGTTCCCGACCACCGACGTGGCCGGAAACCCGATCCGGTATGACGGCGACATCACCCTTTACGGTGGCGCCGGGGTCAAGACCCTGTTCGGTGGCGATATCCAGATGCTCACGCCGGGCGGCGGTCAGGTGTTCGGCATCGAGGGTGCCGCGCCGCCGTCCACGGCAGGGATCATCACCCAAGGTTCGGGCAACATTCAGCTTTACTCCCAAGGCAGTATTTTGCTGGGGCAGAGCCGGATCATGACCACGTTCGGCGGCTCGATCCTTGGCTGGTCTGCCGAGGGCGACATCAACGCCGGTCGCGGCTCTAAAACCACCGTGGTCTACACGCCGCCGAAACGTGTGTACGACACCTGGGGCAACGTGACCCTGTCGCCATCGGTGCCGAGCACCGGCGCCGGTATCGCCACGCTCAACCCGATTGCCGAAGTGGCCCCGGGGGACATCGACCTGATCGCGCCGCTGGGCACCATCGATGCGGGCGAGGCGGGGATTCGCGTGTCGGGCAACGTCAACATCGCCGCGCTGACGGTGGTCAACGCCGCCAACATCTCGGTGCAGGGCAAGGCGACCGGCGTGCCGGTAGTTTCGGCGGTCAACACCGGGGCGATCACCTCGGCCAGCTCCGCTGCGTCGTCGGCAACCCAGGCGGCGGAAGACGTCGCCCGTCAGCAACAAGCCGCCTCGCGCCAGAACCAGGCCTCGGTGTTCACCGTGCAAGTACTGAGCTTCGGCAACGAACAACTGGCCCCGACTCGCGATGGCGCCAGCCGCGCGCCGACACCCGGCTACAACCCCAACAGCCCGGTGCAGGTGCTGGGCGCCGGGGCGCTGGATGAACAGGCGAAACAGCAGCTGACCGAAGAGGAGCGGGGACAGCTGACTTTGTAAAGAACTCTCGTGTAGTACGCTTCGGGCGGCCGTTTGGTCGCCCTTTTTTTTAGGTTGATGAAGTTGGAGGGTATTTTTGTCGGGCGTGAAGCACCCTCAGTATTTTGATGTGGCCATTCACTCGATAGACCAGCAGATAATTCGGATGAATCACCATTTCGCGAGTGCCAGGTACTCGGCCGGGTCGGTAACCATAAGGTATTGATGAAAGTCGCTGTGCTGCTGCACCCACCTTGTTTCTTAGCGAAATTGAAGCGTTGGTGTTGTGTTGCTCGATGTATTTGAAGATATCAGCCAGTTGACGCGAGGACTTGCTGCTCCATTCAAGCAGCAGAGCGGCGCTTCCTGCGCATCTCTTCCAGCATCTGGTCGAGCATTGCCATAACTTCATCATGGGGAATGCCAGGACTTGGATCATCAAGTGCATCCTGTACCTCCGCACGAAACCAGCGATCGTAGCTCTCTGCCTCTTCTTCGGATTCGAAGTCAGCGTAAAACGGGGAATGCAATATGCTCATAGTGATCTCCGTGATCAATTTCAGCAGTTTAAGGGGGAATGGCCCATTGTCGTCACTGGCAGACGATGTACCCCATGAGCCCTTGAAGAACCATGGGATAACGAAGCCCAGTATCTGCAAGCGCCCCTTTGAAATCTGCCGGACGTTTCCCCCCGTTGTCCGGCAATCTCGACTGCCACTGTAGGCCTATTCTTACCCTCTGTTTTTCAGGTTTTCAGCCTACAAATCCGCGCGCACCTTCCTACAAATGCACTCAGAACGCATACGGAATGCTCACCTTCGCCCACAGCATTTCCCCCTCCGGCCGGTTCTCCACGTCGAACTCCTTGGCCCAGCGGATCTCCGCGCTGGCGTACTTGAGGAAGGTAAAGTGCAGCGCCGGGCCGATGGCGAAGACCTTGCCGCGCACGCCGTCGTTCACGTCTTCGCCGGCGAATTGCACGGTGTGGCCGAACTGTTTGTCGTCGGTGGTCTGCTTGAGGAAATAGCCGTTGATGCCGAGCATCAGGTCGTCGGTGATCTTGTAGCTGGCCGAGTAATCGAAGTGGAAGATCTGCCCGGACTTGTAGTCGGTGTCCTTGTTCTTCTCGTTGAAGCTGTAGGTGGTTTTCATCGACAGCTCGGTGCGCTCGGTCGGCAGCCAGGTGAAGGAAAACAGCGGCTTGTAGGTGTAGAAGTTGTTGCTGGTGTTGGCCAGGCGATCGACGCTGTATTCGCCGGTGGGCACGGTGATTTCCACGGCGGCGCCGAGGGTCAGGTCCTTGCCCATGTCCCACAGGATGATCGGCGCGATGGTGGTATCGCCCATGCCTTCGCGGGTATCGCTCAGGCCGAACACCGAGACTTCCTGTTTGAGCCACGGCTGGGCGATGTAACCGGCCAGACGTCCGCCGAAAATCCGCACCGGGCTCAGGTAATCGAGGCGCGGGATGACGGCGGTGGATTCGATCTCGACATTCGGCACCTTGCCGCCGAGCGAACTGATGTTGAGCTTTCGGGACTTGTAGTGGTTGTAGTAGAGGTTGAAGGCGACCATGTTCTCCGGAAGGCTGTCGACTTCCAGCGGCAGCATGAAGAAGCCGTCGGTGCCGGGGCCGATGTTGTCGACGCCGGCTTCGGTGGCCAGCGCCGGCAGGGTCGCGGCGCAGCCGAGCAGGCTCAGCGCCAGTCGCACAGGGAATGTCGCGCGGTTCGGGGTCATGTCCGTCCTCATTATTATTGTGTTTGGGCGCAACGCCGGCACGCAGGGTGCCCGGCCACGATAGAAATAAGCCCTTGGCGCACAACAGGGCAGGGTATTGGCGGACACGGAAGGGGACTTCTGCGGACAGTCCGCCAACCCTGTGCTAACTTCCTTCGACATAACCGGTTACAAAAATAACAATTCAGCGTGATCCGGAATGTCAGCCCCCATGAACGTAAAAGTCCAAGACCCGACCTTCGAAATGGCGCTGGTGTCGCCGTTTCTCCTGCAAACCCTGGCCGAAGTCGCCGCCAACAAGGGCGTCGAGCCGCAGAGCCTGTGCCGTGGCCTGGGTTTTGATTTCGAAGATCTGCAGGATCCGGCGCAGCGGATTTCCTACCGCCAGGCCGTGGCGATGATCCAGCGGGCGCTTAAAGCTTTGCCCAATCAGGGGCTGGGCCTGTGGGTGGGCGCGCAGAACGTGCTCGGTACGCTCGGTTTGCTGGGGCACGTACTGTCGCTGTGCAAGACCTTGCGCGATGCGTTCGAAATCGGGGTTCGGCATCAGCACACCTCCGGCGGGATCGTCGTTTCCAGCGTCGATGTGGTGGGCGATCAGGTCTACGTCGACGTTGAATGCCGGCTGCCGTTTGCCGAGGTGCAGGTGTTTGCGGTGGAAGAGTTTTTCGCCAGCCTGCTGGTCTATGGCCGGGCCCTGGTGGGCGAGACGTTCAAGCCGATTGCCGTGGAATTCATGCACGCGGCGCCGGATTACGTTGATGAATACCGGCGCCTGCTGGGGCCGGAGGTGCGCTTCGGTTGCCTGCACAATCGGATGCTGATCGACGTGCAATGGCTGGATGTGAACCTGCCCAATCATCATTCGCTGGCGCTGCGTCAGGCGGTCAAACTGCTGGAACTGGAAGCGGCGCAGGTTCATCAAAAACTTGATCTGATCCAGGCTGTGGAGCGGGCGATTGCCCGGGATCTGAGCCGGGGCAGTCACATTGAAAAGATTGCCGGTGACTTGAACATGAGCAGCCGGACTTTGCGCCGGCGGCTGACTGAGCACTCGCTGACATTCGAAGCGTTGCTGGAGCAGGTGCGGCAGGCGCGCACCATGAGTTTGCTGGCCAATCCTGATATGCCGATCGAGCGGATTACCGAGGAGGTCGGCTACAGCGATGTGCGCAGTTTTCGCCGGGCGTTCAAGCGTTGGACGGGGAAGAGTCCGAGTGCGTGGCGCATGGAGAGTTCTGTGATTTGACTTGAGACCGATACCCCTCACCCCAGCCCTCTCCCCGAGGGAGAGGGGGCCGACCGAGGTGTCTGGCGTTATACATCGACCTGAAAGGTTTGTGTCGATTATGGATTCCCAGGTGTTTTTTCAGGTCGCAATCCATCTTAAATATTCCCGGATCGGCTCCCTCTCCCTCCGGGAGAGGGCTGGGGTGAGGGCGCTTTTGACGTTATCCAACCCATTTCAATCCCCCACAAACCCTCCGCCTACAGTTAAACTCCGCGCTCTTTCCAAGGAGTCGACATGAGTTACTACCAGCCGGGCATTCTCGCCACCCCTGTTCCGCCGCAAGCACGTCACCTGTTTTTCGCTCTCGAGTCGGTTGAAGCGCTGCCGCAGGCGATCGACAACCTGCTGAACCTGGTGGATGGCAAGTCGGCGGTGGTCGGTTTCGGTGAATCCCTGGCCAAGGCCCTGAATGTGCACGTCGACGGCCTGCGCAGCTTTCCGGCGCTGACCGGTGTCGGCGTGGAAAACCCGTCGACCCAGCACGCGCTGTGGGTCTGGCTGCACGGCGTCGACCGTGGCGAGCTGCTCAACCGCAGCACTGCGCTTGAGGCCGCCCTGGCCCCGGCGCTGCGTCTGGTGCAGATGCAGGAAGCTTTCCGCCACAAGGACGGCCATGACCTCACCGGTTATGAAGACGGCACCGAAAACCCCCATGACGAAGCCGCCATCGCCGCCGCACTGCAAAGTGAAGGCGCTGACGGTCTGGTCGGTGGCAGCTTCGCTGCGATCCAGCAGTGGCAGCACGACCTCAAGGGATTCCATGCACTCTCCGCTGAAGACAAGGACAACATCATGGGCCGTCGCCTGAGCGACAACGAAGAGATCGACGACGCCCCGGTGTCCGCTCACGTCAAACGCACCGCCCAGGAAAGCTTCGCCCCGGAAGCCTTCGTCGTGCGTCGTTCGATGCCGTGGATCGAAGGCGATCGCGCCGGCCTGATGTTCCTCGCGTTCGGCTTCTCCCTTGATGCCTTCGAAGCGCAACTGCGGCGCATGAGCGGTCTGGAAGACGGCATCACCGACGGTCTGTACCGCATCAGCCGGCCGATCACCGGCGGCTACTACTGGTGCCCGCCGTTGCAAAACGGCTACCTCGACCTGCGCGCACTGCGCATCGGCTGAGGCGCAAGCATGCACGTGGTGCGTTGGGGCATGATCGGTTGCGGTAGTGTCGCTGAACGCAAGAGCGGGCCGGCCTTCTACAAGGCGCCCGGCTCGGCGTTGGTGGCCGTCATGGGGCGACGCCTCGAAGCGGTGACCGATTACGCCGCGCGCCACGGTATCGCCCGGACTTACACCGACGTCGATGCCCTGATCAACGACCCCGAGGTGGACGCGGTGTACATCGCCACGCCACCCGACAGCCACCACGCCTACAGCCTGAAAGTCGCCGCCGCCGGCAAGCATTGCTGCGTGGAAAAACCGATGGCGCTCAACGTCGGGCAAAGCCGCGAGATGCAGCAGGTGTTTGCCGATGCCGGTTTGCACCTGTTCGTCTCCTATTACCGCCGTTCATTGCCGCGCTTCCAGCAGGTGCGGCAATGGCTGGAGCAGGGGCGCATCGGTGAGGTGCGGCATTTGAGCTGGACGCTGACCAAGGCACCATCGCCCAAGGATCTGGACGGCAGCGCAAACTGGCGCACCGATCCGGCGGTGGCGGGTGGCGGGTATTTCGCGGATCTGGCCAGCCATGGTTTTGACCTCTTCCAGTACCTGCTCGGCGACATCGTCGAAGTCGCCGGCTTCACCGCACGCCAGGCCGGGTTGTATGCGGCGGAAGATGCGGTCAGCGCCAGTTGGCGATTCGCCTCGGGCGCGTTGGGCATGGGCTGCTGGAGTTTCGTTGCGGACCGGCGCGAGGATCGGGTCGAGATCACCGGCAGCCAAGGGCGGATCGGTTTTTCGGTGTTCGACGAGCACCCGGTCGAGTTGCATGCCGGTGAACACATCAGCCTGGAAATACCCCATCACGATCACATCCAGTGGCACCACGTACTGGGCATGAACGCGCAGATTCGCGGTGAGTCCCGGCATCCGGCAGTCGCCGCCGAAGCCCTGAAGACCGATTGGGTCATGGATCAAATTCTCAAACGAACCTGACCCAAATCCCCTGTGGGAGCGAGCAGGCTCGCTCCCACAGTATTTTGTGCGCATCTAACCTTATGCTCATTCGGTATTTCTCAAGCTTGTCATAACGTCTCTAAGATCACGTCATAACTCGTTATAACAAGTGATCCCGTGATGACCGATAACGTTCTCTCTCTTGGCAGCGTCCCGCTGCACACTCAACTGCGCGACGTGCTGCGCGCCCGGATTCTCGACGGTGAATACCCGCAAGACAGCCAGATGCCGTCTGAAAGCGAGCTCGGCGCCCTGTTCAAGGTCAGTCGCATCACCGTGCGCCAGGCCCTGGGCGATCTGCAGAAGGAAGGGCTGATCTTCAAGATCCACGGCAAGGGCACCTTCGTCGCCAAGCCCAAGACCTTTCAAAACGTCAGCACCCTGCAAGGCCTCGCCGAGTCCATGACCGGCCGTGGCTACGAGGTGATCAACCGCCTGCGCAGCTTCAAATTCATCGCCGCCGACAAACTGGTCGCCGAGCGTTTGCAGGTCGCCGAAGGCGAAACTGTTGCGCAGATCAAACGCGTACGCCTGATCAATCGCGAGCCGATTTCGCTGGAAATCACCTACCTGCCCAAAGCGGTCGGCGAGCGTCTGGAGAAGGCCGATCTGGTCACCCGCGACATCTTCCTGATCCTCGAAAACGACTGCGGCATCGCACTCGGCCACGCCGATCTGGCCATCGACGCGGTGCTGGCCGACAGCGACCTGACTCAGGCGCTGAACGTCGAGGCCGGCTCGCCGATCATGCGTATCGAACGCCTGACCCACGACGCCAACGGCCAGCCGCTGGACTTCGAACACCTTTACTACCGTGGCGATGCGTTCCAGTACCGCCTGCGGATCGACCGGCAAAAAGGGGCGTGACCATGACCCGCAATACCCTCGAACAGGAATACGACATCGTCGTGATCGGCGGCGGCACCGCCGGCCCGATGGCCGCAATCAAGGCCAAGGAAAAGAACAAGGAGTTGCGCGTGCTGCTGGTCGACAAGGCCAACGTCAAGCGCAGCGGCGCGATCAGCATGGGCATGGACGGCCTGAACAACGCGATCATCCCCGGCCACTCGACGCCCGAGCAGTACACCAAGGAAATCACCATCGCCAACGACGGCATCGTCAATCAGGCAGCGGTCTATGCCTATGCCACCCACAGTTTCGAAACCATCGAGCAGCTCGACCGCTGGGGCGTGAAGTTCGAGAAGGACGAAACCGGCGATTACGCGGTGAAGAAAGTCCACCACATGGGCGCCTACGTGCTGCCGATGCCGGAAGGGCACGACATCAAGAAAGTCCTGTATCGCCAGTTGAAACGCGCAAGGGTCAACATCACCAATCGCTTGGTCTGCACCCGTCTGCTGACTGACGAGGAGGGCGCCGTCAACGGTGTGATGGGGTTTGACTGTCGCACCGCCGACTTCCATGTGATCAAGGCCAAGGCAGTAATCCTCGCTTGTGGCGCGGCCGGCCGATTAGGTCTGCCGTCCTCGGGTTACCTGATGGGCACCTACGAAAACCCGACCAACGCTGGCGACGGTTACGCGATGGCGTACCACGCCGGGGCCGAACTGGCGAACCTCGAGTGCTTCCAGATCAATCCGCTGATCAAGGATTACAACGGCCCGGCCTGCGCCTACGTCACCGGCCCGCTCGGTGGCTACACCGCCAACAACAAGGGCGAACGCTTCATCGAGTGCGACTACTGGAGCGGGCAGATGATGTGGGAGTTTCACCAGGAACTGGAGAGCGGCAACGGTCCGGTGTTCCTCAAACTCGATCACCTGGCCGAGGAAACCATCCAGAACATCGAGGAAATCCTCCACAGCAACGAGCGCCCGAGTCGCGGCCAGTTCCACTCCAATCGCGGCACCGATTACCGCACGCAGATGGTCGAGATGCACATCTCGGAAATCGGTTTTTGCAGCGGCCATTCGGCGTCCGGCGTGTGGGTCAACGAGCGCGCCGAAACCTCGGTGAAGGGTTTGTACTCGGCCGGCGACATGGCTGCCGTGCCGCACAACTACATGCTCGGCGCGTTCACCTACGGCTGGTTCGCAGGTAACAACGCGGCGGAGTTTGTTGCCGGGCGCGAGTTCTCCGCGCTGGATACCGAGCAGATCGAGAAGGAAAAGGCCCGGGTCTACGCACCGCTGGATCGCGAACACGGTCTGCCGCCGGCGCAGGTCGAGTACAAGCTGCGGCGCTTCGTCAACGACTACCTGCAACCGCCGAAAGTGACGAAGAAGATGGAAATCGGCCTGCAACGCTTCAGCGACATCGAGCGCGATCTCAACGAGATGAAGGCCAACAACGCCCATGAACTGATGCGCGCCATGGAAACCAGCGTGATCCGCGACTGCGCCGAAATGGCTGCGCGTGCCTCGCTGTTCCGCGCCGAAAGCCGCTGGGGCCTGTATCACTACCGCGTCGATCATCCGCAACGGGACGACCGCGAATGGTTCTGCCACTGCCACCTGAAGAAGGGCGAGGACGGGCGCATGACCAGTTTCAAGAAAGCCGTCGAGCCTTACATCATCCCCCTCGATGCCGAGGAAATGCAGGCCTACGACCGCTTGCGGGTCGGCGCTTTCGCCGCTTGATGCATCACTAGAGAGAGTCCGAACCATGGCCTATCAAGCCCAGGAAATCTTCTTCCGCTCCAACGCCCCCGTCACCGTGGACGAGGACAAATGCATCGCCGAAAAGGGCTGCACCGTGTGCGTCGACGTCTGCCCGATGGACCTGCTGGCGATCAACCCGGCCACGCAAAAGGCCTACATGGCGTTCGATGAATGCTGGTACTGCATGCCGTGCGAAAAGGACTGCCCGACCGGTGCCGTCAAAGTGGACATCCCTTACCTCCTGCGGTGACCCCCAATCCACTGTGGGAGGGGGCTTGCTCCCGAAGAGGCCGGCATTGCTGGCATCACTATTGACTGAAACACCGCTTTCGCGAGCAAGCCCGCTCCCACAGGGGATTTGTGGCGAGCCGATAGCCATCCGGTAAACCCCGGACGCTGAATTGAAAAACACCCCTCGTTTCCCACCGCGCCCTGATCGCGGCGGAGACGAACATCCTATAAATGATTCGAGGGGATTCAACCATGTTGCGTGCAGCAATCGCCGGTCTGGTACTGGCTTCGTTCACCCTGTCGGCCTCGGCCGAAACCATCCGCATTGCCATCGGCACCCAGGACACCACCATCAACTGCGCCGCCGGCGGCCTGTTGATTCGTGAGCTGGGCCTGCTCGACAAATACCTGCCTCACGAGGGCGCCTATAAAGACGCCAAATATGACGTGCAGTGGAAAAACTTCACCAGCGGTGCGCCGCTGACCAACGAGATGGTCGCCGGCAAACTCGACTTCGGCGCCATGGCCGATTTCCCCGGTGCGTTCAACGGTGTGGCATTTGAAACCGCCGGCAAACACAGCCTGTTCATCAGCGTGCTGTCGGGCAGCATTAAGGGCAGCGGCAACGGCATCGTGGTGCCGAGCGCGTCGGGCGTGCAGTCGCTGAGCGAACTCAAGGGCAAGACCATTTCCGTGCCGTTCGCCTCCACCGCCCACGGCATGCTGCTGCGCGCGGTGGCGGAGCAGGGTTGGGACCCGCTGAAGGACGTGAACATCATCGCCCAGCCGCCGGAGGTCGCAGGTTCCGCGTTGCAGGCCGGCAAGATCGACGCCCACGCCGACTTCGTACCGTTCGCCGAGCTGTTCCCGAGCCGTGGCTTCGCTCGCAAGATTTACGACGGCGCCCAGGCCAATGCACCGACCTTCCACGGTGCGCTGGTGGATCAGGCCTACGCGAAAAAACACCCGGAAATCGTCGTTGCTTACCTGCGCGCCAGCATCGAGGCCAATCAACTGCTGGCCGCCGAACCGGAGAAATACAGCGAGCTGATTGCCAAGGTCACCGGCGTCGATGCCGAGGTCAATTATCTGTTCCACGGCCCGCTCGGCGTGCAGACCCGCGACCTGAGCTGGAAACCGGAATACCGCCAGGCCTTGGGCACTGCCATCGACACGCTGAAGCTGCTGAAGAAGGCCGATCGCGGGCTCGACCTGAACACCTTTATCGACGATCAGTACATCCGCGCGGCGTTCAAGGCCTCGAATCTGGATTACACCGCGCAACTGGCCAACTACGCGCAGACGCCGTTGAAGTCTGTCGATGCGGTGACTGGAAAAGCTATCAGCGATTTCAGCCATGTCGCGGAAATCTGGGTGCGCGGTGAGGACAAGGTCCGGCGCTATGCCTCGGCTGAAGAGGCGTTCACCGCGCTGGCCGGCCTGAAGTCGGAAGGCAAGAACATCCGGGCGGTTTATGCCCAGGCGAGTGACAGCGGGATCAAGTTGCTGGCGGAGCAGGCGTGGTTTGCCAGCGATGCGAAGGGGCGGTTGAGCGCGTTTTTGCTCAAAGGCCAAGCCCAGCAATACGCGTCGGCGCAGGGTGGGAAGGTCTTCGACTTCACCGATGCCACGACCCAGGCCGTTGCTGCACGCTGATTGAAGATCAAGAGCCCCACACCCTAACCCTCCCGAAACGTCGGACCGCCCGGAGGGAGAGGGGACTGACCGAGGTGTTTGCTGGAGCTACACCGACCTGAAATATCGAGTCGAGCTCAGGTTTTGAACATCATGAACACCTGCTCGTTATCGAGTCGAATCGAGATTTTGAAACGCTTGAAGATCGGCTCCCTTTCCCCCTCGCCCCCTTGGGGGAGAGGGCTGGGGTGAGGGGGTAAATCTCAGCCACAACACAGCTCCATAATTGGAAACCCGATCCATGAAGTCACCCACCCTACGCTGGACATCGAGAGCCGCCTCATTGCTGCTCTGCCTTCTCTTCTGGCAACTAGCCGCCAGCCACCACTGGAACCTCGGCCTCGTCACCTTCGCCAACGTCCCAACCCCGCTGGCCGTGATCGAAGCCGCCCTCGGCCTCGGCGACTCCGGCAAGCTCATCCAGCACCTGAGCGCCAGCCTCGGCCGGGTCTTCGCCGGCTACCTCGCGGCGCTGGTGATCGGCATCGCCCTGGGCCTGGCCATCGGCCGTTCGAAATGGGCCGAAGACCTGCTGCTGCCGCCACTGGAAGTCCTGCGCCCAATCCCCGCCGTGGCATGGATTCCACTGGCCATCCTGATGTTCCCGTCGTCGGAACTGTCGATGGTCTTCATCACCTTCACCGGCGCGCTGTTCCCGATCCTGCTCAACACCGTGCACGGCGTCGAAGGCGTCGACCCGCGTCTGATCGCCTCAGCGAAAAGCCTCGGGGCCGGGCGTCGGGCGATTCTGCTGGAAGTGATCCTGCCAGGCGCCGCGCCGAGCATCATCACTGGCCTGGCGATCGGCATGGGCACGTCGTGGTTCTGTCTGGTGACCGCTGAAATGATCTCCGGCCAGTTCGGCATCGGTTACTACACCTGGGAGTCCTACACCATCCAGAACTATGCGGACATCGTGGTCGGCATGCTGCTGATCGGCGTGTTGGGCATGGGCAGCAGCCTGCTGATCAAACGCCTGGGCGGGCTATTCACGCCCTGGCATCGACCACGAGGAAAAGCCTGATGAGCGTGATGCAAACCCCGGAAGGGCGGATCGATATCCGTCAGCTATCCATCGTCCTTGGCGAAGGCCGGCAAGCGTTCGAAGCGGTGCAGGGCCTGGATTGCCAGATCGAGCCGGGTCAGTTCGTGTGCATTCTCGGTCCGTCCGGTTGTGGCAAGTCGACCTTGCTCGGCGCGCTGGCCGGGCATCTGCAGCCCCATGGCGGGCAGTTGAAAGTCGATGGCGCCGAAGTGTCCGGCCCGTCGCCACAGCGCGGCATGGTGTTCCAGCATCACACCCTGTTCCCGTGGCGCACGGTGCGCGACAACGTTGCCTTCGGCCTGAAGATGCGCGGCATCGGCAAAGTCGAGCGCCATCGCGCCGCCGATGAAATCCTCAAACTGGTCGGCCTCGAAGGTTTCGCCGAACGCTGGCCCGATCAACTTTCCGGCGGCATGCAGCAACGGGTGGAGATCGCCCGGGTGCTGGTCAACCGGCCACGGCTGTTGCTGATGGACGAACCCTTCGGCGCACTGGACGCGCTGACCCGGCTGAACATGCAGGAACTTCTGCTGGACATCTGGACACGGATTCGCACCACCGTGGTGTTCGTCACCCATGACATCGACGAAGCGCTGTTCCTTGCCGACCGCTTGCTGGTGATGAGCGCACGACCGGGGCGAATCATCGAAGACCTGCGCCTGGAATTCCCCCGGCCACGCACCACCGAACTGGTGACCAGCCACGAGTTCTCGCGCCTCAAGCGCCACTGCCTCGACCTGCTGCGCCACGACAACGACCGACCGCTGCCGCGCCTCAATCCGCTCGGTTTGCCTCCTGAAAACGCCTTGCCGAGATTTGCCCTGTGACTTCATTTTTTGCTTTGACCGATAACGACGACATTCTCGCCCTGCAACCACGCCTGACCGCCGATGATGCCGGGGTGCGGCGGATTGCCCTGATCGACCTGGCCGACCTCGAAGAGCCGGACGGTCTGCTCTGGCTGGTCGAGCGCCTGGCCGCAGACCCCGCCGAAGAAGTGCGTGCCGAAGCGGCGCGCCTGTTGGAAGCCTGGGAAGACCAACCGGTGGTTGAAGCGCTGTGCCAGGCGCTGACGGATCCGTCGCCGGCGGTGCAAGCCGCTGCGGCGCAAAGCCTGAGCCTGCTCAAGACCGAAGCGGCGGGCAGGGTGATTCTGCCGTGGACCGCCCATGCCGAAACCGGCGTGCGGATTGCCGCGTTCCGGGCCTTGCGTGAATTGCGCTTCCCCGGCGCTGCGCCGGCCGCGATTCAGGCGCTGAACGATGCCGACGCCAGCGTGCGCCGTGAAGCCGTCGGCGTGCTTGGCTGGCTCAAGCAACTCGACGCGCTGCCGGCCCTGGCCCGCTTGGCCAGCAATGATCCGGACACCGAAGTGCGCCGCGCCGCCACCGGCGCCCTGGGCCTGGCAAGTGACGCTGACGTGCTGCCTGCGTTGCGTCAGGCCTTGCAGGATCAAGCCTGGCAAGTGCGCGAAGAAGCCGCGACCACCCTCGGCAAGGTCGGCCACACCGATGCGGGCCCGGCGCTGATCGAAGCCTTGGCCGACGACTACTGGCAAGTGCGCCTGCGCGCGACCCGCAGCCTCGGCCGTTTGCGTTACGTGCCAGCCCTCGACGCGCTGATCGACACCCTCGGCCACCGCATCAGCAACCTGCGCAAGGAAGCCGCGCTGGCCCTCGGCGAACTGAACGATCATGGGGCCGTGGCCGCATTGCAGGCCGCGCAGGACGACGGCGATCCGGAAGTGCGCAAAGCCGTGCGGATTGCCTTGAGTCAGCTGCAATGAATCCGCTGTCGGTCGGCAATTCTCAAACTGAGCACCGGTTGCGGCTGAGCTGGCCGGATGGCCGCGAGCAGTTGCTTGACCATGCCGAACTGCGCCGCCAATGCCCGTGCTCGCAATGCCGGGCGTTTCGCCTTCGGGGCTCGCCGCCCATGGTTGACCCGCGTGTGCGGGTCCTCGAATTGAACGCTCAGGGCTACGGTCTGCAACTGGTGTTCAGCGATGGCCATCAGCGTGGGATTTACCCGTGGGCCTATCTGGCGCAACTGGAGGGGATCACTGTCCCGCCGTCATCGCCGGCCGACAGCCATGGAAAATATCCAGCCCCGGCTGATACAGCGACGTCCTGACCTCGAACAACCCCAGCACCGAGTGGAACAGGTTGTCATGGCTCAGATCCGGCTGGCTGCTTTTGCCTTGCAGGCAGCCACGGTCGATGCCCAGTTGCGCCAGGGTGTTGTTGCCGAACCACATCACCATCGGCACATGGGTCTGCGCTTCCGGCGCCAGCGCATAGGGCGCGGCGTGCAGGTACAGGCCGTTCTCGCCCAGCGATTCGCCATGGTCGGAGACGTACAGCATCGACGTATCGAGGTGGTCCTGATTGCGCTTGAGCAGCTCGATCACCTTGGCCAGGAAATGGTCGGTGTAGAGGATCGTGTTGTCGTAGACGTTGACCAGTTCGTCACGGCTGCAACTGCCCAACTGATTGGTGTGGCAGATCGGTTTGAAGCGCTCCATGTCCTTCGGATAGCGCTCGTAGTATTCCGGGCCGTGACTGCCGTCGGCGTGAAGGACGATGATCGCGTTGCCCTTGAGGCTGTCGATGTAGCCTTGCAGGTCGGCCAGCAGCGCTTCGTCGAGGCAGTTGTTGCCGTCGCAGAACGGCCCCGGCTGGTTCTTCGCGATGTCGCGGTTCGGCACCCGCAGGCAGGTGCCTTTGCAGTCGCTGTTGTTGTCCAGCCACAGCACTTGCACGCCGGCCCGTTGCAGGATGTCCAGCAGGCCTTCGTAGGTTTTGCCTTTCTTGTCGCTGTAGTCCTCGCGCGGGAACATCGAGAACATGCACGGCACCGACACCGCCGTCGAGGTGCCGCAGGAATGCACGTTGGTGAAGTTGATGATGTCGAGTTTGCTCAGCTCGGGATTGGTCTCGCGCTCATAACCGTTGAGCGAGAAATGGTCGGCCCGGGCAGTTTCACCGACCACGAACACCATCAGCGATTTCTTCTCGCGACCGGCCGCCTTGGCGCTCATGACTGCGTCTTCGCCGATGGCCTGCACCACGAAATGCTTTTTGATCCCCAGCCGTTGCTTGGTGTATTTGCTGATCGCGTAGATGTAGTTGGTCGGGTTGATGAAGTGGGTGAGCTTGTCTTCCTCGCGAAAGATCGGCGCGTAGGTCGAATAGAACGCGCCCACCGAAGCGCCGATCACCAGCACACAGGCCACGATCACCAGCACCTTGTTCAGCAAGCCCCGAAAGAACGACCGATAAACCACCGGCCAGCGCCAGATCAGCACGGCCGGAAACACACCGAGCACCAGCACGTAAGCCAGAAGTTTGCCGCTGAACAGCGCCGTGGCTTCCCCGGGGTTGGTTTCGAACACGTTCTGGATCATCACCGTGTCGATGGTGATGCCGTATTCGTTCATGAAATACGCCGCGCAAGACGAAAGCACAGCCACCAGCGTCAATGCCGGTTTCAGCGTCCAGCGAAACGACACCAGGGTCAGCAGCAGGGTGATCGCCGCCCACAGAAACAGCCCGAAGGACGCGAAAAACGCCAGTTTCTGTGCGCCTTGTAGGGTAATCAACGTTCCCAGGGCATTCCAGGTCGCCAGGTTGTACAGCGCCACCAGTGCCAGGGAAAACAGCAGCACCAGGCGGGTCGGAGTGATGGACGGTAAACGCAGTCCCTTGCCCAAAGCCATTTCGAAACCTTCCTCTACGTCAGTCGAAAACCCATACGGTTACGCGCGTAACTGTAGAAGAGCATTGGTAAAAATTCCGTAAACATCCGGTAACAAAATCACGGTAAGTGCAAAAAAAATGTGGGCGCCAGCAGGCCGGCTCCCACGGGAGATTTGCGGCGGGTCAGAAGGACTTGCTGACGCTGGCGACGACCGTGGCCGTGCACACGTCCTTGAAGCCCCAGTTGCTGAGGCACTGGCTCTGCGACAGGTCGGTGTCGATGTAGCTCAGGCCCAGCACTACGCCGGCCAGGTTGTGGGTCAGTTTGACTTCCCACTCCCGGTAGGACTCTTCGCTGTGACCGGACGCCGAATACATATGCGGATCCTTGAAGTCCATGTTGCCGTAGCGCAGTTTCAGCCCGGAATCGAACGGCAATTCGGTTTCATAGCCGATGTAGCTGTAGAGCGAGCTCTGTTTGCTGTCGATGCCCGGCGCGTCACTGGAGTAATAGGCCGCGAGTTTTACGCCGTAGGCGCTGAGAATCGAGTACACCTCGCTTTGGTTGAACTGGCTCTCTTTGGGATACGCGTATTTGATTTAGCCCAGATCCAGGCTCACAGCCTCGGTGGCCTGCCACAGCCAGCCGGCGTAGTAATCGACTTCCTGACGGGTTTTCAGGCCGCCACCGAAATCGACGTTCGAGCTCCATGCGCCGAGGTACAGGCCGCTGCTGTGGGCCAGGGTCAGACCGGCCTGAAGGGCTGGGTCGTTCTGGGTCTGGGAGATGCCGCGGGTGCGGTAATCGCTGGCCAGGGTCAGATCGACCAGCACCGCGAAATCATCGTTCAGGGCAATTGCGTGGCTGCTAAAAGGCAGCAGGCTCAAGGAAGTAAGGGCGAGCAAGGGCAAGGCTTTCATGTGAAGTCCCGTTGTTGTGGTTGTTATGGGCAGGAAGCGGGCAAGGCTGCGCCGGACCCCGGCGACGGGCGCGGGGTCGGGCAGCGGATACGGCGATTGTTATTGGAGGGTAGGGGCGTAGACCTGACGGCCGGCGAACCAGGTTTGCAGCACCTGGGTGTCATGCAGGGCCTTGTCGTCGACGCTGAACACGTCGCGATCGAGCACGATGAAGTCGGCCTGTTTGCCAGGGCTCAGCGAGCCGATCTGTTGTTCCAGGCCGATGGTCCGCGCGGCATTGGCGGTGTAGGCGTAGAACATGGTTTCACGGTCCAGGCGTTCGTCGGCGTTGAGCACGCCCAGCGGCCCGGTGCGGGTGATGGCCTGGGCCATGGCGTTCCACGGGTTCGGCGAGGACACCGGCCAGTCGCTGGCGCCGGCAATCGTCGCGCCCTGTTTGAGCAGCGAATGCGCCGGGTATTGATAGCGAAAGGCAAGAGCGCTGACGTAAGGCTTGATCATGTCGGTGGTGTAGTCGTCGGCGCTGGCCCACAGCAGTTGCATCGAGGCAATCACGTTCAGCGGCTTGAAGCGGGCGAACTCCTTCGGGTTGACCATTTGCAGGTGGGTGATCGAGTGCGTTACGCCGCTTTGCCGGTCCTTGCGCGCCTGGGCGATGCCGTTCAGCGATTCGCGCACCGCGCGGTCGCCGATGGCGTGGATGTGCACCAGCCAGCCGCGCTGGTCGATGGCACTGACCAGTTCGCCGAAATGCTGCGGATCGATCAGCAATTCGCCCTGTTTGTGCGAGTTGCTGTAGGGATCGATCATCGCCGCGCTCTGGGCCGGGTATTCGATCACGCCGTCGGCAAAGATCTTGATCCCCGGCAGCGTCAGGTTGGGAATGCCCTGAAACTGCCGGCGCACCTTGTCGAGGGTGTCGAGATCGGCCGGGACGCTTTTCGGATTGGCCACCAGCAGTGCGACGACGTGGGCAGTCATGCCGCCGCTTTCCGACAAGGCTTTATAGGCCGGCAGCACGCCGACGGTTTTCTCGGTGGGCTTGAGGGCGAACACCGGCTCGCCCGGCGCGGCGTTGGCGGCGGGGTCCATCCACGCGGTGATGCCGAGGCTATTGTTGAAACGCACCGCCGATTGCGCGGCCTTGAGCATGTCGGCCGGGCTCGGCACCGGCATTTTCGAGGCGACCCGATCCCAACCGGCGTCGACCACAAAGCCGTTCGGTTCACCGTTGGCCAGTTTGCCGATGGTGTCTTTTTCCGCGTCCGGCAGGGTTTTCAGCAGCGCGGCGTCGATGCCCGCACGCTTGAGCATCACGTTGTTGGCCCACGCCGTGTGGTGATCGCTGCCGGTGAACACCACCGGCACGTCGGTCCATTCGCCGTTATTGAAGATTTTGCCCAGCGCTTCAGCCTTGGCCCAATACGCCGAACTCATGCCGGCCACGCTCAACACATCGCCATGCCGGGCCTTGCCGTCGTCACGCCAGCCGCGCAGGCGTTTTTCCAGTTCGTCGAGTTCGACCACCTCGTCTTCCATGTTGGCCGAGACCATTTCCAGTCCGCCGAAAATTGCGTGGGAGTGGCTGTCGATCAGGCCGGGCATCAGCGCCTGACCTTTCAGGTCGATCACCTGGGTGCCGGGCTCGATCAAGGCCTTGATCTGCGCGTCGCTGCCGACTTTCAGCACCTTGCCGCTCTCCACGGCCAGCGCCTGAACCTTCGGTTGAGCGCGGTCGGCGGTGAAAATCTTGCCATTGAACAGCACCAGATCGGTGGCGGCCATGGCTTCCATCGAGGCAAAACTCATAGCGGCGATCAGCAGATTTTTTGTGAAATGCGGGATGAATCTTTTCATTGAACATTTCCTTGTTATTGCGTCTGATGGCCAGATTAGTGGCTGCCAACGCCCGACAGAACGCCTCCCTCACGAAAAACGTTTTTGCCTGAATGGAAAAAGCATGGACAAGCTGGGTGCACTGAAAATGTTCGTGGTCACCGCGCAGCTCGGCAGTTTCAGCCGTGCTGCCGAGCAATTGGGCAAGACCCCGTCGGCCCTGACCAAAGCGGTCAATCATCTGGAATCCGAACTCGGCGCGCGGCTGTTCGAGCGCAGCACGCGGCGGATTCTGTTGACCGAAATCGGCCGGCTGTATCTGGAAACCGCACGGCAGGTGTTGCAGCGGCTGGACGAGGCCAGCGAGGAAATCGAGCAGTTGCAGCACGGCCTGCGCGGTAGCCTGAAAATCACCGCACCGCTGGCCTACGGGCGGGCGTTTCTCGATCAGGTGTGTGACGGCTTTTTGCAGCAATACCCGCAGATCAGCCTGCAAGTGGATTTGTGCGACGAATTCGTCAATCTGCTGGAAAGCGGTTACGACCTGGCGTTGCGCGAAGGGCACGATGATTTGCCGGGGCTGATTGCGCGGGTGGTCGGCAGCAATCGGCTGGCGCTGTGCGGCAGCCCTGAATACCTGGCGCGCAAAGGGTTGCCGGTCACGCCGCAAACCCTCGATCAGCATGAATGGCTGCTGTACCGGCATCCGTTGCTCAGCCGCGAATTCTGGTGGGCCGAGCGCGACGGCCAGCGCCTGAGCCTGGCGCAACCGGCGGCGCCGCTGTTGCGCAGTGACAATTACGATTTGCTGCTGGCCAGCGCCCTGGCCGGGCGCGGCTTGCTGCACACGCCATTGTGGAGCGCTGCGCCGTACATCGCCGACGGGCGACTGGTGCGGGTCATGGCCGATTACGAGATCGACCCGGACAGCTTTGGCCCGCACATTCTGGCGGTGTACCCGAGCCATCGACGGGCGACGGCCAAGGTTGTGGCGTTTATCGACTACATCGCAGGCTTTCTCGCCGAACGCGGTTTGAGCTGACTGGCGGTGCTTGTCAGGAAATTCCCACAAGAGTACAAATGTACTCCATGACGACCCTGACTCCCCGCCGTACCGCCATCCTGACCTTCATCCGCGAACGCATCGCCGAACACGGTCAGCCCCCAAGCCTCGCTGAAATCAGCGAGGCTTTTGGTTTTGCCTCCCGCAGCGTGGCACGCAAGCATGTGCTGGCGCTCACCGAAGCCGGGTTCATCGAGGTCAATCCGCATCAGGCCCGGGGCATTCGCCTGCTCGGGCAGCCGGCGCGGCCGGAACTGCTCGAAGTGCCGGTGCTCGGCCGGGTGGCCGCCGGTGCGCCTATCGGCGCCGATGCCGACCTGCACAATCGGCTGATGCTCGACCCGGCGCTGTTCTCCCGCACGCCCGACTACATGCTACGGGTGCAGGGCGATTCGATGATCGAGGACGGGATTCTCGACGGCGATCTGGTTGGCGTGCGGCGCAACCCCGAGGCGCTCAACGGCCAGATCGTGGTGGCGCGGCTCGACGGTGAAGTCACCATCAAACGCTTCGAGCGGGTCGGCGATGAGGTTCGCCTGTTGCCGCGCAACCCGGCGTACCAGCCGATTGTGGTGCGGGGCGATCAGGATCTGGCCATCGAAGGGGTGTTCTGCGGTCTGGTGAGGCAAGGCTGATGGGGGCCGTCGTTGCGCTGGATACGCTGTTCAATGGCGGCCAGGTCTGGAAGGGCCGGCCTGCGCCACCGGCCGCCAGCCCGCAACCCACCGGGCACGCGGTGCTGGATGCGGCCTTGCCCAGTGGCGGCTGGCCGGAAGCGGCGCTGAGCGAAATCCTGCTGGCCGGGCCCGGTGTCGGTGAGCTGCAACTGGTGTGGCCGACGTTGGCGCGGCTGTCGGCGGCGGGCGAGCGCATCGTGCTGGTGGCGCCGCCGTTTGTGCCGTACCCGCAGGCCTGGGCCAATGCCGGGGTCGATCTGCGGCAGTTGTCGGTGATCCAGGCCAGCGAGCGCGATGCGTTGTGGGCGGCAGAACAATGCCTGCGCTCGGGCAGTTGCGGCGCGGTGCTGTGCTGGCCGCACAAGGCCGATGACCGTGCCTTGCGCCGTTTGCAGGTAGCGGCGGAAACCGGCCAGACCCTGGCGTTCGCGTGGCGCCCATTGAGCGAGGCGGTCAACCCGTCGCCGGCCGCATTGCGCATTGCCATCGATGCACGACCCGCGCAATTGCGCGTGCTCAAGTGCCGGGGTGGTCTGGCGCGCAGCGCACCGATTGCCTTCGCCGTGGGGCATTGAGGTCGCCATGCGCTGGGTTTGCATTCTGTTCCCGCAATTGGCTCTCGACGCCGTACTGCGTCAGCGCCCCGATCCCGAGCAACCCTTGGCGCTGCTGAGCGGCCCGGCCCAGCGCCGGGTGCTGCAAGCGGTCAACCCGGCGGCGCGGGCACTGGGCTTGCGTCCCGGGCAATCGATGACCGCCGCGCAGGCCATGAGCAAAGGGTTTGCCACCGTCGATTACGACGCAGCCGAGGTCGAGCACTGGCAGCAGTTTCTCGCCGCCTGGGCCTATCGTTTCAGCGCCCAGGTCAGCGTGCATTATCCGCGCACCGTGGTGTTCGAGATCGAATCGAGCCTCGGCCTGTTCGGTTCCTGGGCGCAGTTCGAGGCACGCTTGCGCACGGAACTGACGGAGCTGGGTTTTCGTCATCGCATCGTCGCCGCGCCCAATCCGGTGGCGGCGCGGGTGTTGGCCAACGCCTACGACGGATTGGTGGTGCCCGACGGTGAAACCCTGCGTCATCATCTCGGGCAATTGCCGGTCGACCGCATCGGGCTTGAACCGAGCGTGGCCACGGCGCTGTCGCGCATGGGCCTGCGCAACCTCCATCAGGTGCAGAACCTGCCGCGTCAGGCCCTGGCCCGGCGTTTCGAGGCACCGATGCTCAAGCACCTGGACACGCTGTTCGGCGCACGGCCGCTGGCGCTGGCGTTCTACCTGCCGCCGGATCGCTTCGATGTGCGCATCGAACTCAATTTCGACGTGCAGTCCCATCAGGCGCTGCTGTTTCCATTGCGCCGCCTGACGTCCGATCTGGCGGCGTTTTTGTGCGGGCGCGACAGCGGCGTGCAGCGCTTCGACCTGCATCTGGAACACGCCGGGTTGCCGGACACGCTGATCAAGGTCGGCCTGCTCAGCGCCGAGCGCGATCCGGCGATGCTCTTTGAACTGGCCCGTGGCCGATTGGAGCAGGTGCAGGTCGAAGCCCCGGTGCGCGGTTTTCGTCTGCGCGCCGAGGATCTGCCGAGTTTCGTGCCGCAGTTTCAGGAGCTGTTCGACGACCGTCCGCAGCAGACCTTGCCCTGGGAGCAGTTGCGCGAACGCCTGCGCGCGCGACTGGGGGATGAGGCGGTGCAGGGCCTGCGCTTTCAGGCCGATCATCGCCCGGAGTGCGCGTGGCAGAACGCCGATGACAAACAGCGTTGCCCTGCATTGCCGGGCGTGCAGCGTCCGGGCTGGTTGTTGGGCGAACCGCAATCCGTGCCCGAAGGTTCGGCGCGGATTCTCATGGGCCCGGAACGCATCGAGTCCGGCTGGTGGGACGGTGACGACGTGCGCCGCGACTATTACCTGATCCAGAACCGCGCCGGCCAGCAAGGCTGGGCGTACCGAGCAGTGGGTGAGGGCGGCCCGTTGTGGCTGCAGGGCTGGTTCGCGTGAGTCAGGGTTATGCCGAACTGCACTGCCTGTCGAACTTCAGTTTCCAGCGTGGTGCGTCCAGTGCACTGGAGCTGTTTCAGCGGGCGAAAAAACACGGCTATCAGGCACTGGCGATCACTGATGAATGCACCCTGGCCGGGATCGTTCGTGCCTGGCAGGCGGCCAAATCCGTGGAGCTGCCGCTGATCATCGGCAGCGAAATCCGCATCGAGAACGGCCCGAAACTGGTGTTGCTGGTCGAGAACATCGAGGGTTATCAGGCGTTGTGCGGTTTGATCACCCAGGCTCGACGGCGAACCCGGAAAGGCCAGTATCAAATACTGCGCGAGGACTTCAGCGAACCGCTGCCGGGGCTATTGGTGCTGTGGGTGCCGGATTCGGTCGATGAGGTGGAAGAGGGCCGCTGGCTGAAGCAGACCTTCGGCGAGCGGCTGTGGCTGGCGGTGCAGTTGCACCGCGGGCAGGACGATCAGCGGCGACTGGCTGCACTGCTGAGTCTGGCGGATGAACTGCAGATTCGGGCAGTGGCCAGTGGCGATGTGCACATGCACGCCCGTGGCCGGAGGGCCTTGCAGGACACCATGACCGCGATCCGACACCACGTCCCGGTAGCGGAAGCCGGATTGCGCCTGCACCCCAACGGCGAGCGGCATTTGCGCAGCCTCGATGTGTTGCGGGAACTGTATCCGCAGCTATTGCTGGACGAGTCGGTGAGCCTGGCCCGACGCTGCACGTTCGATTTGAGCCAATTGCGTTATCAATATCCGAAAGAGCTGGTGCCCGATGGACACTCGGGCCGTTCCTGGCTGCGACAGTTGACTAAACAGGGCATCGCCTGGCGCTGGGAAAACGGCGCGCCCTTCAAGGTGCTGAGGCAGATCAACAAGGAACTGAAGCTGATCGCCGAACTCGGCTACGAAAGCTACTTCCTCACCGTGCACGACGTGGTGCGCTTCGCCCGGGAGCAGAAAATCCTCTGTCAGGGCCGGGGCTCGGCGGCCAACTCGGCGGTGTGTTTTGCCTTGGGCATCACCGAGATCGATCCGGACCGCACCACGCTGCTGTTCGAGCGTTTCATGTCGAGGGAGCGCAACGAGCCGCCGGACATCGACGTGGATTTCGAGCACGAACGCCGCGAAGAAGTCCTGCAATACGTGTTTCGTCGTTATGGTCGCCGTCGTGCGGCGCTGACCGCGGTGGTCAGCACCTACCACGCTTCCGGCGCGATCCGCGATGTGGCCAAGGCGCTGGGTTTGCCGCCGGACCAGATCAATGCGCTGGCCGACTGCTGCGGCCACTGGAGCGATGACACGCCGCCCGTGGAGCGCCTGCGCGAAGGTGGTTTTGACCCCGAAAGTCCGCTGCTGCACCGGGTGCTGAGCCTGACCGGGCAACTGATCGGCTTCCCCCGGCACCTGTCGCAACACCCCGGTGGTTTCGTGATTTCCGAGCAACCGCTGGACACTTTGGTGCCGGTGGAAAACGCCGCCATGGCCGACCGCACGATTATCCAGTGGGACAAGGACGACCTCGATGCGGTCGGGCTGCTCAAGGTGGATATCCTCGCCCTCGGCATGCTCAGCGCGATCCGCCGCTGTTTCGACCTGCTGCGCCGTCATCGTAACCAGAAGCTGAGCCTGGCGACGATTCCGGCCGAGGATCGCGCCACGTACGACATGATCAGCCGCGCCGACACCATCGGCGTATTCCAGATCGAATCCCGGGCGCAGATGTCGATGCTGCCGCGCCTGCGCCCGCAAACCTTCTACGACCTGGTGATCGAAGTGGCCATCGTCCGGCCGGGGCCGATCCAGGGCGGGATGGTCCATCCGTACCTGCGCCGCCGGAACCAGGAAGAAGAGGAAACCTATCCGTCCCCGGAACTGGAAGTGGTGCTCAAGCGCACCCTTGGCGTGCCGCTGTTTCAGGAACAGGTGATGCAGATCGCCATTGTCGCCGCCGACTACAGCCCCGGTGAGGCCGACCAGTTGCGCCGCTCCATGGCCGCGTGGAAGCGCCACGGCGGGCTGGAGCCGCACAAGGAGCGATTGGCCGCCGGCATGAAGAAAAACGGCTACAGCCCGGAATTCGCCGCGCAGATCTTCGAGCAGATCAAGGGCTTCGGCAGTTACGGATTCCCTGAATCCCACGCCGCCAGTTTTGCCTTGCTGACTTATGCCAGTTGCTGGCTCAAGTGCCACGAACCGGCGGCGTTCGCCTGTGCGCTGATCAACAGTTGGCCGATGGGGTTCTACAGCCCGGATCAGATTCTTCAGGACGCGCGCCGGCATCATTTGCAGATCCGCCCGGTGGACGTGCGCGCCAGTGACTGGGATTGCAGCCTGGAGCCGATCACCGGCGAGCAACCTGCCATCCGCATGGGCCTGCGGATGATCAAGGGCTTTCGCGAGGAAGATGCGCGCAGCATTGAAAGCGCGCGGGCGAGGGGGGCGTTTGCCGATGTCGCCGATCTGGGCGAACGGGCCGGGCTCGACAGTCGCGCTCAGGCGCTGTTGGCCGATGCCGGGGCATTGCGCGGTCTGGCCGGTCATCGTCATCGGGCACGCTGGGAAGTGGCCGGGGTGCAGAAACAGCTCGGATTGTTTGCCGGGTTGCCGAGTCAGGAAGAGCCGGATGTGCTGCTGCCGACGCCGAGTGTCAGCGAGGATTTGTTCACCGATTACGCCACGCTGGGCACTACGCTGGGGCCGCACCCGCTGACGTTGTTGCGTAACGAGTTGCGGGCGCGGCGCTGCCGCAGTTCCCGGGAGTTGCTGGAAGTCGAGCATGGTCGGCCGGTCAGCGTGGCGGGGCTGGTGACCGGTCGCCAGCGACCGGGCACCGCCAGTGGCGTGACCTTCGTGACCCTGGAAGACGAATTCGGCAACGTCAACGTGGTGGTCTGGCGCGATCTGGCCGAGCGTCAGCGTCAGGTGCTGGTGGGCTCACAACTGCTCAAGGTCGATGGCCGCTGGGAGCGGGAAGGCGAGGTGCGGCACCTGATTGCCGGACGCCTGAGCGATCTGACTCCGCTGCTCAACGGCATCCGCGTACAGAGCCGCGACTTCCACTGATCAGCGCTGTGGCCAGAACCGCTCGCCACCCCCCGGCGCTTCCGTCCACGCTTGCAACGAGCGGGTCGGCAGGTCGAAGTAATCCCGGGTCCGCGCATAACCATGGCCGCCCATGCGCCCGATCGCATCCAGCCCCAATTGATCGATGTACAGGGTTTTCGGGTCGATCAACTCGTCGCGCACATGCGCCATCAACACCTCGCCAAAAATGATCTCCCGGGACTGACCGATGTTCAGCGCCATCATCCGTCGGCATTCCAGCGCCACCGGTGCTTCGCCGATTCGCGGGCATTTGACCGAGGTGCCGGGGATTGCTGTCAGGCCCGCAGCGGTCAACTCATCGAAGCCCGGCGCAAACGGCACGGCGCAGACGTTCATGGCTTCCACCAGTGCATCGCTGACGATGTTGACCGTGAACTCCTGATTCATCTGGATATTGCGCGTGGTGTCCTTCGGGCTCTGGTCGCCATAGTTCTCGACGCCAAGCGCGAGAATGGGCGGATCTGCCGACAGCGCATTGAAAAAACTGAACGGCGCGGCATTGACCCGGCCTTCGCCGTCGATGGTGGTGACCAGTGCAATCGGGCGCGGCACCACGCTGCCGATCAGAATCTTGTACTTTTCCCGTGGGCTCAGTTGGCTGAAATCGAAGCTGTGCATGGCAGTGTTCTCTAAAGAAGTGGATCGATGGCGCTCAACGGCGCTTCGGCGCTGTAGTCGTCGGCGAACGGAATGGCCGGCTGGAACAGGGTTTTCCAATCCGGTCGGGCAAAGGCCCGGTCGCTGTGGCTGCGCATCAGTTTTTCGTATTGGCGCTGGGCCTGGCGTTGCAGAGAGGGGTAGTCGACGCCGATGACCTGACCGTCCTGCATCACGCAGCGACCGTCGATGTAACTGGCGAGGCAGTCGTCGCCGCGTCCGGCCAGCAGCAGGTTTTTCAGTGGATCGAACAGCGGGCCCAGATGCAGACCGCGCAGGTTGAACACGGTGATATCCGCTTTGGCGCCGGGGGCCAGACGACCGAGGTCGTCACGGCCCAGCGCCTTGGCGCCGCCGAGAGTGGCGGCGTTGTACAGGTCGAGGCTGCTGGTCAGCGATGGACCACCTTCCATGAGCCGGGCGATGTTCAAACCGTGGCGCATGTTCTCCAGCAGGTCTGCCGGCCAGGTGTCAGTGCCGAGGGCGAAGTTGATGCCTTTGGCACGATAGCGGCCGAACGAATTCAGCGCCTCGCCGTCACGGGCGAACACCAGCGGGCAGTGCACCAGACTGGCGCCGCCATCAATGATCCGCTGCAAGTCGTCATCGCCCGAGGTGTAGAGGCCGTGGGGCAGCAGGCTGCGCGGGGTGAGCAGGTCGAGTTGCTGCAACCAGCCCAGCGGCGTGGTGCCGCGCAACTGTTCGACCATCGCCACTTCTCCCGGCGCCTGACAGCAATGCAGACGCATCGGTGCGTTCAGTTCGCGGCTCAAGGCGGATGTGCGTTGCAGCAGTTTCGGCGTGCAGGTCTGGATGCGATCCGGCAGCAGCGCGCCGCGAATCAACCCGGCGTGGGCGCCATCGAAATCCTTGAAAAACCGTTCGGCCGCGTCCAGTCCAGCCAGGCCCCGAGCCTCATCCCAGTGATGGGCGAGGCTGCCGTCGGCGCGCCAGTAACTCATGCCGCTCATGTAGCAGGGGCCGAGATAGGTACGCAGGCCCAACTCGCCCGCCACGTCAGCGACAGCGGCGAACTCGTCGTAGGTCTCCGCCCATTCGCGGTAGTACATCGAGGTGATCGGCATGGCCGTGGTAATGCCGTTGCGGATCAACTGAGTGAAGGCGTAGCGGTATTTGAAGACCTCTTCCTCGGGGCTGAACGACTCACGCGGGCCGGCCGCCAGATACTCCGCCGACCACATCCGGCCCATGGCACGCTCGTCACCGTTGTCCAGGGTCAGCACCGTGGAGTCGAGATCGCCGAGGGCATCTAGGTCGATAAAACCGGGACCGATCAGTGCGTTGCCGTAGTCGATCCACTGATCCACCGGCCCTTGATAACCGCGCCCGACAAATTCGATGCGCGAGCCGGCAAACACCACTTCGCCGTCGCGCCACAGCACATGTTGCGTGCCGTCGAAACCGACCACGCAACCGGCCTTCAGGCCGATGCGTTTCACAGACGGCTGCCCAGCAAACGACCGCCGCTGGCGATCAGTTCGCCGCCGCGATAGACCTGACGCACCGGCCGCGCGACTACCGCTTCACCGAGGGTTTCGACCGGCATCAGCAGAAAGTCCGCCGGCCGGTCGATGGCGAAGCCGTAATCCTCGATCCCCAATGCGCGCGCACCGTTGACCGTCGCCGCGTCGAACGCCGCCGCCAGTTCATCGTCCTTGCCCAGATCAAAACGAAACGCCAGCAGCATTGCCCGTTCCAGCATGTCGCCATTGCCCATCGGCGACCACGCATCACGAATGCCGTCGGAGCCCAGGCACACGTTGACGCCGGTCTCGCGCAGCGCCAGAAACGGCGGAACGGCGCAGTCGGCCGGCGCCGAACTCATCAGCGAAATGCCCAGTGCAGCAAGGCGTTCGGCGACCGGTTTGACCTGACTCCACGGCAGCATGCCCAGGCAATAGGCGTGGCTGATCATCACCCGGTTGTGCAGGTTGAAACGCTCGGTGTAATCGGCGATCCGGGCGATCTGCCACAGGCCCAGTTCACCTTTGTCATGCAGGTGAATGTCGACGCCACGCTGGAATTCACTGGCCAGTTTGAACACGAAATCCAGTTGCGCGATCGGCTCGTTGTCGATGCCACACGGGTCGAGCCCGCCGACGTTCTCCACGCCCAGGGCCATGGCTTCGCGCATCAGTTCGGCGGTGCCGGGGCGGCTGATCAGGCCGGTTTGCGGGAAGACCACCAGCTGCAGGTCGATCAGGTCGTTGTAGGTTTCGCGCAGTTGTTGCATGGCCTCGACGTGGCGCAGGCCGAATTCCGGGTCGATGTCGACGTGGCAGCGCATCGTCAGCGAACCCCGGGCGATGCAGTTCTCCAGCAGGGCGCCGGCGCGTTCGGCGATCGGCGCTTTGACTTCGCGCAGCACGCGGCGCTCGTTGCTGATGTAGTCCTTGAGCGTCGGACCGGCGCTGTTCGGGCGCCAGGGCTGGCCGTACAGGGTCTTGTCGAGGTGGACGTGACTTTCCACCAGCGGGGCGGTCAGGAGCTGGTTCTGGCCGTCGATGTCGGTGGCGGCCAGCGGAGCATTGGAGGCCGGGCGGCGTTGCGTGAATTTGCCGTTTTCGATCAGCAGGTCTTCGGCGGGGGCGCCGTAGGGGCGGATGTTTCTGAGCCAGCGGGGGGCAGTCATTGGAACCTCATTTGTTCTTTGGATTTTTTCCCCTCACCCTAGCCCTCTCCCGGAGGGAGAGGGGACCGACCGAGTCGTCTCAGGTACTACGCCGACCTGAGAGACCGAGTCGATTATGGATTCAGAGCAAAACGTTCAGGTCGGTGTATTTCTTGAATATTCCCCAATCGGTTCCCTCTCCCTTTGGGAGAGGGCTAGGGTGAGGGCTGCGGTTTCGGATCAACCCTTAAGCTTCGACCAGATCCGATCCTGCAACTCCCGCGCCTTGTTGCTGCATTCCTTCTCCGGGCGCAGGCGCGAGGCGTACTCCTCGGGCATGTTGATCGCGTCCATGACCTTCCATTTCGCATCCAGCAACTGATCGCTCTGAATCCCGTTGGCATAGGCAATCGCGTTGGACACGGCCGCCGCGTTCTCGGGCTTCATCATCCAGTCGATGAAGATCTTCGCGTTGCCCGGATGCGGCGCGCTTTTGGGTACGGCGAAGTTGTCCTGGAACATTGCCAGGCCTTCTTTCGGGTACACGTATTTGATCGTGCTCTTCTGCAACGTGGCGCGGGCCGTCGAGCCGTTCCAGTTCTGCATCATGATCACTTCGCCCGAGGCCATGCGGTCGACGGTATTGTCGGAGCTGTACATCTTCAAAAACGGTTTCTGCTTTTGCAGCAGCTCGAGGATGCGCTTGGCGTCCTGCGGGTTTTCCGTGCATTCGTCGACGTTCAGGTAATGACTGGCGGCGTTGATCACGCTGCTGGAGGTGTCGAGGGCGGCAAGCTGGCCTTGCAGTTCCTTGCGCGGCTCGAAGAATTCTTTCCACGAATCATCGAGCTTGCCGCCCGGCACCCGTGCGCTGTCATAGGAAAACCCGGTGGTGCCCCACAGGTAAGGCGCCGAAAACTTGCGGCCCGGGTCGAAGCTCGGGTCGCGGAACGGGCCTTTGACGTACTGGAAGTTGCTCAGGGTCGGGGCGTCGATTTCCAGCAGCAGGTCCTGCTTGATCAGCGTCTGCATGATCGACTGCGACGGCACGATCACGTCATACGCGGCGCCGCCGGCCTGCAACTTGGCGAGCAGGGTTTCGTTGCTGTCGTAGCCGTCCATGGTGACCTTGATCCCGGTCTCCTTTTCGAACTTGGCCAGCAGATCCACCGGGTAGTAATCGGTCCAGTTGTAGAAGAACAATTGCTTGGGCTCGGCGGCGTGGGCGCCGAACGCGGTGAAACAACTCAGGGCCAGACCGGATACTGCCAGACGCATGTTTTTCACTTTCATGAGCGCGCTCCAGGTTTATTGTTGTTTGCCGCGTTGGCCAAGCCAGAAGGCCAGCACCACCAGCACGATGGAAATCACCAGCATCAGGGTTGAAATCGCGTTGATTTCAGGTGTTACGCCAGCCTTGATCGCCGAGAAGATGTACACCGGCAACGTGGTCGAACCGGGCCCGGCGACGAAGAAGGTCATGATGAAATCGTCGAGGCTGACCACGAACGCCAGCACCGATCCGGACAGCACCGCCGGCCACAGCAGCGGCAAGGTCACGCGGCGAAACACCTGCCACGGATTGGCATACAGGTCGTTGGCGGCTTCCAGCAGGCTCTTGTCCAGATCGTTGAGCCGCGCGCGGATCGGCAGGTAGGCGAACGGAATGCAGAAGCCGATGTGCGCGACGATCACCGTCATCAGCCCGAGCTTGATGCCCAGCGCCATGAACAGCAGCAGGGTGGCCACGGCGGTGACGATCTCCGGCAGGATCAGCGGCAGGTTGATCCCGCCCTCGACCATTTTCTGCCCGTAGAACGGCCGGTAGGTCGCCAGCGCCGCCAGCAGTGCAATCGCCGTGGCGCAGACGGTGGCGATGGTCGCGACGATGATCGAATTCAGCGCTGCGGTCTGGATCGACGGGTTGGCCAGGATCCGCCCGTACCAGGCGAACGAGAACTCGGTCCACACCGTCGCCGAACGGTTGGCGTTGAAGCTGTAGGCGATCAACACCAGGATCGGCACGTACAGATAGGCGAGGATCAGCAGGCTGATTTCGCGGGTTGCGGGGAGTTTTTTCAGGTGCAGAGAGATCATGCTTTCGCTCCCCGGTTCAGGGTTTTCGCCGCGCTGCGGCTATACAGGGCGTAGAGCACCAGTGACAACAGCAGAATCCCCAGCAGCAGGAACGACAGCGAACTGCCCAGCGGCCAGTTGCGTGCGGTGCCGAATTGTTGCTGGATCAGGTTGCCGATCATCAGGGTCTTGCCGCCGCCGAGGATCGCCGGGGTGATGAAGGCGCCGAGGCTCGGTACGAACACCAGCAACGCGCCGGCAATCACGCCGGGCATCGACAGCGGCAGGATGATCCGCCGCAGCGCATGCCAGCGGTTGGCGCCCAGGTCATAGGCGGCTTCCACCAGACGCCAGTCGAGTTTTTCCAGGGTCGAGTAGATCGGCAGGATCATGAACGGCAAGAAGCTGTAGACCAGACCGACGCTGACCGCGAAGTCGTTGTAGAGCAGGGTGATGCCGCCGGCACTCGGGAACAGCGCGTTGAGGCTTTGGGCGACCCAGCCCTGTTCGCGCAGGATGATCAGCCACGCGTAGTTGCGGATCAGCAGGTTGGTCCAGAACGGAATGGTGATGAGCAACACCATCACATTGCGCCGACGTGGGGTCAGGCTCGACATCCAAAGCGCCACCGGAAACCCGAACAGGAAGCACAGCACGGTGGTGCCGCCGGCCTGGAACACCGAACGCAATAGCGCTTGGGCGTAGACCCAGTTCAGCTCCAGTTCGCCGTCAAAACCTTCCTGGAAAAACAGCTGCACGTAACTTTGCAGTTGCCATTGGGCCTGCCAGTCGACGCCGCCGTAGGTGTTGCGCGGCAGCAGGCTGATGTAGCCCATGATGCCCAGCGGAATGGCGATCAGGGCGAGCAGGGTCAACACCACCGGGCTGAGCAACAGCGCGCGGTTGAGGGAGGGGGAAGTGCTGCTGACGCTCATCTCAGGCCTCCATCAACAGGCAGGCCTGGGGCGGCAAATGCACCGCCACGTGCTCGCCGACTGCACGACCACGGTTCAGGCCTTCGTTGTTTTCCCGCAGCATGACTTTGATGTCGTTGTTCAAACGGCACTGGTAAAGGGTCGCGGTGCCGACATACAGCACCGCTTCGATCACCCCGCGCAGATGATGCGGTTGATCCGCTGCGACCAGTTGCGAACGTTCGGGACGAAACGCCAGTTGCACGCTGCTGCCGCTGACGCCTTGGGGCGGGCAGGGGATTTCCACCGGCATGCCGCTGGGCACGAAGAGGTTTTCGTTGTGGTCGCCGCGCTTGAGTTCGCCGGGGAGGAAATTGATGTCGCCGATGAACTGGGCGACGAAACGGTGCTGCGGGCGTTCATAGATGTCGGTCGGGGTGCCGATCTGCAGGATCTTGCCGGCGGACATCACCGCGATCCGGTCGGACAGGGTCAAGGCCTCTTCCTGATCGTGGGTGACGAAGATGAAGGTGATTCCGGCTTCCTGCTGCACGCGCTTGAGTTCGACCTGCATTTCCTTGCGCAGCTTCAGGTCCAGCGCCGACAGCGGCTCGTCGAGCAACAGCACTTTCGGTTTCGGCGCCAGGGCCCGGGCCAGCGCCACGCGTTGCTGCTGGCCGCCGGATAATTCCGCCGGTTTGCGCCCGGCCAGGTGCTCCATCTGCACCAGCGCGAGCATCTCGTCGACCCGTCCGGGAATCGTCTTGCGATCAAGACCCTGCATCTCGAGGCCGAAGGCGATATTCTGCGCGACACTCATGTGCGGAAACAGCGCGTAACTCTGGAACACCGTGTTGACCCGACGCTTGAACGGCGGCAGGTGATTGACCGTTTCGCCCGCCAGACGGATCTCGCCGTCGCTGACGTGTTCGAAACCGGCGATGGTGCGCAACAGGGTGGTCTTGCCGCAGCCCGAGGGGCCGAGGAGGGTGAAAAACTCGTTGTCGGCGATGTTCACCGACACGTTGTTGAGGGCAGGCGCGAGGCCAGGGTCATCAGAATACCGCTTGGATACGTTACGCACTTCAATGGCTATTGGTTGACCCATAATGGTGCAATCCTCTAATTATTGTATGCAATATCTGAATGCAATTTACAAATACCCGGATTAATCTGCTGGCGCAACCCCCCATTTCCCTGACTGAGTCGTTCGTCGGGCAGCGTCGCCAGCGTTGAAGGAGCTTCCAAATGACCGAGAAAAAAACGGAAACCACGGTCGACCGCGTCTACCAAGGGGTTTACGAGGCGATCAGCAAGCGTTCGCTGCGTCCGGGGATGAAGCTGGGCGAGGCGTCGCTGGCGGAATTGTTCAATGTCAGCCGCACGTCGGTTCGCGCGGCGCTCAAGCAATTGGAGGCCGACGGACTGGTCACCACCGAGCCCAATAAAGGTGCGTCGGTGTCGCTGCCCAGCGATGAGGAAATCCGTTCGCTGTTCGAAACCCGGCGCCTGATCGAGATCGGCATCGTCACCGAACTGTGCCGGCGCAAGGACTCTGCGGCGATGCAGGATTTGCGCGACCACCTGCTGCTGGAAGACGAAGCCCACGAAGCCGGCGACCACGAGCGGCTGATACACCTGCTTGGCGAGTTCCACATCAAACTCGCCCGTAGCCTGAACAACCCGGTACTGCTCGACTGGTTCCAGAAGCTGATTTCCCGCGCCTCGCTGTACGCCGCCGCGCTGGATGACGACAGCCACGAAGCCTGCCGTGATGACGAGCACCTGCGCCTGATCGAGTACATCGAGGCCGGCAATCAGAGCGCCGCGATCGAGCTGACCTGCATGCACCTGGACGGCATCCAGAAGGCGATCCTCGACGTCGCTGCGAAAATGAAGACCGGCTACCATCCGCTCAAACACCTGATCGGAGTGTGAGCGTCGAGTGCAGGTGAAATCGGCTATACCTCTAATGAAACCATCGCTGCCCGACACGCTCGAAACAGACGGGCGTGGCGTTTGAACGCGCGGCGATAGAACCGGACCCACTACAAGGCGTTGAAGCAGCTGATGCAGTTTTTATCCGATAGCCATGGGTGTGACGGCTGGCAAGGCGAGATGGCCGGGCGCATTCGTGCGTTTGACTGGAGCAGGACTGATCTGGGCCCCCTCGAAACCTGGCCGGCCAGCCTGTGCAGCACGGTCCAGCTGATGCTGGCCTCGCCGCTGCCGATGGTCATGCTCTGGGGGCATGCCGGTTACATGATCTACAACGACGCCTATTCGCGATTCGCCGGCGGCCGGCATCCGTACCTGCTCGGATCGCCGGTGGAACTGGGCTGGCCGGAGGTGGCCGATTTCAACCGGCATGTGGTCGACACCTGTCTGGCCGGCGGCACCCTGGAATACCGCAACAAGGTCTTGGTGTTGCTGCGCGACGGCGTGCCCGAGGATGTCTGGCTCGATTTGTATTACAGCCCGGTAGCCAACGATGCCGGCGTGCCTTCGGGCGTGATGGCGATGGTGGTGGAAACCACTGAACTGGTGTTGTCCGAGCGTCTGCGCCAGGCCGCTGAAGATGCCTATCGCGCCGATAACGAGCGGGTGCGACTGGCACTCAATGCCGGGGCATTGCTCGGCTCTTTTGTCTGGGACGTCAGAAACAACGTGCTGTCGGCCGACGAGCGATTCGCCCGGACATTTTCCTACCCGCCTGATCAAGACCTGAGCAACCTGCCGCAGCATATCGCCGAAGCGCACATTCACCCGGACGATCGCAATTGGGTACAGGAGTGCGTGGAGAATTCGGTGCGTACCGGCGAGCCCTACAACGCCGAGTACCGGGTGGTGCGTGCCGATGGCAGTTGTCTGTGGGTGCTTGCCAGCGGCGCCTGCGAATTCGACGAGCAGGGCCGGCCGTTCCGTTTCCCCGGTGTGTTGATCGATATTCACGAGCGCAAGACCGCCGAGGAATCGCTGCTCAAGTTCACCCGCAACCTCGAACAGCGGGTGGCGGATGAAGTCGAGGCGCGCCTCGCCGCCGAAGAGCAATTGCGTCAGTCGCAGAAGCTCGAAGCCATCGGTGGCCTCACCGGGGGCGTGGCCCATGACTTCAACAACCTGCTGCAAGTGATCGCCGGCAATCTGCACCTGCTGGCTCGCCATGAACCGGACAATGCCAACGTCCAGCGTCGGGTCAGCGCCTCGCTGGCGGCGGTGGAGCGCGGCGCCAAGCTGTCTTCGCAACTGCTCGCGTTTGCCCGGCGTCAGCCGCTGTCGCCGGCGGTGTGCAACCCCCGCCAGATCTTCGAAGGCGTGGGCGAGTTGCTGCAACGGGCGCTGGGCGAAACCATTCAGATCGACGTGCAACTGCCTGTTGAGCCGTGGCACATCAACGTCGACCGCAATCAACTGGAAAACGCCATTCTCAATCTGGCAATCAACGCCCGGGACGCCATGAAGGGCGAGGGCACGATTGTGCTTGGCGCCTCCAACCTCTCACTGGATCGGGCGTTCTGTTCGGGCAAGGGCATCGTGCCGGGGGATTTCGTGCGGGTCTCGGTCAGTGACAGCGGCGTGGGCATTGCCCCGCACATGCTCGAGCAGGTGTTCGAACCATTCTTCACCACCAAGGCCGACGGCCAGGGCACCGGCCTCGGCTTGAGCATGGTGTTCGGCTTCGTCAAGCAGAGCGGTGGGCATGTGGAGATCGACAGTCGGATCGGCGAAGGCACGCGGGTGCAGTTGTACTTTCCACGCAGCCTGCGCCCCGTGCTCGATGACTCGCCGAGCGTCAATCATCAGCAGGCGGGTGGTCACGAGACGATCCTGGTGGTCGAGGACAACGAAGCGGTGCGCACCTCGGCGGTCGAACTGTTGCGCGAAGAAGGCTACCGCGTGCTGATCGCCGGCAACGGCGACGCGGCCATGCAGATGTTGATGGAAGGCGCTCGGGTCGACCTGATCTTCACCGACGTGGTCATGCCCGGTCTTATCAAGAGCTCCGATCTGGCGGCGTGGGCCAAGGTGCAAATGCCTCCGGTGGCCGTGCTGTTCACCTCGGGGCACACCCGCGACATCATCTCGCGCAACCACCAACTCAGCCCCGACACCCATTTGCTCGGCAAGCCCTATGGCCCCGAAGCACTGCTGCAGATGATCCGTTCCGTGCTCAGCACCTGAGCTCTAATCCCCTGACCAAGGCTGGCCGATGACTTCCAGACGCAATTCCAGTTCTGCCGCCGGCATGGTTCGCGTGCGCGGTGCCCGTGAACACAATCTGAAGAACGTGGACGTCGACATTCCTCGCGATGCACTGGTGGTGTTCACCGGGGTGTCGGGTTCGGGCAAGTCGTCGCTGGCGTTTTCGACGCTGTATGCCGAAGCCCAGCGGCGCTATTTCGAATCGGTGGCGCCCTATGCGCGGCGGCTGATCGATCAGGTCGGCGTGCCGGACGTCGATTCCATCGAAGGCCTGCCCCCGGCCGTGGCCCTGCAGCAACAGCGCGGCACGCCGAGCACGCGCTCGTCGGTGGGCAGCGTCACCACGCTCTCGAGCCTGATCCGTATGCTGTACTCGCGCGCCGGCAGCTATCCGCCGGGTCAGCCAATGCTGTATGCCGAGGATTTTTCACCGAACACGCCACAAGGCGCGTGCCCGCAATGCCATGGACTGGGCCGGGTTTACGAGGTCACCGAGGCGTTGATGGTGCCCGATCCGAATCTGACCATCCGCCAGCGCGCCGTGGCCTCCTGGCCGCTGGCCTGGCAGGGGCAGAACCTGCGCGACATCCTGGTGACCATGGGCATCGATGTCGATATCCCGTGGCGCAAGCTGCCGAAAAAACAGCGTGACTGGATCCTCTTCACCGAGGAAACACCGACCGTTCCGGTGTACGCCGGGCTGACGCCGGAAGAGACCCGCGTCGCCCTCAAGCGCAACATGGAACCGAGCTATCAAGGCACCTTCACTGGCGCCCGGCGCTATATCCTGCACACGTTCACCCATTCGCAAAGTGCGCTGATGAAGAAGCGCGTGTCGCAGTTCATGATCGGCAGCCTTTGCCCGCTGTGCGATGGCAAGCGCCTCAAGCGCGAGGCGCTGTCGGTGACGTTTGCCGGGCATGACATCGGCGAGTTGTCACGGATGCCGCTGCTGCAAGTCGCCGAAGTCTTGAAGCCGGTGGCGGACGCGAGCTGGCTGGAACACGCCGATGAAAGCGGTGAAACCCTGACCCACAGCCAGACCCGCGAAGCCCGCCAGCAACGCGTGGCTCATGGCGCCAGCGGCCACGCCAACGCGCCGGACGTGCGCCATACGCCGAACCTGTCGCTGGAAAAACGCCTGGCCGCGCAGCGCATTGCCGAGGACTTGCTGGAGCGGGTCAGCACCCTGACCGATCTCGGGCTCGGATATCTGGCGCTGGAGCGCAGCACGCCGACCCTGTCGTCCGGCGAATTGCAACGCCTGCGACTGGCCACTCAATTGGGCTCGCAATTGTTCGGCGTGATCTACGTGCTCGACGAACCCTCCGCCGGCCTGCACCCGGCTGACGGCGAGGCGCTGTTCGAAGCCTTGCAGCGCCTGAAAGCCGACGGCAACAGCGTGTTTGTGGTCGAGCACGATCTGGACACGATGCGCCGCGCCGACTGGCTGATCGACGTCGGCCCGGCGGCCGGTGAAAAGGGCGGGCAGATTCTCTACAGCGGCCCGCCACCGGGGCTGGCCGCGATCGAGGACTCGCAGACCCGCGCCTATCTGTTCGCCGAACATCAACGGCCGAACCGCGCCGCGCGCAAACCGTCGGGCTGGCTGAAGCTCGACGGCGTCACCCGCAATAACCTGAATAACCTCAGCGCCGAATTCCCCTTGGGCTGTTTCACCTCGGTCACCGGTGTTTCCGGTTCGGGCAAATCCAGTCTGGTCAGCCAGGCGCTGCTGGAACTGGTCGGCGCACAACTCGGGCGCAGCGTCAGTGACGCCGAGCCGGAAGAACTCAATCTGGAAGACGATACCCCGTCTGCCAGCACCGGCCAGGTCAGCGCCGGGCTGGAGTCGATCAAGCGTCTGGTGCAGGTCGATCAGAAACCCATCGGCCGCACGCCGCGTTCGAATCTGGCGACTTACACCGGGTTGTTCGACAACGTGCGCAAGCTGTTTGCCGCGACCGATGAGGCGAAAGCCGCGGGTTACGACGCCGGGCAGTTTTCCTTCAACGTTGCCAAGGGACGCTGCCCGACCTGCGAAGGCGAGGGCTTTGTCAGTGTCGAATTGCTGTTCATGCCCAGCGTTTATGCGCCGTGCCCGACCTGTCACGGCGCGCGTTACAACCCCGAGACCCTGGCCATTGTCTGGCAGGGCTTGAGCATCGCGCAGGTGCTGAAACTGACGGTGGACGAAGCGGTGACGGTGTTTGCCGAGCAACCGGCGATCCGCCGTTCGCTGGAGGTGCTGCGCGACATCGGCCTCGGTTACCTGCGCCTCGGGCAACCGGCGACCGAGTTGTCCGGCGGCGAAGCCCAGCGCATCAAACTGGCCACCGAACTGCAGCGCAACCAGCGTGGCGCGACGTTGTATGTGCTGGATGAACCAACCACCGGGTTGCACCCGCGCGATGTCGACCGCTTGCTGGAGCAACTGGATACGCTCGTGACGGCGGGGCACACGGTGATCGTGGTCGAGCATGAAATGCGCGTGGTGGCGCAGAGCGACTGGGTGATCGACATTGGTCCGGGCGCCGGGGATCAGGGCGGCAAGATCGTCGTGGCCGGGACGCCGCAGAAAGTGGCGGCGAGCAAGAAGAGCCGGACTGCGCCGTTTCTAGCCCGTGCCTTGAACCGATAACTGCGTCGCCTAGGCGGGCCTCATCGCGGGCTTGCACGCAATGGCGGTGTATCAGGCGCCGTCGAGCGTGCGGCGCACCTTGTCCAGCAACTCGCGGATCTGGAACGGTTTGACCAGCATCTCCATGCCGGCCCCGAGGAACACCTGGCGGTTGATCGCGGTTTCCGCGTAACCGGTCATGAACAGGATCGGCAGCGCTTCACGCCAGCCCCGGGCAACGTCCGCCAGTTCACGGCCGGTCATGCGAGGCAGACCCACATCGGTCAGCAGCAGGTCGATCGACGGGTCGTTCTGCAAGCGTTCCAGTGCGGTTTCGATGTCGCCGGCCTGGGTGCAGCGGTAACCGGCGTCCTCCAGCACTTCGGTGACGAACAGGCGCACGGCCGGCATGTCTTCGACGATCAACACATGTTCGCCCGAGCCTTGCGGATCGATGGTCACAGGGGCCACATCGACAGCGGTCGGATCACTGGTGGCCGGCAGCATGATCGTCACTTCGGTGCCGCGTCGCGCCACGCTGCGGATGTGCGCATCGCCACCGGATTGACGAGCGAAACCGTAGATCGTCGACAGCCCCAACCCGGTGCCCTGGCCCAGCGGTTTGGTGGTGAAAAACGGCTCGAACACCTTATCGATGACGCTGTGCTCGATGCCGGTACCGTCATCGCGCACCGATAGCGCCACATAGGAACCATCGGCGAGGTTCGGGTCGCCGTGGGAATACGCCGCGTAAGTGCTGACCCAGATATTGCCGCCCCGTGGCAATGCGTCCCGGGCGTTGATCACCAGGTTGAGCACTGCGCTTTCGAGCTGGATCGGATCGACCAGCGCGATGGCAGGTTTGGTGGTCATTTCCAGTTTGAGGGCGATGCGTTCGCCGATGGTGCGCACCAGCAATTCTTCCAGCGAGCGGACGTGCTTGTTGATGTCCACCGGACGGGTGTCGAGCGGTTGCTGGCGGGCAAAAGCCAGCAGGCGATGGGTGAGCGAGGCCGCGCTCATCGCCGAACTCAGGGCCGCTTCGGCATAGAACTGGACCTTGTCCGGGCGCGCATCGGCGACGCGTTTCTGGATCAGTTCGAGGCTGGTGATGATCCCGGTCAGGAGGTTGTTGAAGTCGTGGGCGATGCCGCCGGTGAGTTTGCCCAGCGCATCCATTTTCTGTACTTGCAGCAGTTGCGATTCGGCACGCACCCGGTCGGCGACTTCCTTGGCCAGTTGCGTGGTGGTGTCGTCCAGCCGCGCCAGGTGCGAACGTTCGCGGTGACGGTGTTCAGTGACGTCTTCGACGAACACCAGGCTCAGTTTCGGGGTGCGGTAGGGGGAAATTTGCCACTCGGTCTCACGGATCTCGCCCTGCACGCGCATGTTCAGCGTGCCTTTCCAGCGTTCGCCATCCACCAGCCGCAGGCGCAGTTCGTCGAGGATCGCGCTCTGATCCTCGGCGAAGCATTCGCTGAGGGTCTGCGGGTCGCGGTTGTCTTGGATCAGTTGGGAGAAAGCGTGGTTGCACTCGTGGACTTTCAGGTCGGCATCCAGCACCGCGATGGGCGCGGAGATGTTGACGAAGATCTCGCGGAAACGCGCCTCGCTTTCGCGCAACGCGTTCTCCGTGTCGCGCACCCGAAGCAGGGTGCGCAATGTTGCCAGCAGCACATCGGGATCGACCGGGTGAATCAGATACGCATCGGCCCCGGCATCGAGGCCGGTGATGATGTCGCCGGTCTGGATCGACGCGGCCGACACGTGGATCACCGGGAGCAGGGCGGTGCGGGCGTCGGCGCGCAGTTCGCGGACAATATCGAAGCCGCTCATGTCCGGCAGGTTGACGTCGAGAATCAACGCGTCGAGCTTTTCACTGGCGATCAACGCCAGGCCTTCGCCACCGGTGCCGGCCTCTGACACCTCATAGCCGTGGCGTTCCAGCCGTCGGCGCAAGGCGTAACGGGTGGCGACGTTGTCGTCGACAATCAACAGACGGATGTCATGTTTCATCGACGCTCTCCTGGGCGATCGCCAACGGGATGATCACGAAAAAGCACGAACCCACGCTCGGGGTACTCTGGACGCCGACCTCGCCACCGAGCAATTCGGCGAAGCGTTTGCACAGGGACAATCCGAGCCCGGTGCCGCGCAGGCGTTTTTGCAAAGGAGAGTCAACCTGTGAAAAGTCCTCGAACAACGTGCCGTGCAGTTCGGGGGCGATGCCGATGCCGGTGTCGCTGACGGCGAACCGCACCTTGTCCTCACCTTCAAGGCGCGCCGAGATCCGGACTTCGCCACGGGTGGTGAATTTCAGCGAGTTGGAAATGAAGTTGCGCAGAATCTGCGCGAGCTTCTTGTCGTCGGTATAGAGACGCGGCAGGCCTACCGGCTCCTCGAAAATCAGGTCGACGGCGGTGGCGTCGACAATCGGCCGGAACATTCCGCGCAACGCCGCGAACAGGTCGAACATGTCGAACCACGCCGCAGAAATACTGATGCGTCCGGCCTCGATCTTCGCCAGATCGAGCAGGTCGTCGACCATGTCACTGAGTTCCCGGGCGGCGCTGCTGACGAAGGCCACCTGTTTGTGCTGCTCGGGGCTGAGCGGGCCGTCGAGTTCGTCGGCCAGCAGGCTGTTGATGCTCAGGATCGAGCCCAGCGGTGTGCGGAACTCGTGACTCATGTACGACAAGAAGCGGCTTTTCAGGTCGGACGCCTGGCGCAGTTGTTCGGCCTGGGTGTCGAGTTCGGCGTACAGCGCGAGTACGCCCTGATTGGTTTCGTCGAGCTCTTCACGCAACGCAGCGGTTTCGCTCTGCAACTGGGCGATCAACGCAGCCTGTTCGGCATTGCTCAGTGTCGGGGACTCAGCCATGGGCTGCCTCCAGGGCAACGACCAGCACCGTTACATCGTCGCGCCCGCGACAGAAATCGCGGTGCAGGACGGTGGCTATCACGGCGGGATGGCGATGCACCAGACCGGGGTAGTCTTGAAGGTTCCAACGGGACTGCAAGCCATCGCTGTACATGATCAATAGATGTCCGTTCACGTGAGCATAGTCAAAGGGCTGGGCTTTTCGGTATTGGCCGCCGACTATCCCTGGATGCGAGGCCAGTCCGCGCGACTTGTCGGAGGCGATCAGGCTGGCACCGATGTTACCGACACCGGTGAACGACAGACTGGCACGCCCTGCGTGAAACTGCGCGAATGCCACTGCGCCACCCCGGCTCCCGATCATCTCGCGGTGCATGTCTTCCATCAGCAGCGTCGGCGCTCCGAACGGGCTCAGGGCAAAGGCTTTCTCTCCTGCACGGGCCGCACGCTCGGCGTCCTCGCCATGGCCCAGACCGTCGACGATCAGGGCACTGATGTCACGGCCATGAATCGCCAGATGCCAGACGTCGCCGCAGGCTGGATCGTTGTGCAGCGAGTGCTGGCTGACTCCATACGGCAGATCCGCTTGACGGTCGCTGCGCGGGTACAGACGAGCCAGCAGCACGGCGCCGCGATGATCGGCAAATACGTCGAAGATATCCGCCTGTCGAGCCACTGCACCGAGGCCGATGCCCTGAGTGCCACCGGTGGAAAAGCCGTCCGCCAGACACGCGTCCAGATCAAACCCCTGGGCACGGTCGACCGCAATCATCTCGATGCCGTCGTCACCCTGACGGGGCAACAGGCGCAGGTGCAATTCCCCGCGCCCGGCATGCTTGAGCACATTGCTCGCCAGCTCCGTGGCCACCAGCGCGACGCGGCCGGCATCGCTTTCGCCAAAACCGTGTTGCTCGGCCAGACGCTGGGCCGTACGCCGGGCATGGCCGATCTGGCTGCTGTCCTCGATCACCAACACCTGGGTCAATGTCCCGCTGATGTTCATGTCCATCGGGTGATCGTTATGCGAGTGCCTTTGCCGGGCTCGGTGTCCAGTTCAAATTCGTCCACGAGACGCTTTGCCCCGGTCAGGCCCAGGCCCAGACCGCTGCCGGAGGTCCAGCCGTCGGTCATCGCCAGTTTGATGTCGGGAATGCCCGGGCCTTCGTCGCGGAACGTCAGGCGCAGGCCGACCTTGTGGTTGTCGTCGAGGATCTGCCAGTCCATGTCGCCACCCCCGCCATACACCATGGTGTTGCGCGCCAGCTCGCTGACGGCGGTCACCAGTTTGGTCAGGTCGATCAGGCGCATGCCGCATTCGGTGGCCAGTTTGCGCGCCTGTTGCCGGGCCAGCACCACGTCCTGCTCGATGTTGATCGGTTGGGTACCGCTGCTGCGCACGGTCATTGCTGGCGTACTCGTTCCTGCAGCAGTTTCATGCCGCGCTCGACGTTCAGCGCGGTACTGACGCCCGGCAGGTACAGACCGAGCTCGACCAGGGTAATGGCGACCGCCGGCTGCATGCCGACGAGCATGGTTTCGGCATCCATGATTTTCGACAGGCCGGAAATGGTGCCGATCATCCGGCCAATGAACGAATCGACCATGTCCAGCGCCGAGATGTCGATCAGCACCCCGCGCGCGGAGGTTTTGCTGATGCGTTCGGACAGGTCGTCCTGGAGGGTGAGGGCGAGTTGGTCGTGCATGTCGACCTGGATGGTCACCAGCAGGAAGTCACCCATCTGAAGAATCGGGATACGTTCCATTGTTCAGACCGTCTTGGTGAGGGTGATGCCCAGACGGGTCAGGGCCAGCTTCAGTGCGTCGGCCAGATTGGCTTTGGTGACCACGCCTTGCAGGTCGAGGCCCAGGTGGACGATGGTCTGCGCAATCTGCGGACGCACGCCGCTGATGATGCAGTCGGCGCCCATCAGGCGGATCGCGGTCACGGTCTTGAGCAGGTGTTGGGCGACCAGCGTGTCGACGGTCGGCACGCCGGTGATGTCGATGATGGCGATTTCCGAGCCGGTGTCGACGATGCGTTGCAGCAGCGATTCCATCACCACTTGGGTACGTTGCGAGTCGAGGGTGCCGATCATCGGCAGCGCGAGCACGCCGTCCCACAGCTTGACCACCGGGGTCGACAACTCCAGCAGTTCTTCCTGCTGGCGCTTGATCACCGCTTCACGGGACTTCTGGAACGTGCGAATGGTGTACAGGCCGAAAGCATCGAACAATTCGGAAATTTCCCAAAGCTGTTCGGCGAGCAGGGCGGGCTGGTCCTGATAATGGTTTTGCAGCAGGGCGAACAGCGGGCCCTTGAGCGAGAAAATGAAGCTGGCGGTCTGCTGTGAATCCTGACCGAGCTGGGCACGGCTGTGGGAGAGTTTTTCGAGGAACTGGCGCATGCCTTCCCAGCCCGGCGCGGTGATGTTGGTGCCGCTGTCGTTTTTCAGGCCACTGACCACCAGTTGCAGGAATTCACTGGTCTGCTGCTGCAAGTCGTGTTCTTTGAGATTGCGGGTGGCGCCGCTGTCTTGCAGTCCCTTGATCCATTCGCCCAGCAGTTGAACCTGATTGTTTTTAATCGCATCGAGTGTGCTGTTCTGCAGTGCTGCCATGTGCCTGTTGCTCCATTGCGAATTGGGGGCCGGTTCTTCGGGAAATGACCGGCGCGAAGTGAATGACCTTGGCCGTTCGAAATAGTTGTTCGTTCCCCCGAGGATATTTTTGATCTGCCGCAAGTAACGCACCCGTAACTCTAGTCGGCGCGGCCAGGAATGCTGATCTCTTGCCTGCAACAAAGCCCCAACGCAAAGAGGCCGCGTCCAATGGAGGCGGCCTCTTTGCGTACCTGGCGATTACTTGCTGGGGTGTTTGGCCTGCAGCTCTTTGGCGTGGGCCAGGTGTTTCTCCAGTGCCGGCAGCATTTTCTGCGCAAAGGCTTTGAGTTCGGTGGCGCCTTTGACTTTGTCGTCGGTCACGGTGTTGGCTTGTTTCTTGAACAGCTCGATGGTTTCTTCGTGAGCCTTCACCTGATTGTTGGCATAGGCGGCGTCGAACGACTCATCACGGACTTCGAGTATTTTTTCCTTGGCCTGTTTGACCAGGGTCGTGGTGTCCGGCACCTCGATGTCGTTGGCCTTGGCAATCGTCGCCAGTTCATCGTTGGCCTTGCCGTGGTCGGTGATCATCATGTTGGCAAACGCTTTGATGTCGGCGGATTGGCTTTTTTCCAGCGCCAGGCGACTGGTTTCGATTTCGGCGATGCCGCCGGCCGCTGCGTTGTCGACAAAATCGTTGTCGGTAGCGGCGAAAGCCGAGCCAATGCCGGTGCTCAACGCAACGGCCAGAAAGAGATGACGCAGTTTGAATCCGTCCATTGGTGTTTCTCCACGCAGGTTTTTGTGAGCGTTATTCAATGGAGGGAGTTCGCCGACCAAAGGTTTTATCGCATTTGCGAATGGGCGACGAACGGACACCGCTGGTCTGACAGGTGGTCGACAGAAGTGGCCAACCGAGGCCATTCTGATACTTGGCCAGCGCAATCGGTCGCGTTGGCTGCCGATCAACTGACGGAGGTGTTCCATGCCGGTGACCCATGATTTGTTACAGGACTTGAAACTTACAAAGGAAGAGATCCAGCAACGACGCACCGCGGATCCACATCTGGATGCACTGATCAACAAGTATTCCCAGGCGGACGCCGACGTCGTCAAGGCCGAGACGGCGACTTCGGATGCGCCCAGTGACGACACCCTGAAGAAACTGAAAGAGAAACGCCTACAGGTCAAAGACAAGATCGTCGAGCAGTTGCAGGCTCGATCCTGACCGTCAGTCGCACCACCGGCCTGCGGTGGTGAATTGACTGGAACGACAGCCCCGACCGGCACCTCGAATGTTCAGAGTCTTCACATTGCGACTCTCAACGAGGTGCCTTATGAAAGATCCAAAATTCCCCAGTGAAGAACAGGGCGCATTCGACCCGGTTCCCACCCATCCCGAGCCCAACAGTCCGGCGCATACCGTCCGTAATCCTGAAGAGGACCGCAAGAGCGAGGAAGTGCCGGAGGACGAAGACCCGGAAACCTTCGATAGATCCAGTAACTGACTATCCGCTATCGCCAGCAGGCTGGCTCCCACATTTGGGATGCAAATTCTTTGTGGGAGCCAGCCTGCTGGCGATAGGGCCAGTCGACTCAATACAAAGTCCAGGGCCTCACTTCAAGGCGGCGTCCAATGGCATCCGCGCCATGTGCGTCGCCTTCAGCGAGCCGAAATACAACCAGTCGCCATACTCGCGCACCGTGGTGATCGGCGAGTAATTGCCAGCGCTGGCATCCTGCAGATTGGCGATCACCTTGCCCTCCAGATCCAGCCCCAGCACGAACCCGCGCTTTTCCACCGGTTTGGGCAGCACGGTCATCGCCCGCACCAGCATCTTGCGCACGAAAGGGTGGGCGGCGGTGCGGTCGAGCAACGGATTGCGAGGCGTGTACAACGCCACCCAGAAACGATCCCGACCATTAAACGCCAGGTTGTCCGGCAGCCCCGGCAGGTTGTCGATGAACAGATCGTGGGTGCCGGCCTTGGGCCCGGTCAGCCAATAGCGGCTGATACGGTAGGCGCCGGTTTCGTTGACCAGCACATAGGCGTCTTCCGGGCCGAGGGTCACGCCGTTGGCGAACTCCAGCCTGTCCAGCAATACGCTGGTTTTTCCGGTCTGGAAGTCGTAACGCAGCAGGCGCCCGTCGCCGCCATGCTCGATGATCGCTTCGCCATCGTGGCCATAACCCCAGCGACTGGAGGCATCGCTGAAGTAGGCGTAATGCCCGGACTTGTCGATGGCCACGTCATCGGTAAACCCGAACGGCAGGCCATTGGCTTCGGTGGTCAGCGCCACCAGTTGCCCCTGTGCATCAAGGGATAGCAAACCCTTGACCCCGTCGGCGATCACCAGCAAACCGTTGGGATGCCGCGCCAGCCCCAGCGGCCGGCCGCCGGTATCGGCCAGCACCTTGCGCTGCTGGCCATCGAGACTGGTGCGCAGCAGGCGTCCGTCGTGCAGTCCGGTGATCAGAAAGTCGTTTTCCAGCAGCAGCGCTTCCGGGCCTTCGATGTTACTCGGGCCGACTTGCGCCGCGCCCTTGAGCCGCTGATTGTCAGCGTACTGGCCCTCGGTCAGCGAGGGCGCCGGTTGCGGCGTCCAGGCCACGGGCTCGACCCTGGTCGGCATCAACAGCAAAAAGCCCAGAACCCCGACAACCAGCAGCAACACCAGATAACGCCATCTCACACGTGGGCTCCCGCGAGTGCGAGATGCCGGGTGGCCATGTCGCGCAGGGCCAGCATCGACGTTGCCGACTCGCGCTCGATGCGCCGCTTGAGCAGCAGATGGTTGGCGATGCGCAGGCCGATCCCTTCGAACTGGTAATCGAGGGTGCGCACGAACCGCGTGGCAGCGTTGTGCGCCGAGCATTCATAGGTCAGCCGCAACGACAGACCCTGATCACCCTGGGCCCGGGCGCACCAGCGTCGGCCGGGCAGGTACTCGGTGACCTCCCAGCGCAAATGCCCCTCGCGACCGCCGGCGTGAATGTCCTCGTCGAATCGCGCACCGGCATGCAACGCACCGCTCGGGCCGTCGATCTTCAGCGAAGACGGGTGCCACTCCGGCCAGCGACTGACGGTGGCGGCGTAGGCGAGGACGGCAATCGGATCACCGGCGATATCGACTGTGTGCTGCATGCGGGTCATGGGCGTTCTCGAATCGGTCAAAGGGGCGATTTCCGGCTCCCGGTAGAGGGTGCCGAACAGGTAGTCCATCAGCGGAAAAACGATATTGAAATTACGCTCCTGCATGTGCTCGCGACGGTGATGCAATTCGTGCAGACGGCGCATCTGGCGGATCCACGGCAGGCGGGTCAGCGGGTTCTGCGGCGGCAGATGCTCGCATGCGTGAAACACTTCATAGGTCAGGTAACCGAACACCATGCAGCCACCGAACAGTCCGGCGACGTTGCTGTTGACCTGCGCGAACAGCCACCACAGGGGCAGGGTGATCGCCAGCGTGTGCAGGACAATCAGCCAGGCCGGGAACAGGATCACCCGCCAGTCGCGGGCGCCGTCGTAGGTCATGTGGCCGGGGGTGAAGAAACTGTGATGATCGCCGGCATGCCGGGCGTAGAACATCCGCGCGAAGCTCTTTTTGTGGTGGCCGAGGTGGCGGTGCACCATGTACACGCCGAAATTGAAGAACAGCAGGGTCAGCGGCACGGTCAGCCATTCCAGCGGCCGCACCTGGTGCACGCTGCTCCAGAACGCGCCGATGGCCAGCATGCCGAACAGCAGCACGAACGCGCCGTGCAGCCATGGGTTGTAGCGGGGATGAATCGCCGCCCGGTAGCGGCTGCGAAATGCCTCGGTGGTCTGCCTCACTGCGCTCACCTGCGGATATTGTCGTTATCCCGGCAGCGTAGCCGATCCGGCCGTTTGTGCAGCGCCAACCTTCAGGTCACAAGTGCCATGCTCCGGTGCATAGCGGCCGTCAGCTCAACGGGTTCCAGCGCTGCGACCAGTCGTCATCGGCTCTGATCACCTCACGCAGCAGGTCGAACGCCTGTTGCAGGATCGCCGAGTCACGGTCGCGGGAGTAGACGAGGTAGGTCGGGTAGCCGAATTCCGGGGCTTTGGTCACCGGCTCCAGTGCGCCGCTTTCCAGATAAGTACGCACGACCCGGGTCCGGAAATAGCCGCTGCCGCCGTTCTCCAGAATGTATTGCAGGGCCAGCGGGCCGAGGTTGAAGCTCAGGGCAGCCTTGGCTTTTTCCGGCAGGGCGGCGTCGTGCTGGCGGCGGAAATCCGGGCCCCAGTCGATGTACACGTAAGGGGCAGGGCGGCCGGGCGTGGTCACCAGAATCAGTTTCTCTTCCAGCACTTGCTCGACCTGTAGCCCCGGCCAGTATTCCGGCTGATAGACCAGCGCCGCATCGAGCACCCCCAGTTCTAGCTGACGCAGCAGGTTTTCACCATCGCGGATCTCCATGCGCAAGGCGTGGCCGGGGATTTTCTCGCGCAATTCGGCGGCCCAACTGAGCATCAACGGGTTGCACAGGCTGACCTCGCCACCGATGTGCAGCACATTGTGATAGCCCTCGGGCAAGGGCAGGTCGCGGCGTGCGGCTTCCCAGGTCTGCACCAGCTGATTGGCGTAGACCACGAAGGCCTCGCCGTTGGCGGTCAGCCGCGCACCGGCACGGTTGCGCACGAACAGCGTGCTGCCCAATTGGCTTTCGAGTTTCTGGACCCGGGCGGTGATTGCCGTTTGCGTGACAAACAGCTTTTCAGCCGCCGCGGCGAGGCTGCCGTGGCGGACGATTTCCAGAAAGGTGCGGGCGAGGTCAATGTCCATGGGCGGGCCGGTGGTTGAGGTTGGGGCATTGTAAGTCAAAAGCCCCTCACCCTAGCCCTCTCCCGGAGGGAGAGGGGACTGACCGAGTTGTCTTGCGCTGTACATCGACCTGAAAAATCGTGTCGATTATGGATTCAAAGCAGATCTTTCAAGTCGATGTAACTCCTCAATTTCCCCCGATCGGTTCCCTCTCCCTCCGGGAGAGGGCTAGGGTGAGGGGAAAAACAGACGCCGCCGATCAACTGACCAGCTCGGTATCAACCACCCGCGCCCATTCCTCCACCAACCGCGCCGGCGTGCAGCAAGTCTTGCGCTTATACACAAAATTCCGGCACTTCTCGGCAAACTGATTGCGGTTGTACAGCATGTCTTCCTGCATCTCCTGCAACTCAGCCTCGCGGCACTGACGAATCAACACATGATCGACCCGCAGCTTGCGTTCGCGCACCGGCGCATAAGTCGGATCGCTCAGCACGCTGTTGGCCCGTTGCAGCAGCCACAGCGAGAACTCGTCCGGGCAGCGCGGGCCGATTTCCTGAACCATGCCCAGTTGCAGCGCCTGAGCCGCGCTGACCGGCAGACAGGCCTGGGTCAATTGTTCCGCCATGGCCGGGCCGACGGCGCGGGGCAGGCTGTAGGTCCAGTATTCCGAGCCATACAGGCCCATGCTCTTGTAATGCGGGTTAAGCACGATATCGGCGCGGGCAAACACAATGTCAGCCGCCAGGGCGAGCATCACACCACCGGCGCCGGCATTGCCGGTAACCCCGCTGACCACCAGTTGCCGTGCGCTGAGCAATTCTTTGCACACATCATCGATGGCCTGGATGTTGGCCCAGGCTTCGGCACCCGGATCTTCGGCGGCCTGGATCACATTCAAATGCACACCGTTGGAAAAACTGCCGCGACCGCCCTTGATCAACAGCACCTGAGTGTCGCGGGATTTGGCCCAACGCAGCGCCTCGGCCATACGCTGGCATTGCTCGGTGCTCATGGCGCCGTTGTAGAACTCCAGCGTCAGCTCGCCGACCTGACCGGACTCGCGATAACGAATCGGCTGATACATCTCGTCAGTGAACGGCGCGTTGGCAATCGACCAGTCCAGCACCGGCACGCCAGACAACTTCCCGGCCAGTACATGCCGCGCCGGACGCTTGAAGGTTTCTTCGCCCGGTTGCGGTTTGCGCCGCAGCGAGCCGATCCACAGGCTGTGATCACCGGTCGCCACCAGTACCGCGTCGTCGTGTACCGCGAGAATCTCGCCGGGCATGCCGGTGCGATGATCGAGGTGTGCGTCGTACACGTAATACTGCCCGCCGGCCAGGCTGGCGAGTACGCCGGGCTGGCCGTCCGCCGCATCGATGCAGCGCTTGATGAAGCGCGAGCAGTCGTGCCAGCTGAAGGTGCGATCGTCCTGTTTCATGTTCGGCTGCAAGCGTCCACGAACCTTGGGATCGTTGTAGTCCAGCGCCACCGGCACGAAGCCGTCGATGAATTTTTCCACCACCTCACGGATGCAACGGATCGCCGCGTCGCTGACTCGCCCGTTGTACAGCTCGGATTTGCGCAGGCCGGTCGGCAGGTTGAATTCGCAGGTGGCCCAGACCGGGCCGGCGTCCATTTCTTCCACCGCTTGCAGGGCGGTCACGCCCCAGGACGGCAGCTCGCGCATGATCGCCCAATCCAGTGCGCTGGCACCGCGATCGCCGACGATGCCCGGGTGGATGATCACCACCGGACGCTGCGGGTTGCTCCACAGCGCGTGGGGAACGCGGTCCTTGAGGAAAGGGCAGATCACCAGGTCAGCGCCGCTGTTTTCGATCTGTTCGCACACGGCGGCTTCATCGGTGAACAGCACCACACTGGGTGAGTGCCCGGCTTGGCGCAGTTCCAGCCACGCGCGCTGGGTCAAGCCGTTGAACGCCGACGACAGAAGAATGATGTTGAGTGATCGCATGATTGCTCTTCCTTGAAAGTTCAGCCGCAGGCTCCCGGTGAGCCGTCCGTGGCTATCGATGGAGGCGCAAGGTTAGAGACTGGCGTGGGGGGCGCCACTGATCGAGATCAACGTTGTGTCAGGCAATGTTGCCGTGCCGACGGCGTGCCTTATTCTCAAAGGTTTGCTGATCCTGATTTTTTATTACTTCAAATGTATCCGGCGCTATTGCACAGTCGCACCCTTGATCACCGCCGGAAGATCCCGGCGTATCCATGGATTTTCGCAGCGGGTGGAGCCCGTTTTCAGGGAGTAAGGCATGGGGAGTCACAACCCGCATTACCAGGTCATCGGGCAAATGTTCCAAAAGGACTACCGATGGTTGTGCGCGGCGGTCAGTCGTACCCTCGGCTGCCCGCACAGCGCGCAGGACATCGCTTCGGAAACTTTTCTTCGGGTTTTGGCACTGCCCGATCCGCTGGCGATTCGCGAACCCCGCGCGCTGTTGACCACGATTGCGCGGCGGCTGGTCTATGAAGGCTGGCGCCGGCAGGATCTGGAGCGCGCTTATCTGCAAAGCCTTGCCTTGGCGCCGGAACCGGTGCACCCGTCGCCCGAGGAACGGGAATTGGTGATCGAAACGCTGCTGGCGGTGGATCGCTTGCTCAACGGCCTGTCGGCCAAGGCCAAGGCTGCATTTCTCTATCACCAGCTCGATGGCCTGACCTACAGCGAAATCGGCGAACGCCTCGGCGTGTCCACCAGCCGAGTGCAGCAATACATGGTCGAGGCATTCAAACGTTGCTATCAGGCGATGCAGGCATGAGGCCGGACGACACGCTGATCGACGAAGCCGCGCAATGGATGGCGCTGCTGCAATCGGGGCACGTCAGCTTGCAGGAGCGCGCGGCCTTCGACGCCTGGCGCACGGCGGATCCACGGCATCAGCAAATCATCGAGCAAATGGGTGGCGGGTTGAACCTGCTGCGCCATGCTAACCTGCGCGGCTTGCCGCGTGAAAGTGTCCTGCACAGCCTGAATGCGCCGTCCAGTCGGCGTCGATTCCTCAGCGGCAGTTTGAGTGTGCTCGGGATCGCGGTGCTGGCGGGTCTGCTCGGGCGACGCTATGGCTGGCTGCCGGAGGCCGGCGAGTTGTCGACCGGAACGGGCGAGCGTCGGGCGTTCACGCTGGAGGATGGCAGCGCCCTGACCCTCAATGCCCGCAGCCGCGTGGTGCCGCGCTTCAACAATCTTGAGCGTCTGCTGGACTTGCGCAGCGGTGAACTGCTGATCGATGTGGCGAAAAATCTGGGACGCCCCTTTGTGGTCGAAACCGAGCATGGGCGGATGCGCGCGCTCGGGACCAAATTCCTGGTGCAGCGCGGTGAGGATTCAACGCGGCTGGTGATGCTGCATTCACAGGTCGAAGTGGTCACCGCCAGCGGCGCGCGGCAAGTGGTGGAGGCGGGCGAAAGTCTGCTGTTCAACGCTCAGGAAATCCTCGCGCTGGAACACAGCAAAGGGCAGGAAAGTGCCTGGGTGCAAGGGCGGCTTGAAGTGCGTGATCGCCCCTTGAGCGAAGTCATCGACAGCCTGCGCAGCTACCGTCGCGGCATCCTGCACCTGAGTCCCGAGGTCGCCGGTTTGCGCCTCAGCGGTCTCTATCCGCTGGACGACAGCGACCGCACCCTGCAGCTGCTGGAGCGTTCTCTGCCGATCCGTGTCACCTGGCACAACCCGTACTGGGTCAGCATCGAAGCACGGTTATAAATCCATAACTTCCCGGTCTATCCGCGACCCTATAAAAAGCGCCGGCCCGCTGCTCATTCCCTGCAGACGCCTTCAACAGGGAAGCCCCTCGATGTTCTCATTCAAACAACAACAATTGTCCCGCCTGACGCTGGCCATCGTGCTGGCGACGGGCATGGTTCCGGTCGCCGTTCAGGCACAAGACGCCGCCGCTCAGGTCTTTACCTTCGACATTGCCGCCGGGGCCCTCGACGAGGTGCTGCTGGACATCTCGCGCCAGACCGGCGTGCCGATTTCCTTCAGTCAGAATCTGGTGCAGGGCAAGCGCAGCAGTGCGGTGCGCGGCGCATTGGGTGGCCGCCAGGCGGTGGAGAAGGCCTTGATCGGCAGCGGCCTGCAAGTCGAGCAGGGCAGCCAGGGCCTGAGCATTCGCCCGGCCGATACGCCGAGTGCCGCGCCGGCCAAGGCCGCTGCCGTGGCACCCGCCAGAACTGCCGATTACCGCATGGAAAAAGTCACCGTCACCGGCTCGCGCATTGCCCGCGCCCAGAGCGATGGTGCGACCCCGGTCAACGTCATCACCCACGAAGAGATGGAAGCGCGCGGCTACAAGAACGTCTACGACGCCCTCGCCACGCAAACCCAGAACACCGGCATGACCCAGGGCGAAGACTACGGCAACACCTGGCAACCGGCGGCCAGCGCCCTCAACCTGCGCGGCCTCGGCCCCAACCACACGCTGGTGCTGATCAACGGCCGACGGGTCGCCGATTACCCGACGCCGTATGACGGCAAGGTCAACTTCACCAACCTGGCGAACATTCCGTCGGCGATCATCGAGCGCATCGAAGTGCTCAGCAGCGGCGCATCGGCGATCTACGGTTCGGACGCGATTGCCGGGGTGGTGAACATCATCCTCAAAGACAAAATGAATGGCGTCGACGTCAACCTCAAGGGCGGCACCAGCGAGCGCGGCGGCGGTGACAACCAACGCTTGCAGATCAGCGGCGGCGGCAGTTGGGGCGACTTCGACGGGTTGTTCGGGCTCGAACTGACCAACCGCGATCCGATCTGGGCCGATGATCGCGGCTTCATGCAGAGCGGGCCTTTGGCGGATGTCGGCTACCGTCGCGACCTGACCAACAACCGCTACCTGGGACCCGGCTGTGGCGCGTATCAGGGCACGTTCGACAACAAGCTGTTCAACAGCGGCGGACGTTGCCGCACCGATCAGATCTACAACGATTACTGGACGGTGCAGACGCAAAAGGAAAACTACGACGGCTACACCCGTGGCACCTGGCATTTCAGCGACAGCGGGCAGGTCTTCGCCGATTTGATGTACGGCCTCGATCACATCCAGAACAACACACGGGGCCCGAGCTTCACCTCGCCGGATTTCATCAACCAGAACAGCGGCAATCTGGAGCGTTGGTATCGACGCTTCGGCGAAGAGGAAATCGGTGGGCGCACCAGCAACAACAGCAAGTGGCGCGACACCTCCTGGACCGGCACCCTGGGCCTTTCGGACAAGATCGCCGACACCGGGTGGAACTATGAACTGGCGGCCAACCGGTCCGAGTACAAAAGCGTGCGCACCACCCGTTACACGCCGCTGTCGTCGATCCAGGATTTCTACCTCGGCCCGCAGCTGGGCACCCGTGACGGTTACCCGGTGTTCGCGCCGGATGCCTCGCGCCTCGACCGGCCACTGACAACCCAGGAGTGGGAGCAGTTTCGCGGCAACCTGACGCAGAGCAGCAAGTCGGTTTCCACCAGTTACAACGCGTCGGTCAACGGCGAGTTGTTTGACCTGCCCGCCGGTCCGGTGGGATTCGCCGGGGTGCTGGAGGCGGGCAAGCAGGAATACCGCATCGACCCGGATGACAGCCTCAACGACGGCAGTTTCTACGGCGTGACGCCTGCGCAAAGCTCCGGCGGCTCGCGCAAGCGTTATGCGGCCGGTGGCGAGTTCAGCATTCCGGTCACCGACACGGTGCTGGCGACAGCGGCAGGGCGCTGGGACCAATACAAATTCAGCGGCCGCACCGAGCAGCAGAAAACCTACAACCTCGGCCTGGAATGGCGGCCGGTGACCAGCCTTTTGGTGCGCGGCAGCTACGGCACCAGTTTCCGCGCGCCGGACCTGAACTACATCTATCAGTCCGACAGCAACGGTTACTACCCGGCGCAGATCGACTATTACGGCTGCAGCCAGGGCGTGGAGGGCGCCTGTGATCGCGGGCGGGTCGATTACACCCAAAGCGGCACGGCGGATCTGGAATCCGAACGCGGCAAATCCTGGACCTACGGTTTCGTCTGGTCGCCGTCGCGCAACTTCGATTTCTCCACGGATTTTTGGCGGGTGGAGATCGATGACCTGCTGACCACCGTCGACGAAAACCGTCTGCTGCAGCAAGAGAACGAATGCCGCAATGGCACCCAGGACATCAACTCGGCCAACTGCCAGTCGACCCTGGCGCGTGTCGATCGCAATCCCGGCAATGCCGCTGTCGATCCCAATCAGTTGCAACGGGTACGGGTGAACGCGATCAACGCCGCCAGCGAACGGGTCAGCGGCCTGGACTTCAAAAGCAACATCCGCTGGGGCGCCGGGCAGTACGGCGCGTTCAGTTCGGCGCTGGGTTACACCCTGGTGCTCTCGCATTACTACAAGGAATCGGACGAGGCGCCGACCCAGGACTGGCGCACTTCGCGCACCAACTACGACTGGCGCAGCAAGGTCAACGCCAGCCTGACCTGGGATTACCAAAAGGCCACGGTAACGCTGATGGGGATTCGTTACGGCTCGGTCACCAATGGCGCGGGCGACGGGCGTCTGTCGCCGTGGACGGTGTTCAACGCCAGTGCGCGGTACAAGCTCAACGACCGGGCAAGCGTCGGGCTGACCGTGAACAATGTGCTCAATCAGGTCAAGCATGACGACTCGGCGGGATGGCCGTATTACCCCACCGGCAACTACGACCCGTACGGGCGCCAGTGGTGGCTGGATGTGAGTTATCACTTCGGCAGTTGAGGACGGAATAATGCCCGGCAGCGTCCTACGGAAGTTGCCGGGCTTTGGGCGAAAACGGGGATATTTCCGACGACTTTTTAAGGTTGGCCGTCGGAAGCGGGGCCTATAGCATCGGTCGTGACATGAAGTCACTGACCGGCCTGGAGACTCGGGCCCCTGACATTGGATGGATTATGCGAATCCCACATCTCGAGCACGAAAACTCTACTTATTCCCCTCGTGATTCCTGGCGCCACGATCACGCCAGATGCCCTATGGAGGGTGTTCCGATGCCCCAAGCGAAAGCACCCCGGTTTACGGGGCTGAAGAAGGTCGAGGGGAAGCCTGTTGAGGTGTTGCTGAACGGCCGGATATGGGACAGAGACACCATGCACATTGTTGGTTACGCGCGGGAAGGTTTTGATCTGCGGGACGTTGTGAACATGATTTCAACATCCGAGCTCTACCGGGAAAGCGAGCTTGTGCAGCTCATCACCGGAAAGTCCGTCAGAACCGTGCGGCGCTTGCTGAATAGTGGCGAGCCGACGCGAATGAGCCGACAGCAGAGCATGATCGCTTTTCAGTATGCGCACGCTCTTGAGTCCGCTATCGAGGTGTTCCACGATCAGCCGAGCGCCGAGGAGTGGATGAGCAAGGCGACCAAATGGTTAAACGGTTACAGACCCGTTGCATTGATCGAAAGCTCACTGGGGTATCAATCGGTCATTGCTTATCTGCACCGGATTAAATACGGGGTTTATCAATGAACCCGCTGCCTTGGGACGACCGCTGGTATGCGTGGCGTTTGGACCCTGAGCTTTACCGGTGCACATGGGACAGCGGCATCGGTTCAGAACTGCAGGGCGGGCGATGGAACCGGCCCGGCCGCCGTGTCGTTTATGCTTCGATCGATCCATCTACAGCCATTCTGGAGGTGGCCGCTCACGGGAGTTTCAACGCACTTGATAGAAGTCCCTATGTGCTGACGTGCTTTGAGGTGGTCAGTGAGGCGCTTGTGAAAATCGTGCAACCCGAGGAGCTGCCCAACCCCTACTGGATGAGTCCCGCACAGGCCTCGCCCAACCAGCAGGATTTTGCCGACGCGTTGCTCGCCGAGCACCCGTTTGTACTGATTCCATCGGCAGCCACCCGGCACTCGTGGAATTTGCTGGTGAGCTGCGATTTGGCAGAGGGGCAATTCAGGATGGTCTCGCAAGAGCGATTCGGGCTGGATACGCGATTGCTCAAGGACGCGGAACTGGTATGAAAAATCACGCGCGTCTTTTTGCATAACCTCAGCACCCAACGGTCTAAATCGCGCCCTATAAAACCCTGTCTGCCATCGCACATCCCTGCATAAACCAAAACGCAGGGATGGCTGTTCATGATCCATTTTTCACCCGTTAAATCCCCTTTGAGCCTGGCCTTGCTGCTGGCGATCAACACGTTGCCGGCAGTCGCTGCCGACAGCACGGCAAACGAACCGACCACCCAACTGCAACGGGTCGAAGTCACCGGCACCGCGATCCGCCGGGTCGATGCCGAAACCGCCGTGCCGGTCACCATCCTGCGGGTCGAGGAGTTGCAGAAGCAGGGCGTGACCACCACTGAAGAGCTGGTCAACCGCATCTCGGCCAACCAGTCTTCGGTGGGCTCCGGGCGCTCGGTGGGGTCGAGCAGCGGCGGGGCGTCCTATGCCGACCTGCGGGGCATTGGCCCGAACAAAACCCTGGTGCTGCTCAACGGTCGGCGTCTGAGCAACAACGCGACCAATGCGATCAATGGCTCTGGCGTCGACCTCAACACCATTCCGTTCGCCGCCATCGACCGGGTGGAAGTGCTGCGCGACGGCGCTTCGGCGCTGTACGGTACCGATGCCATCGGCGGGGTGATCAACTTCATCACCAAGACCAGCCTCACCGAAGGTCAGATCAGCACGAACTACGACACACCGACCCATTCTGGCGGCGGCGAAAGTCGCAATTTCAGCGGCAGTTGGGGTTTTGGCGATTTACAGGACGATCGCTTCAACGTTTTCGGCGTGGTGAGTTACGACAAGCAGAATCGCCTGGCCGCCGATGATCGTGGCTACACCTATAACTACCAGCCAGGGCGCGGTCTGGATTACACCTCCGGCACGGCATCGCCCGCCAACTGGAGCCAGGGCAGCAATGCCACCAACCCGCTGGCCGGTTCCGGTTGCAATGCGCCGGGGCTGTTGTCGCGAAACGGTATCTGCCGCCAGAGCCTGTGGAGCTACCTGGATCTGGTGCCGGAAACCGAGAAGACCTCGGCCTTCGCCAAGGCCACCGGCAAGCTGTCGGACGATCACAACGTCAGCCTCGAATACTTCTGGGCGCGCAACGAAAACCGTACCCAGATCGGGCCCGGCACTTTGATGGGCAATCAGGTCAACCCTGGCACGGCGTTCTATCCGGGGAACGGCATTACGCCCGGACCGAGCGGTTTTGCCCTCGACCCTACGCAACCGGTGGACGTGAACTGGCGTGAAACCGCCGTCGGTGCCCGTCAGCATGAGGACGACAACACCGGTCAGCGCCTGCTGTTGAGCTTCGACGGCACCCTGGTCGGGTGGGATTACAACCTCGGCGCGTCGTACAACCAGAACAAAGTGGTCAACACGATTCGCAGCGGTTATGTGAACGACCGTGCCGTCAGCCAGGGCATCGCCAACGGTGTGATCAACCCGTTCGGCCCGCAGACCGCTGCCGGTTCGGCATTACTGGCAGCCAACGAGGTAAATGGCGATTACGCGACGGCAGTGGGCCGGGTCAAGGCGATTGACGGGCGCATCAGCCGCGAGATCGGCGACTGGTTTGGTGCAGGGCCTTCGGCACTGGCGCTGGGCGGTGAGTACCGCAAGGAAGATTTCCATCAGGATTTCGCCGCGTTTGCCGGCGACGTGCAGAGCCTGGGTGTTGATCCCAACGGCAGCGTACAAGGGGATCGCAGCGTCTCGGCGCAGTACGCCGAGGTCAACGTGCCGGTGCTCGACAGCCTGGAACTGTCCGCCGCCGTGCGCCACGACAAGTACAGCGACTTCGGCAGCACCACTAACCCGAAATACTCGTTCCGCTTCCAGCCGTTCAAGGAACTGGTGGTGCGCGGCGCCTATAGCGAAGGTTTCCGTGCGCCATCGCTGTACGAGTTGTACAACCCGACGTTTACTTCGTTCACCAACGCCAACTACAACGACCCGCGCCTGTGCGCTGGAGGCAACCCGAGCAACGGCGGCATTGCCAACCGCGACTGCGCCCAGCAGTTCAATCGCACCTCCGGCGGCAACACCGACCTGAGCCCGGAGACCGCGCGCAACGTCACCCTCGGTTTCGTATATCAGCCGTTTGATCGCCTGACCACCGGCCTGGATTTCTGGTGGATCGACATCGCCAACCAGATCGCCGAGTTCCCCGAATCGGCGGTGTTCGAGAACCCGGAGCTGTACCCGGAGCGCCTGATCCGCAAGCCCGACGGTTCCATCGATCACATCGTCACCGGGCTGGCCAACCTCGGCAAGATCAAGACCAACGGCGTCGACGTGAGTTTCGACTATCGCCTGCCGAGCACGCCGTACGGTGATTTCGGCATCGGTCTGCAAGGCACTTACGTGACCCGTTATGACTATCAGCAGCAGCTCAAGGGTGACTACATCGACAAGCTCGGCGATTTTCGCGGCGGCGACTTTGCCTCGGCCGGCGCCGTGGCCCGTTGGCGTCACAGCCTGACCGGCAGCTGGAACTACGGCCCGCTCGGCGCAAGCCTGACCAACCGCTACACCAGTGGTTACCACGACTCGGATCGCGAGACTCACGATTACGTCGGTTCGTACAACGTCTGGGACGTGGCCGGCACCTACACATGGCGCAAGACCCTGGCGGTGACCCTCGGGGTGAAAAACCTGTTCGACCGCGAGCCGCCGTTCAGCAACCAGACCTACACGTTCCAGAGCGGCTACGACCCGAAATACGGCGACCCGTTTGGCCGCACGCTGTACACGCGGGTCAATTACAAGTTCTGAAAATGATCGGTCGTGGCGGGTTTTAGTCACTTATCGTTCTAAACCCCGCCCTATAAAAAATGCCTGCCTGCTGCACATCCCAGGTAGGCAGGAGGTGTGGTGACTGCTCTGACCTCTTCGCGAGCACGCTCGCTCCCCCAGGGATTTGTGTTCACCACGAACCTGTGTGGGAGCGGGCTTGCTCGCGAAGAGGCCCTTGGCGTCGCCCAATCATCAGGACCTTGCCAATGCGCTTCAGACTCATGCTTTTTGCCGCCTTAGTGTGGTTGAGCCCGCTCAGTTTCGCCGCGCCCCAACACGCCCTCACGGTCTACGGCGAAGCCCCGAAATACGCCCCGGACTTCCAGCACCTGGCCTACGCCAACCCCGACGCGCCAAAGGGTGGAACCCTGCGCCGCTCTTCGCTGGAGAGCGGTCCGTTCGATCACTTGATTCCCTACATCGACAAAGGCACCGGCGTTGCCGACATTGACGGCTGGCTCTATGCGCCGCTGGCCTATCGCAGCAAGGACGAGCCTTACAGCGTCTACGGTCTGGTGGCCCAACGCATGGAGTTGGACGCGGACCGGCGCTGGCTGCGCTTTTACTTGAACCCCAAGGCACAGTTCGAGGATGGCACGCCGATCACCGCCGAGGACGTGCGCTACACCTTCGAGTTGTTCACCACTCAGGGCAGCCTCAAATATCGCCAGCAGTTTCGCGATGTCGCCGAGGTGCAGGTCGAGTCGCCGACTCAGGTGCGTTTCGTGTTCAAGAACAACGAGAGCCGTACCTTGCCGCTGGATCTGGCGACGTTGCCGGTGCTGCCCGAGCATTGGTGGCGCACGCGCAATTTTGCTGATGGCGCAGGTTTCGAGATTCCGCCGGGCAGCGGGCCGTACAAGATCAGCGCGGTGGACGCCGGGCGCAGTGTGAAATTCCAGCGGATCAAGGACTGGTGGGCCAGGGATCTGCCGATCACTCGCGGGCTTTATAACTTCGATCAGTTGAGCGTGGAGTTTTTTGCCGACACCGATGTGTCGCGACAAGTGCTCAAGGCCGGCGGCTTCGATTACAACCGCGAGTTCTCCGCCACCAGTTACACCATCGGTTATGCGGGGGCGGCGCTGGAGCAGGGCAAGTTGCTGCGCGAACACCTCGCACCCGGCGCCGCGCAAGGTGCCCAAGGCTTTGTGTTCAATCTGCAGAAGCCGATGTTTCAGGATCGTCGGGTGCGGCAGGCGATTGCCATGCTCTGGGATTTCGAATGGAGCAACCGGCAGATGATGCGCAGCATGTACCTGCGCCAGCGCAGCTTCTTTTCCCACAGTGCGTTGTCGGCCACCGAACTGCCGGATGCCGAAGAACTGAAAATCCTCGAACCGTGGCGCGGCAAGATTCCCGATGAAGTCTTCAGTCAAGTGTTCGAAGCGTCGCGCACCGACGGCAGCGGCAACATCCGCGCGCAACAGTTGCAGGCATTGAAACTGCTGGAGGCCGCCGGTTGGAAACCCCGTGGCGATCAATTGGTGAATGCCGCCGGCGAGCCGTTGCAGTTCACCTTTCTCAACGGCCAAAAGGGTTTCGAGCGCCTGCTGCTGCCGTTCAAGCGCAACCTGGCGCAGATCGGCATCGGCTTCGATATCCGTCAGGTCGACACCGCGCAATACACCAACCGCGTGCGCAGCCGCGACTACGACATGATCGTCGTCGGTTACCCGGTGAGTCAGGCACCGGGGCGCGAGCTGTTCAACTACTTCGGCTCCGAGGGTGCCGACGATCCTGGCTCGAACAACTACATGGTGCTGCGCGATCCGGCGGTGGATGCGCTGCTTGAAGGCGTTGTGCAGGCCGACAATCGCGAGAGCCTTCTGCGCCACGCCCATGCCCTGGATCGGGTGCTGCAGTGGGGCTACTACTGGATTCCCAACTATTACCCGCCGGGGATTTCCACGGTCTGGTGGAACCGCTTCGGTCGCCCGGCAATTGCGCCGTTGTACGACGCCGGACTCGACACCTGGTGGGAAATCAGCCCGACCGCGCTGACCTCGACGCAGATGCAGCAACAGCACAAGGAGTACGCCCATGTGGGGTTATAGCCTGCGGCGTCTGCTGCTGATCGTGCCGACCTTGCTGGCGATTCTGCTGGTGAACTTCGTGATTGTGCAGGCCGCGCCCGGTGGCCCGGTCGAGCAGGCCATCGCCCGATTGCAGGGGATCGGTGTCGGTGCGGCGGTGGGTGCCAGCCATGTCGAAAGCATTGGCGGCGAGTCCCGCGCGACTCGGGGCCTGGATCCGAAACTGGTGGCCGAGATCGAGCGGCAGTATGGCTTCGACAAAAGCGCTGGCGAGCGCTTGTGGCTGATGCTCAAGAGCTACGCGCAACTGGACTTCGGCAAGAGCTTCTTCCGTGGCGCGACGGTGACCGAGCTGATCTGGCAGAAGCTGCCGGTGACCCTGTCGCTGGGTTTGTGGGCGACGCTCATCACTTATCTGGTGTCGATCCCGCTGGGGATTCGCAAGGCGGTGCACAACGGTTCGGCGTTCGATGTCTGGAGCAGCGCGGCGATCATCATCGGCTACGCCATGCCGGGGTTTCTGTTTGCGCTGCTGCTGATCGTGGTGTTCGCCGGCGGTACGGCGCTGGACTGGTTTCCGGTGCGCGGGCTGGTCTCGGACAACTTCGCCGAGCTGTCGCTGTGGGGCAAGGTTGCCGATTACTTCTGGCATCTGGTGTTGCCGGTCAGTGCGCTGGTGATCGGCGGTTTCGCGACGCTGACGATCCTGACCAAGAACAGCTTCCTCAACGAGATCTCGCGGCTGTACGTGGTCACGGCCCGGGCCAAGGGCTTGAGTGAACGACAGGTGTTGTACGGGCACGTGTTTCGCAACGCGATGTTGCTGGTGGTGGCCGGATTGCCTCAGGCATTGGTCACGGTGTTTTTCGGCGGCTCGCTCTTGATCGAAGTGATCTTCTCCCTCGACGGGCTCGGCCGCCTGAGCTACGAAGCGGCGGTGTCGCGGGATTACCCGGTGGTGTTCGGCTCGCTGTTCATCTTCACCCTGTTCGGGCTCCTGATAAAACTGCTGGGCGACCTGTGTTACACGCTGGTCGATCCGCGCATCGACTTCACCGCGAGGACTGCCTGATGCCGACGCTTTCTCCAATCGGACAGCGCCGGTGGGCGCGGTTCAAGGCCCATCGGCGCGGCTGGTGGTCGTTATGGCTGTTTCTCGCGCTGTTCGGCCTGAGCCTGGGCGGCGAACTGGTCGCCAATGACAAACCGTTGCTGGTGACGTATCAGGGCGAGTGGTATTTCCCGGCGTTCAAGCGCTACACCGAGCAGGATTTCGGCGGCGAGCTGCCGTTCCAGCCTGACTACCGCAGTGCCCAGGTGCGTGAACTGATCGAGGGGCAGGGCGGACGGATGTGGTTTGCGCCGATCCCGTTCGGTTTCGACACGGTCAACTACGACCTCAGCGAACCGGCCCCGAGCCCGCCCACCGCTGAAAACTGGCTGGGCACCGACGATCAGGCGCGGGATGTGCTGGCGCGGGTGATATTCGGCACGCGGGTGTCGCTGTTATTTGCTCTGGGGTTGACAGCGGTGAGCGCGTTGATCGGCATCGCGGCCGGTGCCTTGCAAGGCTATTACGGCGGTTGGGTCGATTTGCTCGGTCAGCGTTTGCTGGAGGTCTGGTCGGGGCTGCCGGTGCTTTACCTGCTGATCATTCTGTCGGGCTTCGTCGAGCCGAATTTCTGGTGGTTGCTGGGGATCATGGCGCTGTTTTCCTGGCTGAGTCTGGTGGACGTGGTGCGCGCCGAGTTTCTGCGCAGCCGCGGACTTGAGTACGTGAAAGCGGCGCGGGCGCTGGGTGTGGGCGATTCGCAGGTGATCGTGCGTCACATTCTGCCCAACGCCATGAGTGCGACCTTGACGTACCTGCCGTTCATTCTGACCGGGGCGATCGCCACGTTATCGGCGCTGGACTTTCTCGGCTTTGGCATGCCCGCCGGCAGTGCTTCGCTGGGCGAATTGATTGGTCAGGGCAAGAACAATTTGCAAGCCCCGTGGTTGGGCCTGACGGCGTTCTTCGCCCTGGCGCTGATTCTTTCTTTACTCGTTTTCATCGGCGAAGCCTGCCGTGATGCCTTCGACCCCAGGACTTGATATGCGTGAACATCTGATCGAAATACGCGACCTGCGGGTGGCGTTCAAAGGGCAGGAAGTGGTGCACGGCATCGACCTCGACATTTGCCCGGGGGAATGCCTGGCGCTGGTGGGCGAATCGGGTTCCGGCAAGTCAGTGACGGCCCACAGCATTCTGCAACTGCTGGACCCGAACATCACGCAGATCGACGGCAGCATCCGTTATGGCGGCGAAGAGCTGCTGGGTGTGCACGAGCGCTATCTGCGGCAACTGCGCGGCAACCGCATCGCAATGATTTTTCAGGAGCCAATGAGTTCGCTGAACCCGTTGCACAGCATCGAGCGGCAACTCGGCGAAAGCCTGGCGCTGCACAAAGGCCTGGCGGGCACGGCGGCGCGCAAACGGATTCTGGAGCTGTTGGAACTGGTGGGCATTCAACGTCCGCGCGAGCGGCTGAAAGCGTATCCGCATCAGCTCTCCGGCGGGCAGCGGCAGCGGGTGATGATCGCCATGGCGCTGGCGTGCGAACCGCAGTTGCTGATCGCCGATGAGCCGACCACAGCCCTCGATGTCACGGTGCAACGCAAGATTCTGTTGCTGCTCAAGGAACTGCAACAGCGGCTGGGCATGGCGCTGCTGATCATCAGTCACGACCTGAATCTGGTGCGCACCATTGCCCAGCGGGTGGCGGTGATGCGCGGGGGCGAAATCGTCGAACAGGCGAGCTGCGAGCAGTTGTTCCGTGCGCCGCAACATCCCTACAGCATCGAATTGCTCAACGCCGAACCCGGCGGTGCGGCACTGTGTCGTGATGCGGCGGAGGATTTGCTCGAGGTTCGCGATCTGAATGTGCGTTTTCCGCTGGGCGGCGGATGGCTGCGGGCCAAGACTTATCTGCACGCGGTCAATGGCATCGATCTGAACCTGCAACGGGGCAAGACCTTGGGCATTGTTGGTGAATCCGGATCGGGCAAGTCCACTTTAGGTCAGGCGATTTTGCGTCTGATCGACGCCGACGGCAGCATCCGCTTCAAGGGTGAGGCGCTTGAACGACTGAGCGGCAAGCAATTGCGTCCGCTGCGCAAACGCCTGCAAGTGGTGTTTCAGGACCCGTTCGGCAGCCTGAGTCCGCGCTTGTGTGTGGAGCAGATCATTGCCGAAGGTTTGCAGGTGCACAGCGACTTGAATGCGCAGGCGCGCGAGCAGGCTGTGATCAATGTACTGAAGGAGGTCGGGCTCGATCCGGCGACGCGTCATCGCTATCCCCACGAGTTTTCCGGCGGGCAACGGCAACGCATCGCCATCGCCCGGGCGCTGGTGCTCAAGCCGGATCTGATCCTGCTGGATGAGCCGACGTCGGCGCTGGATCGCACGGTGCAGAAGCAGATCGTTGCGCTGTTGCGCCGGTTGCAGGAGGAATACGGGCTGACCTATCTGTTCATCAGCCACGACCTGGCGGTGGTGCGCGCGCTGGCCCACGATCTGATCGTGATGAAGGATGGCGAGGTGGTGGAACGTGGCGAAACGGCCGGGTTATTCCATTCGGCCCGGCACCCGTATACGCGGGAGCTGCTGGCGGCGTCGTTTGTGACACCGGTCACGGCAGAAACGGGCAGCCAGGAGGGCAGACTTTCACCCACGGAGCAGATCCGGTAAATTTCCCGGCTCCGCTCATACAAGGATGTAGATGATGGCAAAACCTGCCGCGCGCCTCAGCGATCTCAATGCCTGCCCGATCACTGGACACAGTACCAACCCCAGCACCAGCGGTTCACCCAATGTGAACATCAATGGCATGCCCGTGCTGCGAGTCGGTGATACCACCGCCTGCGGTGATTCCGTCACCGAGGGCATCGGCAACATCCTGATCAACGGCAAGCCAATCGCCTTCCTCGGCAGCGCCACAGCCCATGGCGGAATGATCATTACCGGCTCCGGCGACGTTTTTGTCGGCACGCAGGTGGGCGAGGCTCCCTTCACCCCGATCGTTACAGTGCCTAAACATAGCGAACGCTTCCAGTTGGTGGACGAGAACACCGGCGATGCCATTCCCGATATGCTTTATTGCATCGAAACCGGTGATGGCCAGCGTTTGGTCGGCCACACCGATAACCACGGCAATGCCGCGCGAGTGTTTACCGCCAATCCGACCTCCATAACCGTGCAATGGGGCAAGGAAGCAGCTGCGCATCTGGATGCTTTGGGTATCGATTACTAAGGAGGGTGACGCGTGGCAGCACCGAAAAAGAAACAGGCCCAGACCACTGACCAGCATGGGACGACTCAGGTCAAAGGTACGCTCGCCCAGGATTATGTGACGGTGGTGGGGGCTTCCTACATCAGTTTCATGGCCAATATCCGTGGTCAGCGCGGCAACATGATGAACTTCATCAATCAGGGTATACGGCAAATAAAAAACTATCCTGAGCCCACACCGAATTATTCCGTGCAAAGAGCATTTCTCATCTTCAAGGATGAATACGATCCGAAACTTCTCGCCGAAGTCAAAAAGATCGTGACGGAACGCTATAAGGCCGAGTACCGCGAATACGACAATATCTCGCAACTGGTCGATTTTGTGGTTTCGCGCAAGCGCAGGGGGCGTGAAATCAAGCAGATGGATTTCTTCTCACACGGCGTGGTGGGTGCTATCGAGTTTGGTTATGAACTCGACAAGCGTGAAAGTTACCGCTTGCGCGACGCCCAGGCCCGAATGTTTACACCCGATGCTTTCGCTTATGGAGCCAGGATCTATTCCTACGCCTGTCGTACCGGGCTGGGAATCGATGCTGATTTGACGGTGAGAGAAAACGAGGATCCCCACTACGAACGCAGTCTGGCGCAGATTATGGCGAATGCGACCGGTGCCGTTGTGTGGGCATTTCCGCGACGCAGTCTGTATGACCAGACCTATGGAACCGACGAGGATCGTCAGGCTGTCGAGAAAGCACCTGCCCGCCAGGAAGCCGACAAGGCGGCGAGCCGTGCTTATCGCAAACAACTGAGTGACTATCAGCGACGCCTGGCTGCTCATCGAACGGCGCAAAAAAATCCCGAAGCGCAGTTACCGCACGAAACCGCTCCCGTTGCTCCGAAAAAAACCTTGTCGGAGAGAGATGCTGCATTGCTCAAACAGGCTCAGGGACGAGATCAGTACAACAGCACCCTTGGTTATCCTCTGGATGCCGAAGGCGCTGTCCACCCCGTTCGATCCGGTAATACGCCGGATGGCGTTCCAAAAAAGCTATGCGAATACAAACCCGTCAAATGACGACCACAACACGACTATCGAAGTGTTTCGCCGTAACCGCCCTGATTCTTGTGGTGGCAGGCATTGGCTATTTTCTGGTTGGCAAGGAAGACGACATGTCCTCAAAAGTGATGATGAATTACGGACTCTGGAGCCCTGAAGACAATCGTTTCGATGCATCTCGCTGGTTCGAAAGCGGAATGTACCGCCGGCGCACGACAGGGACGCCAGCAGAAATCAGCGTCGACACGATGCTGCGCAACAAACCACTGCCTGTAACACGAGAGATGAATGAGGATCTGGTGGCGATTGCAGGGGTTGCGCTCGAGTATGACTTTCCCGAAATCAATACGGACTCGCTGATCAACCATCCGCCACAATTGACTCAACGTGTCAGATATTGGGTCAGCAAGTTCGATCAGCCTGACAAGCCAGTTGATCTATACAACCTTTATCTTGAATTGGATGGGCAACGTTTTGTGATCACTTTCAGCAGGGATGCGCAGACAGGTGATCTGATCGACAACAACAGTGCGCGAAAGGTTTCGGTTGACCAGGAAGCAGATGCTGAATACCTACAGGAATTCAGAGCGATGGACGAGGCTGAACGTTCTCGGCACTGACCGACCCGATTTTTTCAAACCATAAAAAAATCCCGTTACAAGTACGGGATTTTTTTATCAGACAGGCTCCGCAATATCGGAGCCGCGATCTTACGCCGGAAACAGCTCGGACAGTTTCATCGACAGCATCATGTCGCCTTCAACGCGCAGCTTGCCGCCCATGAAAGCCTGCATGCCGTCGGTTTCGCCGCTGACGATACCTTTGAGGGTTTCGCTGTCCAGCACCAGCGTGCAGTTGGCGTCCGGGTTTTCGCCTTCCTGGATGTCGCAGGTGCCGTCTTTGACGATCAGGGCGTATTGCTTGTCTTCGTCAGTGATGTTGAAACCGAAGACCAGATCCAGACCGGCAGCGGCGGCTGGGTTGAACTTGGCTTGCATTGCTTTTACGGCATCAGCTACGGAGGTCATGGTTCGATCCTTTTTGGTTGATTGCAGCAGGGTCACAGTAATCCGGACTCAGCGAAAGGTGATGAGTTCCGGGGCCTTCAGCAGTTGCAGATGCGCATGACTGTTGAAGGAAGCCAGAGCCACCTCGCGACCGCGGAACTTCAGCTGGTTGAGCGAGGTGTTGACGATTTGCCAGTTCAGTTCAAAGGCCTGCCGGGCGGGCATTTGAGTGATGAGGTGGAGCAGGGCGGTGATCGTGCCACCGGAGGTGAACACCGCGATTTTCTGGGTGTTGTCGGCCTGTTCGAGAATCCGCTGCAGCCCGGCCTGTACCCGCTCGACGAAAGCCAGCCAGCTTTCCAGGCCAGGTGTGTCGTAGGTGCCGGCGAGCCAGCGTTCGATGATCAAGGCGAAGATGCGCTGGAACTCGCCACGGTTTTGTGCGGCGTTGCGCAGAATCTCCAGCGCTTCGGGCTCTTCCGGCAGCATGGCCGGGAGCAGGGCGCGGATCACGGCGTCGGCATCGAATTCGTTGAAGGCCGAGTCGATCTCCAGAACCGGAACCGGCAGGCCGACGGCGGCGAACTGTTCCAGCGCGCTGTTGGCCGTGTGTTGCTGACGGCGCAGATCGCCCGACAGGCAGCGGTCGAAGCTGATTCCGAGTTCGGCGAGGTGGCGGCCGAGGATTTCTGCCTGGCGTACACCGGTCGGCGACAGGACGTCATAGTCGTCTGCACCGAAGGAGGCCTGGCCATGTCGAATCAAGTAGATGCTGCCCACGTCCGCGTCATCCCGGTACGTTGAAGGTTGTGGCGAGGTTATGGGGATGACGGTGAGCTGTCAATGAAAAAACATACGCTTGTTTGAAATGCCCGTTCCAGCCTTGTTTCCAGAGGTTTCACGGCTGGCCGACGGGCCGGTGCATGGGTATGCTGGAGCCAATTCCCGCGTGTGTTTCATGACCGCGCATCGTTTGAAGGAGTCTCTGTGGAGTTTTTGACTGAATACGCCAGTTTCCTGGCCAAGACCGTGACGCTGGTCATCGCCATTCTGGTGGTGCTGGCAAGTTTTGCTGCATTGCGCAGCAAGGGCCGGCGCAAATCGGCCGGCCAGTTGCAGGTCAGCAAGCTCAACGATTTCTATAAAGGCCTGCGTGAGCGTCTGGAGCAGACCCTGCTCGACAAGGATCAGCTCAAGGCCTTGCGCAAGGGCCAGGCCAAGTCCGAGAAGAAACAGAAAAAGAAACCCGAAGCCAAACCTCGGGTGTTCGTGCTCGACTTCGACGGCGACATCAAGGCCTCGGCCACTGAAAGTCTGCGCCACGAGATCACCGCGCTGCTGACCCTGGCCACACCGAAGGACGAAGTGGTCCTGCGCCTGGAAAGCGGCGGCGGCATGGTGCACAGCTACGGTCTGGCCTCGTCGCAACTGGCGCGCGTCCGTGAAGCCGGCGTGCCGTTGACCGTGTGCATCGACAAGGTCGCGGCCAGCGGCGGCTACATGATGGCGTGCATCGGCGAGAAGATCATCAGCGCTCCGTTTGCCATCCTCGGTTCCATTGGCGTGGTGGCTCAGTTGCCCAACGTCAACCGCCTGCTGAAAAAGCATGACATCGATTTCGAAGTGCTGACCGCCGGCGAGTACAAACGCACCCTCACTGTATTCGGCGAAAACACCGAGAAAGGCCGGGAGAAATTCCAGGAAGACCTGGACATTACCCATCAGCTGTTCAAGAACTTCGTCGCTCGTTATCGCCCGCAGCTGGCGATCGACGAGGTCGCCACCGGTGAAGTCTGGCTCGGCATCGCGGCACTGGATAAGCAACTGGTCGACGAACTCAAGACCAGCGACGAATACCTGGCCGAGCGCGCCAAGCAGTCCGAGGTTTATCACCTGCACTACGCCGAACGCAAAAGCCTGCAGGAGCGTATCGGCATGGCGGCCAGCGGCTCGGTGGATCGCGTGTTGCTGAGCTGGTGGAGCCGCTTGACCCAGCAGCGTTTCTGGTAACAATTGCGCACGCTCGCGAGGTCTTCGCCCCGCGAGCGCGATGCATTTTCAACGCAAGACAGTGCGGTATATAGATATTTTAAAGTTTGATAATGTTGCTGTTTTCAGTGACGAACTCATCAAATAAGCGCGCTGTATCCAAGGGTTTTTCGACTTTATTCTGAATGTCCACTTCAGAATAAAGTTGTTAAACATGGACGTTGAAAATAGTAAATCAAGTTTGCCTGCCATGACGCCTGATCAACAAGGTGTCTTTTTTGAGTTGTATAAAAAACAGATTCCTTCCTGGTTGCTGACGTCTGCGGAGACGGTTCGCAATGACCTCTACGAAAGTTTGAAAAAAAGTTTTAAGTCGCGACATGCTGCGCTGGAGCAACTGCGCGCACTTAAATCTCCACAGAGCTTCTGTACGCCGCTGTTAGCCAAGGCGATGAGTGAGAAACTGGGTGAACCTTTCGAGGTCGAGGGAGCGATTTTTCAGCATGTGCGTTCCACCTCCAGCCTTTTGGGCCTGCGCAAGAAACTGGTATTACCCATCAAACGCGATTTACTGATGGCTGCCTGCGAAAATTTCGAATTATCGGAAACGCTGGCCAGCAACTATCACGAACATTCCTTGCTTTATATTCCGGAACAGATAACCGGGCGATCCAGTCGTGTGTTGTCGATGCGGCCCAACGAATTCGCCAGACTGTGCCGTTTTCTGGATCTTGGCGAGCAATATCAAAAACATGTGAAGACTTTTTTTGGTGGCGGTAGTCAAGTCGCAAGTCTGCAGGCTACTTCGGTAACGTACTCGAAAGACCAGTTTGATGTTGATCGGCACATTGCTTTGATGCGCGGCTACATCAGCCCCGATGTCTATCAGATGCTGAATTCGGTAAAGAACCAGGAACCGTCGATCAAACTGGGCAACAACACACTTGGATTTCAAAGCCTTGAAATGCTCGGCGTGACGCTCAGGGGCCCGATGTTCATCGGCCCGGTCAGCGAGCATGCCGACAGCGATTACCGCTGTGTGATCTATATACCAGGTGATCCGGATCACCCGTTGAAAGAATACCCGTCGTTTCAGAGGTTCGAACTCGAATTGAGCGGGCGTCTGCGTGACGCCCGGTTCCACCGTTTTTTTTCGCGCTTCATTACGATGAAGGATCGTCCGGCGTTCCTTAAAGGACTGGATGTAAGGTTGTTGAAAGTCCAGCCGAATCAATTCCCGATCTCCACGACGTTTCTGCCCCTGACAGGTATCGATCTTGAAGGTGATGCAAAACAGGATCTGTTTCTGGCGATCTTCCAGCACCGTGCCGCGCAGGTTTGCGCCGACGCCCGTCTGCTGGTGGTGCCGACCGACGACGAAGACGAGAAAACCCGACTGGCGAGGCTGGACACTTATAAGACCATCGGGCTGAACACCGCGCTGTTCTTCCTTTCATTTGTCCCGGTCCTGGGTCAAGTCCTGTGTGCCGTGGCCGGCTTGCAGTTGCTCAACGAAATATATGAAGGCATTGACAGTTGGGCCCACGGCGATCAGGAACATGCCGCCGACTGCCTGTTTGACACGCTTGAAAACCTGATCCTGATGGCGGGGTTCGCCACCGGCGGCGTAGCGGTGGGAAAAGCCTTTAAAACCGTGCGCTCGTCGAATTTCATCAGGGGCCTTGAGCATGTGCCGGTGGCTGACAACCTGTCGCATCGGTTGTGGAATCCAGACATGAGCGCTTACCGCCAGCAGGAGTCGATGCCGAGCAGTATGTCGACCGATGCACAAGGTCTGGTCTGGCGCGGCAAGGACGGTTATCTGCCCTTGGGGCCCGATGCTTACGCGGTGCGTCCGTTGAGCGGCACCAGTCTGTGGGAGGTGCATAACCCCACATTGCCCAAACGTTATTCGCCATTGCTTGAGTCCAGTGGTGCGGGCGCCTGGCGGCATGACTCGGAGCTGCCTCACGAGTGGAATGCGCTGACGCTGTTCCGTCGGCTGGGCTTTCGTGAAGAACAGATTTCGGACACTCGTGCCGAACAAATCATCGCCGCAACCGGGATCGACGAAGCCGCCATGCGCCGGCTGTTTGTCGAGCGTGGCAAGCCCATGGCGATCCTGACTGATTCGGTCAGGCGCTTTCGTGCGGATATCGGTGTCACCCGGTTCATGGACCAGATGGCCGTTGCTGCCTCCGCGCCGCTGGCCGATGCCGAACTGCAGCTGTACTTGCTGACAGCAACGGGCCGCTGGCCGCGGGATCTGGCAATCAGCGTGACGGATATCATGGCCAACGAAGTGGCCCGATACGGTGGGACCCAAGGCACCCGCGAGGTAAAAATCAATGAAGATCTGATGCGCGACGGCCGGTTTTATCCGCCGTTGCTGGCAGCGCTCAGTGACAGTGAGCGTTTGCATCTGCTGGGTTCTGCCACCGTAGAGCCCAACAATCAGAGCGCGCTGCTCGGGATGCACATTGCCGGGCTGGCGCCCCGCATGCGCATGGCAATGATGGATCGACTGTTTCGGCGCGCGGACGTCTGCGAACTTTCCAGGAGCGAGCCGATCGTCAAGGCCTTTCCGGGGCTGTCGGCCAGCGTCGCCGACGAGTTGGCGCATCATGCCGATGCGCATGAATGGGCGCAGCTTGACGCAGGTACCGTTCCGCTGCGTCTGGCAGAAGAAGCACGGCGATATCAGCAGGTCCTGCGTCTGAACCGCGCCTATGAGGCGTTGTATCTGGACGCCGCCAGCGGGCGCGATGCGGATATGTTGATACTCGACACCTTGACGCACTTGCCAGGTTGGCCTGGTGATGTGTTTATCGAAATACTGGATTGGGGTGTATTTGCCGATCAACGAGCCACGATCGGTGCTGACGGCGCTGAACATCAGGCGTTGCTCGAGGCTTACCCTGAACGCTATCAGGGCCTGGATTCGAGCCATGCCGTCGTTTCCAGGCAGCCGGGGCGTACCCGGACGAATTTTTTCCAGGCATTGTGGCAAAGCCTTCCGTCACACAGCCGTAAAGCCATTGGCGTCGATGCGGATCTGGATGGCACGGGCCTGAGAGAAAAAATAACCGCGCTGGCACTGCGGCGACGTGTGGCCTACGCGAAGGTGCTGGGAATGGAAGCTCCGCATGCCGACTATCGGTCTCCCATGGGGCTGGCGGATCGGAAAGTCGAACAATCGGTTGTGCAGGCGGGGTCGCCCACTCACCCGATGCCGCATCGATCGTCCGTGTTGATACGCCGTGCCCGACGGCTGTATCCCGCGCATTCAATGGCGCAGATTGAGCGCTTTGTGTCGACGCTTGGGACTGACGAAGTGCTGGCCATTCGAAAGCTTGAGGACATGCGTCAGGAATACCGGACAATCCTCGACACGCTTGAGCGGTGGGTTCATCGCGAAACGTGGTATCACGACGGCGATGGCATGAGGCTGAGGGTTCCTTTCCATACCAAGAGGCGCGCGGCGCAGGCGATCCTGCGTGCGTGGCGCAAGGAAGACCAGACGCCCGCACCTTCCGGTGAGAACCTGTACAACCTTGTTTTCGATGCGGTCCCGCTGGGAAATCTGCCGGTGGTCGTCGGTGATTTCACCCATGTGACGGCGTTGCAGATGAGTGGTGTGGGGGCGAGTTCAGGACTGAATGCATTTCTGCGCAACTTTACCCGGCTGCGAGCGCTGAACCTTTCAGGAAACGAACTGACCCGCATCCCTCAGGTCGTTGCGGACATGTCGGGACTCACAGAACTGGATCTGAGTAACAACGAAATTCGCCTGAGCGAACGAGCAGCGCAGGAGCTGGGTAGCAAAACACACCTGCACTCGTTGAACCTGAGTCTGAATCCAGACTTGGGCCAAGTGCCCGCGTTGGCAGGGATGCGCAATTTGCGCCACCTGGATCTGCACCATACGGGAATCACCCAGTGGCCGGCGGACATCGACACGCTCACGCACCTGGAAACCCTGGATCTGCGCAACAACAAAATCTCCGAGGTTCCGGATTCTGTGTTCAAGGCGCGCGCCGTGCTCAATCGAGGCACCCATATCGACGGCAACCCGCTGTCCGTGGCCAGCCTTCAGGCCCTTGCCGATTATCAGCGAGTGCAAGGTATCAGCCTGGGTGTGATCACCCCTGACTACCTCGCTACGGTACGACCGGCTGTCGATATGCAGGGTGCCGGGTGGGTCAGCGGGTTGCCGAGGACGCAGATTGCGCGGGCGCAGGAGGTCCTGTTATCGCTGTCGGCTGATCCCGATTCCCGGGCCTTTTTCGAGATGCTCATGCAATTGCGCGGGACGGCCGATTATTTCCACACCCGCACCCAGCTTGGGCAGCGGGTATGGAACGTGCTGGAGGCCGCCTGTGAAAACGACAGGCTGCGTCGTGTGCTGTTTCGGATGGCCAGAGAAGGGCGTGTGAGTACCGCCAATGCCACTGCGTTATTTAGCGATCTGGAGGTCAGGGTTCTGTGCTTCAGGGCTTTGGTAGCGGCTCGCACCGGCAGTCAGGCGCTCGAGGGTGATCTGATTCGTCTGTTGCGTGGACTGTTTCGATTGCAGGAGCTTGAAAAACAGGTTGTCCTGGAAACGGCGCGTCGCGCCAGAACGGAATCGCTGACCTTGCGCCAGGCTCTGGATATCAACCTGATTTACCGGGTGCGACTGGCAGAGCGGCTGGAGCTGCCTGCGCAACCGACTGAGCTGAATGTGCGGCTGGACGTCGAGGTCAGCGATGAGCAGATCGATGAAGCCTATCAAAAGGTGGTCAAGGCCGAAAATACTGCGCAATTGGCAAACTCGATCAGCCGGCAGGAATTCTGGGCCGAGTATTTGTGGACGAGTCGTCAGGACGTGTTTGCCGAGATTCTGGATCGCTGTGCGCGGGCTTTTTCCCTGCTGGAGTCTCAGGCCAATCTGTCTCGCGAAGCCGCCGCACAGCAAATGACGACAATCTACGACAACTTCAGAAATGAAAGCCTGGAGTTGCGCAAGCAACTGACCAATGCGGCATTGGCACGCCATCCAGTGCTGCCATTGCCGGCCACCTCGGGGCCCAACAGATTAGGAACGAAACAGGACTGAACAGAGGCCCCGGGCCCTTCGACAAGGGCCCGGGGCAGGCGGTCAGCGGCGACGGAACAGCGGCAGCGGTTCGTCAGTGGCGGCCTGATAGGTCACCGAAAAGTCCTTGAGGCTTTCAAGGGCGTCGTACGGGTCTTTGTCCGCGCGCAGGGCGAAGGCATCGAAACCGCAACGGCGCATGTAGAACAACTGGTCGCGCAGCACATCACCAATCGCCCGCAGTTCACCTTTGAAACCGTAGCGGTCACGCAGCAGGCGGGCGTTGGAGTAGTTGCGGCCATCGGTGAACGCCGGGAAGTTCAGGGCAATCACCTGGAACTCGTTCACGTCGTCACCGATTTCTTCGGCTTCTTCGTCGGCATCCAGCCACACACCCAGACCGCCATCGCGGGCCTTGAGCATGCGGGCGTGTTCACGCCACAGCTGCAGCGGGACGATCAGGTCGTCGCAGTTGCTGATTTCGTCGATGTTGAAATCCTTGGGCAGCAGGTGCCAGGTTTCGTCGACGACCTCGTTGTTCTTAATGATTCGCTGCATAGACGCGTTCCTTGAAGAGGTCGATGCCAATACGCTGGTAGGTGTCGATGAAACGCTCGTCTTCGGTGCGCTGTTCCACGTACACGTCGATCAGTTTGGAGATCACGTCCGGCATGTCTTCCTGGGCGAAGGAAGGGCCGAGGATCTTGCCCAGGCTGGCATCACGGCTGGCGCTGCCGCCGAGCGAGACCTGGTAGAACTCTTCACCTTTCTTGTCCACACCGAGGATGCCGATGTGGCCGACGTGGTGGTGACCGCAGGCGTTCATGCAGCCGGAGATGTTCAGGTCCAGTTCACCGATGTCGAACAGGTAGTCCAGGTCGTCGAAGCGGCGCTGGATCGATTCGGCGATCGGGATCGACTTGGCGTTGGCCAGCGAGCAGAAATCACCGCCAGGGCAGCAGATGATGTCGGTCAGCAGGCCGATGTTCGGCGTGGCGAAACCTTGCTCGCGCAGCTCGCCCCACAGGGTGAACAGCTGGCTCTGCTCGACGTCGGCCAGAATGATGTTCTGCTCGTGGGAAGTGCGAAGTTGACCGAAGCTGTAGCGGTCGGCCAGGTCGGCGACGGCGTCGAGCTGCTTGTCGGTGATGTCACCCGGTGCAACGCCGGTCGGCTTCAGGGACAGGGTCACGGCCACATAGCCCGGCTTCTTGTGTGCCAGGGTATTGCGGGTGCGCCAGCGGGCGAAGCCCGGATGCTCTTTGTCGAGGGCAGCCAGTTCGGCGGTCTGGTTTTCCAGCGCCTTGTAGTCCGGGTCGACGAAATGTTTGGCCACACGATGCACTTCGGCTTCGGTCAGCGTGGTCTGGCCGCCGCGCAGGTGTTCCATCTCTGCATCGACTTTCTGAGCGAAGACTTCCGGCGTCAGCGCCTTGACGAGGATCTTGATCCGCGCCTTGTATTTGTTGTCACGACGGCCGTAGCGGTTGTACACCCGCAGGATCGCGTCGAGGTAGCTCAACAGGTCCTGCCATGGCAGGAACTCGTTGATGAACGCACCGACCACCGGGGTACGACCCAGACCACCGCCGACAAGCACACGGAAACCGAGTTCACCGGCAGCGTTGTGTACCGGCTCAAGGCCGATGTCGTGGACTTCGATGGCCGCACGGTCGGAGGTCGAACCGTTGACGGCGATCTTGAACTTGCGTGGCAGGTAAGCGAATTCCGGGTGGAACGTGGTCCACTGACGAACGATTTCGCACCACGGACGCGGGTCGATCAACTCGTCGGCTGCAACACCGGCGAACTGGTCGGTAGTGACGTTGCGCAGGCAGTTGCCGCTGGTCTGGATGGCGTGCATCTGCACAGTGGCCAGTTCGGCGAGGATGTCCGGGATGTCTTCGACCGCCGGCCAGTTGAACTGCACGTTCTGCCGCGTACTGATGTGGGCGTAGCCCTTGTCATAGTCGCGGGCGATCTTGGCCATCATGCGCACCTGACGCGAGGTCAGTTGGCCGTAAGGCACCGCCACTCGCAACATCGGCGCGAAACGCTGGATGTACAGGCCATTCTGCAGGCGCAGGGGGCGGAATTCTTCTTCGCTCAGCTCACCTGCCAGATAGCGTCGGGTCTGATCACGGAACTGCTTGACGCGGTCCTCGATGATCCGCTGATCGTACTCGTCGTATACGTACATATAAGTCCTGTTCTCAGGCTTTGGCCACTCGGAAAACGCTGCGTTTTCGCTTGCTGGAGTCCGATGGTTCCTCTGCAATTCTGCGCGCACGGCCGCGCACTCCCTGACGGAGCCGGGGCAATATACCCGTTTGCAGTTATGCGCAAAAGTGATGTTTGAGTATATGTAAAGAACCAAATCGCCTAACAAGAATCACTGTCAACTAAACCACATTTGTCGTGCGGACAATCATCGTCTTAACTGTGGTCGAGTCTTTCTGCAATCACCGATAAAACCGACAAGAGGCGATGCAATGAGCAACCCAACCAAAGCAAGGAAAAGCGATAGCAGCGTCGATGCCTGGGCGATTCTGTTCCTGATCATTCTGGTCGTTGGAACGGCGGTATTCTGGGTCAGCCATCAGTAAAACGACTCGTCCGGGCCCCGCTTGCGACGATTGTCGGACAAAAGGCGGGATCAAGCGCCAAAGGCCAGGTGATCAATGGCTATAATGCGCGGCCATTTTTCCTTGGGCCCGGATGATTCATGTTCAAGTTTTTCCACCTCAGCCTGCTGCTGTTCGGCGCGGTTTTCGGTACCTGCGCGCGTGCGGAGTCGGTGCTGTTCCTGAATCCGGGCTCGACGCAGGAAGCATTCTGGGTCAGCTATTCGCAATTCATGCAGGCTGCCGCCCGGGATCTGGGCATCGACCTGCGCATCCTCTACGCCCAGCGCCAGCCGGAACTGACCCTGGCGCAGGCGCGATTGGCCCTGCAGGGGCCTGAGCGCCCGGATTATCTGGTGTTCGTCAACGAACAGTACGTGGCGCCGCAGATTCTGCGCATGGCCAACGGCAGCGGCGTGAAGCTCTTTATCGTCAATTCGGCACTGACGCCCAATCAGCAGGCGTTGGTGACTGAGCGCGCGGACCGCGTCGGCAGTCTGGTGCCTAACGACGAGGAGGGCGGCTATCTGATGATGAAAGAACTGATCCGCCTGCATCCGCCCGTGGCGCCCGGTGAAAGCATCGATCTGCTGGCGTTTTCCGGCCTCAAGATCACGCCATCGGCGCAATTGCGCGAAAAGGGCATGCAGCGGGCCCTGGCGGAGAATCCGCAGGTGCGTTTGCGGCAACTGGTCTATGGCGGCTGGACCCAGCAGCGGGCTTACGAGCAGGCGAAGCAGTTGCTGGTCCGCTATCCCAACGTTTCATTGGTATGGGCAGCCAATGATGAAATGGCCTTCGGCGTGATGCGTGCCGCGTCCGAGGCCGGCAAGGTGCCGGGCAAGGACGTGCTGTTCAGCGCGGTCAACACCTCGCCCGAAGCATTGCAGGCGGTGGTCGACGGGCGCCTGAGCGCGTTGCTCGGCGGGCATTTCACCCTGGGTGGCTGGGCACTGGTCGAGCTGCATGATCACGCGCAAGGCGTCGATCTGAATCAGTATGGCGGCCGGGATCGGCAGATTCCGTTGCTGCAACTGATCGACAGGGATCATGCCCGCCGAATCCTTGCAATGGGCGCCTCACCGGACTACGGCGTGCAATTTCGCAAGCTCTCGGCGAAAGGGCGCCCGGTGTCGTATCGCTACCCGTTCAATCTGCAGACCCTGATGCACTAGGGCCGTCAGACGCCCGCCAGATGCACCACCAGTTGCACAATGCCAAACAGCGTCAGAGCGAACACCGCCGTGAACGCGATACCCAAAAAGATGAAATGGCTGGGCTTGCCGTGGGTGAAGTCCCTCGCCCGGTTCTTGCCGCTCTGCACCCCGAACGCCGCCGCCATGACGCTATGCAGCATCTGCCAGAACGTCGGTGGCTTGTTGTCGACTGGATCGTCCATAAATCCCCCGTCTGCCGTGTGTGTCAGACAAGCATAGCCAACCGTTTTCAGGCCGCAGAAATAACTGTGGGAGCCAACAGGCTCCCACAGGGTGTCGTCGCGTGAAGCGGGATTAGTTGTCGTAACCCAGATTCGGCGCCAGCCAGCGTTCGGTCAGGCTCAGTTCCTGGCCTTTGCGCGAGGTGTAGCTCTGCACCTGATCCTTGTCGACCTTGCCCACCGCGAAGTACTGCGCCTGCGGATGGGCGAAATACCAGCCGCTGACCGCTGCCGCCGGGAACATCGCGTAGTGCTCGGTGAGGAACACGCCGCTGCGACCGGCGCGCATTTCCTGGGCCTCAGGGTCGAGCAGGGCGAACAGCGTGGCCTTCTCGGTGTGATCCGGGCACGCGGGGTAGCCGGGAGCAGGGCGGATGCCGGAGTACTGCTCTTTGATCAGCGCCTCGTTGTCGAGGGCTTCATCCTTGGCGTAACCCCAGTGCTCCTTACGCACCTGCTGGTGCAGCCACTCGGCGCAGGCCTCGGCCAGACGGTCGGCCAGGGCCTTGACCATGATCGAGTTGTAATCGTCGCCAGCGTCCTGATAAGCCTTGGCCACTTCTTCGGCACCGATCCCGGCGGTGGTGATGAAACCACCGACATAGTCGGTCACTTCGCTGTCCTTCGGCGCGACGAAGTCGGCCAGGGAGAAGTTCGGCTTGCCGTCGGTCTTGATGATCTGCTGACGCAGGTGATGCAGGCGCGCCATCGGCTTGCCGTCATCGCCGTACAACTCGATATCGTCATCGTGCACCTGATTGGCCGGCCAGAAGCCGAATACCGCACGGGCGCTGATCAGCTTCTCGTCGATCAGCTTGGTCAGCATCTCGCGGGCGTCCTTGTACAGCGAGGTCGCCGCTTCACCGACCACTTCGTCTTCGAGGATGCGCGGGAACTTGCCGGCCAGATCCCAGGAGATGAAAAACGGCGTCCAGTCGATGTACTCGGCCAGGACGTTGAGGTCGATATTGTCCAGCACGCGGGTGCCGGTGAAGGTCGGTTTGACCGGGGTGTAAGTGGCCCAGTCGAACTGCGGCTTCTTGGCGATCGCGGCGGCGTAGCTCAGGCGCTCGGTGCGGGCGCTGCGGTTGGCGGTGCGCTCGCGGACGTCGATGTACTCTTCGCGGGTCTTCTGGACGAAGCCGGCCTTCAGTTCCTTGGACAGCAACTGCGTCGCCACGCCCACGGCGCGGGAGGCGTCGGTCACGTAGACCACCGCGTCGTTGCTGTACTTGGGCTCGATCTTCACCGCCGTGTGCGCCTTGGAGGTGGTCGCGCCGCCGATCATCAGCGGCAGGTGGAAGTCCTGGCGCTGCATCTCGCGGGCCACATGGACCATTTCATCCAGCGACGGGGTGATCAGGCCGGACAGGCCGATGATGTCGCACTTCTGCTCCCTGGCCACCTGCAGGATCTTCTCGGCCGGCACCATCACGCCCAGGTCGACGATGTCATAGCCGTTGCAACCCAGTACCACGCCGACGATGTTCTTGCCGATGTCGTGCACGTCGCCCTTCACCGTGGCCATCAGGATCTTGCCCTTGGCTTCCGGCTTGTCGCCCTTTTCCAGTTCGATGAACGGAATCAGGTGCGCCACAGCCTGTTTCATCACGCGGGCGGATTTCACCACCTGCGGCAGGAACATTTTGCCGGCGCCGAACAGGTCACCGACGATGTTCATGCCGGACATCAGCGGGCCTTCGATCACTTCGATCGGGCGAGCGAAGGACTGACGGGATTCTTCGGTGTCTTCGACGATGTGGGTGGTGATGCCCTTGACCAGCGCGTGCTCCAGACGCTTGTTGACGTCCCAGCTGCGCCATTCTTCGGTCTCGGCTTCCTTGACGCTGCCATCGCCCTTGTACTTGTCGGCGATGGCGAGGAGGGCGTCGGTGCCTTCCGGCGTGCGGTTGAGGATCACGTCTTCAACGGCGTCGCGCAGTTCCTGCGGGATCTGGTCGTAGATCTCCAACTGACCGGCGTTGACGATGCCCATGGTCAGGCCAGCGCGGATCGCGTACAGCAGGAACACCGAGTGGATCGCCTCGCGCACGGGGTTGTTGCCGCGGAACGAGAACGACACGTTGGACACGCCGCCGGAGCTCAGGGCGTACGGCAGCTCGTCACGGATGTAGGCACAGGCGTTGATGAAGTCCACAGCGTAGTTGTTGTGTTCTTCGATGCCGGTTGCCACGGCGAAGATGTTCGGGTCGAAGATGATGTCTTCTGGCGGGAAGCCGACTTCATTGACCAGAATGTCGTAGGAGCGTTTGCAGATCTCTTTCTTGCGCGCTTCGGTGTCGGCCTGGCCGGCTTCGTCGAACGCCATCACCACCACGGCGGCGCCGTAGCGCTTGCACAGTTTGGCGTGATGGATGAACTGCTCGACGCCTTCTTTCATGCTGATCGAGTTGACGATGCCCTTGCCCTGGATGCATTTGAGGCCGGCTTCGATCACGTCCCATTTCGAGGAGTCGATCATGATCGGCACGCGGGAGATGTCCGGCTCGCCGGCAATCAGATTGAGGAAGGTCACCATGGCCTTCTTCGAATCGAGCATCCCTTCGTCCATGTTGATGTCGATCACCTGGGCGCCGGCCTCGACCTGCTGCAGGGCGACTTCCAGGGCTTCGGTGTAGTTGTCTTCACGGATCAGGCGGGCGAATTTCGCGGAACCGGTGATGTTGGTCCGCTCGCCGACGTTGACGAACAGCGAGCTGCGATCGATGGTGAACGGCTCCAGGCCCGACAGACGGCAAGCCTTGGGAATGTCCGGAATCTGCCGCGGCGCATAGCCGGCAACTGCTTTGGCGATGGCTTCGATGTGGCCCGGCGTGGTGCCGCAGCAACCGCCGACGATGTTGAGGAAACCGCTCTGGGCGAACTCTTCGATGACCTTGGCGGTGTCCACCGGCAGTTCGTCGTACTCGCCGAATTCGTTCGGCAGACCGGCGTTCGGGTGAGCGGATACGTGAGTGCTGGCCTTGTCCGACAGCTCTTCCAGGTACGGACGCAGTTCGCGGGCACCGAGGGCGCAGTTCAGGCCGACCGAAATCGGTTTGGCGTGGGCCACGGAGTTCCAGAACGCTTCGGTGGTCTGGCCCGACAGGGTACGGCCGGAGGCGTCGGTGATGGTGCCGGAAATCATGATCGGCAACTCGAAGCCCAGTTCTTCGAACACGCCTTGCACGGCAAAGATCGCGGCTTTGGCGTTGAGAGTGTCGAAGATGGTTTCGATCAGGATCAGGTCGGCGCCGCCTTCGATCAGGCCTTTGGTGGCCTCGGTGTAGTTTTCCACCAGTTCATCGAAGGTAACGTTGCGATAGCCCGGGTTGTTGACGTCCGGCGACAGCGAGCAGGTGCGGCTGGTCGGGCCCAGAACACCGGCGACGAAACGCGGCTTGTCCGGGGTCTCGAGGGTTTTCGCGTCGGCGACCTTGCGCGCCAGGCGGGCGCCTTCTACGTTGAGTTCGTAGACCAGTTCTTCCATGCCGTAGTCGGCCATGGAAATCTGCGTGGCGTTGAAGGTGTTGGTCTCGAGGATGTCGGCGCCGGCGTCCAGGTAGGCTTTCTCGATGCCGCCGATCACGTCCGGGCGGGTCAGCACCAACAGATCGTTGTTGCCCTTGACGTCGCTCGGCCAGTCGGCAAAGCGTTTGCCGCGATAATCCTGCTCTTCGAGCTTGTAGCTCTGGATCATCGTGCCCATGCCGCCGTCGAGAATCAGGATGCGCTCTTTGAGAGCTTGCTTGAGAGCTTGAAGGCGGACGCTGCGATCGGACATTGGGGCTACTCGAAAAAGACCATGACGAAGGGCCGGGATCATAACAAACCTGTGCGGTTTTAGAGCATGTGACGCTTTTGCATGAATATCGCTCATGTTGGTACGAGCGTCATAACGGTAGAATCGCGGCGTTTTTCTTCAGGATCAGGGTCAGGGACATGTCGTACCGCGTCATCAGCATTGCATTGCTGTTTTTAAGCTTTGGCGCGGCGGCGCAAAGTCCCGCTATTTCTTCTTCTATTTCCTACACCCGAGACATCCAGCCGATCTTCACCGAAAAGTGCGTGGCCTGCCATGCGTGCTACGACTCTGCCTGTCAGCTCAACCTGGGCAGCGGTGAAGGCGCAGCGCGGGGCGCGAGCAAGATGCCGGTCTACGATGGCGAACGCACCCAGGCGGCGCCGACCACGCGGCTGTTCTATGACGCCTTCGGCAAACGGGCCTGGCAGCAGAAAGACTTCTACTCGGTGCTCGACGCCCAGGGCAGCCAGGCCGCACTGATGGCGCGCATGTTGGAGCTGGGACACAAAACGCCGCTGACCCCCAACGCCAAACTGCCGCAAGACATTGTGCTGGGTCTCAACCGCGAAAACCTGTGCGCGATGCCCGCCGAGTTCGAAGGCTATGCCGGCGCCCATCCGAAAGAGGGCATGCCGCTGGCGGTGACCGGGCTGACCGATCAGCAATATCAGACACTGCAACGTTGGCTCGCTTCCGGCGCACCGATCGATGAGCAAGGCCTGGCGCCAAGCGCCAAGGAGGCGATGCAGATCGTCCAGTGGGAAAATCTGCTCAACCAGCCTGGCGCGCGGGAAAGTCTGGTCGGGCGCTGGCTGTTCGAGCACTGGTTCCTGGCGCACATCTATTTCAAGGATGGCGAGCCGGGGCATTACTTCCAGTGGGTGCGTTCGCGCACGCCGACCGGTCAGCCGATCGACCTGATCGCCACCCGTCGCCCAAATGACGATCCGGGCACTCAGGTGTATTACCGCCTGTGGCCGGTGCAGGGTGTGATCGTGCACAAGACCCACATCACTTATCCGCTGAGCGCGGCGAAGATGGCGCGGGTCAAAAGCCTGTTCTACAACGGCAACTGGCAGGTCAATGCCTTGCCGGGCTACGGGCCGCAGAGCCGGGCCAACCCTTTTGCGACTTTCGAGGCGATTCCGGCGCAGGCGCGTTATCAGTTCATGCTCGATAATGCCGAATACTTCGTGCGCACCTTCATTCGTGGCCCGGTGTGCCGTGGGCAGATCGCAACCGACGTGATCCGCGACAACTTCTGGGCGCTGTTCCAGGCCCCGGAACACGACCTGTACATCACCGACCCGAACTATCGCGGCCAGGCCACGCCGTTGCTGGCCATGCCGGGGCAGAACGACGATGTCGGCAGTGTCCTGAGCCTGTGGCACAACTACCGCAACAAGCGAAACCAATACGAAGCCCTGCGCCGTGACAGCTATGCGGATCTGCCGGCGCCGAGCTGGTCGACCCTGTGGGCCGGCAACGACAACGCCTTGCTCAGCATCTTCCGCCACTTCGACAGCGCTTCGGTGACCAAAGGCCTGATCGGCGAAGTGCCGCAGACTATGTGGCTGTTCGACTATCCGCTGCTGGAGCGCACCTATTATCAGTTGGCAGTGAATTTCGATGTGTTCGGCAACGTCTCCCATCAGGCGCAAACGCGCTTGTATTTCGACCTGATCCGCAACGGCGCCGAACAGAACTTCCTGCGCCTGATGCCTGCTGATTCCCGCGAAGGCTACCTCGACGATTGGTACCAGAGCAGCGGCCAGTTCAAGATGTGGCTCGATTACGAAGCCATAGACGATGACAAGCCGACCGCGCTGAAACTCGACGAGAAGGACCCGAAACGCGATTTCGCCATGCAATTGCTGGCGCGCTACGGCGATCTCAACGCGCGTCCGGATCCGATCAACCGTTGCGAAGACGCCTACTGCTCGCGCCCGAACATCGACCCGGCGCTGCAAAACGCCGAACAGGCGCTGAGCCGCCTGACTTCGCGCCCGGCGGCGGGCCTGAAAGTGATCGATCAATTGCCGGAAGCCACCATGCTCCGGGTTGAAACCCGCAGCGGCAAGCGCGAGGTCTACAGCCTGCTGCGCAACCGCGCCCACAGCAACGTGGCGTTCCTGCTCGGCGAATCGCTGCGCTATCAGCCGGGGCTGGACACGCTGACGATCTACCCGGGCGTGCTCAGCAGCTACCCGAATTTCATGTTCAACGTTCCGGCAGACCAGGTGCCGGCGTTTGTCGATGCGATGGAAGGGGCAAAGGACGCGGCGCAGTTCGAGAAAGTCGTCGAGCGCTGGGGGATTCGCCGCAGTCATCCGCAGTTCTGGTTCTATTTCCACGATTTGAGCCAGTACATCCACGAAACCGAGCCGGTGGAAGAGGGCGTGCTGGACATGAACCGGTACGAGAATCTTTGATCGTTTGAGCGATGGCGGTTGTCCCAATCCTGTGAAGTACGGGATCGGGAGCGCCATCGATGTTGATTTCAGTGCAGGCCCTGCGAGCGCTCGCCGCGTGGGCGGTGGTCTGCCATCACTTCATGCAGATTTTCTTCGACTTCGAGGCGCGGGGGCCGATAGGTCAGCTGTTCATCGACAAGGGCGCCGTGGGCGTCGATATCTTTTTCGTGATCAGCGGGCTGGTGATTTTCCTGTCCAGCGAAGGCAAGGCGCTGCCGCCCGCGCGGTTTCTGCTGTATCGACTTTTCCGGATTGTCCCGGCGTATTGGCTCTACACCGTGCTGATGGCTTTGTTGGTGGTATTCGCCCGGCCGTTGCTGCCGGATCAGACGGTGGACTGGAGTCATTTGCTGCTGTCGTTGCTGTTTATCCCGACCGAAAACCCCGGCGGCTACGGGATCTACCCGACCCTGAATGTCGGCTGGACACTGAATTACGAGATGCTGTTTTACGTGTTGTTCGCCTGGGCGCTGTTGTTTCGGTTGCAGGTGCGCTTGCTGGTGGTCGCGGCGCTGCTGTTTGCGGTGTGCCAGGCCTGGACCGGATTTGGCTGGGTCAGCGAGTTTTATCGCTCGGACATCGTTTATGAGTTCCTGCTCGGGATCAGTATCGGCATGTTCTATCGCCGCGGCTGGATCGGACCGGCGCTCTGGCTGCCGTTGCTGGGGATCGGGGCGGCGTTGCTGGCGATCTATTACTTGCCGCCCGATCCCCGGTTGCTGAATTGGGGCGTGCCCAGTGCGGTGCTGGTCATGGCCAGTTTGGCGCTGGAACGCCATGTCGAGCGCAACAGGCTGCTCAAGCTGCTGGGCGACTGTTCGTACTCGGTGTATCTGATGCATGTGCTGGTGCTGTCGGCTGGCGGTTATCTGGCCCGACGCTATGGGATCAACCCGTATTTGATGTTTGTTGTCTGTGCGCTGGCCATCGTTATCGGTTCTTGGCTGAGCTACGAATGGGTGGAAAAGCGCAGTTATCAGTGGCTTAAAGCACGGATTGACGGCGAACGTGGCGCTTAGCCGATTTGCGAACTATTCCTACGTAAATACTAGGACTTTGTGCCGCGCGCCGATTGGCGTAAACTCCGCCCCAAGCCTGCGAGGAGTTTCCATGACCGCTATTACCATTACCGACGCCGCCCATGATTACCTGGCCGATCTGCTCTCCAAGCAGAACACCCCGGGCATCGGCATCCGCGTTTTCATCACCCAGCCTGGCACCCAGTACGCCGAAACCTGCATTGCCTACTGCAAGCCGGGCGAAGAGAAACCTGAAGATACGGCGCTTGGGCTGAAAAGCTTCACCGCTTACATCGACTCGTTCAGCGAAGCGTTCCTCGATGATGCCGTCGTCGACTACGCCACCGACCGCATGGGCGGCCAGCTGACCATCAAGGCGCCAAACGCCAAAGTCCCGATGGTCAACGCCGACAGCCCGATCAACGAGCGCATCAACTATTACCTGCAAACCGAAATCAACCCGGGGCTGGCCAGCCACGGCGGTCAGGTCAGCCTGATCGATGTGGTTGAAGACGGCATTGCCGTGTTGCAGTTCGGCGGCGGTTGCCAGGGCTGCGGCCAGGCGGATGTGACCCTGAAGGAAGGCATCGAGCGCACCTTGCTCGAGCGCATTCCGGAGCTCAAGGGCGTTCGCGACGTGACCGACCACACGCAGAAAGAAAACGCCTACTACTAAGGTGTTCGCTGCGGCATGAAAAAACGGCGCCCCGTGAGCGCCGTTTTTTTATGCCAGAAATTCAGCGTCCCAAATCGCGAGCAGGCTCGCTCCCACAGGGAAATGCGGTCTATTGTGGGAGCGAGCCTGCTCGCGATGGGGCCGTCATGGGCGGTAAAGATGTGCATGCCCCGCGCGATACAGCGACGACTCGCTAAAGTGATCGCTACCCAACACCCGCCCAACCAGAATCAACGCCGTACGCCGAAACCCCTTGGCGGCAACCTTCGCGGCAATATCCTCCAGCGTCCCGACCGCCCAGTCCTGATCCGGCCACGTCGCCCGGTGAATCACCGCAATCGGGCAATCCGCGCCGTAATGCGGCAGCAGCTCAGCCAGGATTTTCTCCAGATGATTGACCCCCAGATGAATCGCCATGGTCGCTCCGTGCTGCGCCAGATTGCCGAGCTCTTCGCCAACCGGCATCGCAGTCTTGTCCGCATATCGGGTCAAAATCACGCTTTGCGAGATATCCGGCAGGGTCAGTTCAGCGCCCAACAGCGCGGCGCACGCGGCGGTGGCGGTTACGCCGGGAATGATCTGGAACGGAATATCCAGCTCGCGCAAATAACGAATCTGCTCGCCAATCGCGCCATACAGGCTCGGATCGCCCGAATGCACCCGCGCCACGTCCTGGCCCTTGGCATGGGCGGTCTTGATCAGGTCGATGATCTGTTCCAGGTGCAGTTCGGCGCTGTTGACCACGGTTTCCGCGCAATGACCTTCCAGCACCGCCGTCGGCACCAGCGAACCTGCGTAGATGATCACCGGGCAACTGCGGATCAGCCGCTGGCCTTTGACAGTGATCAATTCCGGGTCGCCGGGGCCGGCGCCGATGAAGTAAACGGTCATCGTTGGATCCTGTAAAAAAGGGGCAGGGCGGTGCTTCACAAGCGCTTCAGATGAAGAATGCTCATGATCGAAAGCATGGATTATCGGGAATTTACGCCGCGCCGGCCAACGCCAGAGTTGCCTGGGCGTATTTTTGCCGGGGTATCAGCAGTTTTGCCGGGCCGCTTATCAACTGTTCGGCGAGCGCCAGCGCGGCACTTTCCGCTACGCCGTAGCAACCGGTGCGTTCGAAGGCAATCTGTGAATGATGGCTCAGTCGTTGCTGATAACTGGCCAGTTCTTCGCTGCTGAAATACAGCAACGGCAGCGCCAGTTGGGCGGCGAGTTCCTGCAGGCCAGGTTCGTCGCGCTTGAGGTCGATGCTGGCCAGCGCCTTGACCTTCTCCAGATCAATTCGATGTGCCTGTAATGCCTGATCAAGCAAGGCGCGCAGCGTGCTGGCCGGGCAGCCGCGCTGGCAGCCCAGGCCGACCACGAAGGTCGGCGCTGCGCTGTCATCGGTCATGCCTGGTACTGACCTTCGCTTTTGCGGCGGAACAACCACGCGCTGATCAGGCCCAGGGCCAACCAGAACGCGACGTTGGTCAACTGCGAAGCGATTTTGAACTGAGCTTCGAGGGCTTCCGGGGCGAGCATCGAGTGCACTTCCGGTTGCGGCGCGCCGATCACGTGCGGCACGGCAAGGATCGCCACGCCGAGGATCTTCATCAGCCAGTGACGGCTGAACGCAATCAGGGCCAGACCGACAGCGGTGGAAGCGGCGGTGCCGATCCACCACATCTGACGCGAGGCCAGATCCGCGGCGGCGGTGCCCGGCAGCTCAGGTGGCAGGCCCAGGGTCGGTGCAAGCACGAAAGTCGCATAACCGGCCAGGCCCCAGAGCAGGCCTTGCGAGGTTTTGGTCGGCGCACGCAGGGTATACAGGCCCGCGAGCATCAGGGCAAAACCCACGGCAACCACCAGATTGCCACCGGTGGTGGACACCACGCGCTGCCAGCCGTCTTCCGGCTCCCAGGCTTCGGCATCGTGGGTGTGGGCGGCGGTGCCGGCAGCGTGTTCGTGAACTTCGGCAACCGGTTCGGCTTTCTCGAAGGTTTCGGCCTGCAGAATCAGCGGTGATACCCAGAAGCTTTGCAGCAAGGTCAGGAGCAGGGCAGCCAGAAGGCCGGTGAAACCTGCGGTCTGCGCAATACGCTTGATCATGTCGTCAGGTCTCAGTGGCACGGAAACGCAGCGCTGTGGCGGGTATCGTGAGCAGCGTTGTGCACCGCTTCGATGTGCGAGAAACCGGCGAAATACACCAGGCACGCACCGAGGATCGACGCGCAGACGGCGGCGGTCAGGCGTTGGCTCAGGGTGGTGGTGCTGGAGATCTTGTCCGAATTGCTGCCGGTGCTGCTGATGATCGACATGGCGCTTCCCTCTGGAGTGTCAGCGGGTGAATAGAGCGCATGAAAACCCCTGCGGCCGCGCACGCAGAGGTTCGAACAGCGCCCGCCCACCGCGGGTTTGTCAGGTTCAGTGGCGATATCGCGCACTGTGTGTTGCGGGCCGGTCTCCGGGCTCACGAGGGGTGGCTGTCTGCCGACCTGCAAGCGTCACCTTCCCATGCCCGTGGGCACAGTGGATCTGACGCTTCGCTCGTTTACCGTTGCGGGGGCAGCACCGGACTGACATGGCTTTAGAGTAAAGCACATGATTCACCGGTTTCCCGTTTCACCCTGTGAGGGGCACCCGTAACAAGTTGTGTAGGAGAGCATGGGCGGGGGATTTGAGTCAATTGGGATTGGGATTGGGATTGGGGGCAGATCCGTTGCTGCGGTTATGGCTGCTTAGGGTTCCGCCCTTACGGCGGGTCACTTTTGGCAAACGCCCCAAAAGTAACCAAAAGGTCTCTAACCCTGACGTACGGCCCCTCGCTTAGGCTCGGGGTTCCTTCGCTCCGGGATTGATCCGGGGGCATCGCCTACGGTTTGCTTCGCTGCACCTCCTCTCGATGTGTTTGGCTTCGCCAAACGGTCGCTGCGCTCCCACCCCCGGATCAATCCCTCCACTCAGCCTGCCGACGGGCCCTGCGATCAAAAGCGGTACTCGAGCTAACGCTCATCGTTTTGAGTGGTGGGGAGCTTGGGGTGTTTGGCTTTGGTTTTGTGGTGGGGCGCTTGGGGTGTTTGGCTTTGGTTTTGTGGTGGGGCGGGCCCTCACCCCAACCCTCTCCCAGAGGGAGAGGGGGCCGATTTTTGTGCTTTTCAAAGCCTGAGTTCAACGCGGTATCGCACGTCGGCGTATCTCTTCCAAACACCCCGATCAGTTCCCTCTCCCTCCGGGAGAGGGCTAGGGTGAGGGGGCTCTTGATCTGGCCTTTGCTCTAGCTCTGGCTCTGGCTCTAGCTTTTGATCTTTAGCCCCTTCGGCAGGCCGAGCGAAGGTGTCCATCAGGGGGTAGGCGCGTAGCGCCGTGCGGCGAAGCCGCATACATCGAGAGGAGGTGCAGCGAAGCAAACCGTAGGCGATGCCCCCTGGTGGACACCGTAGCGAGGGAACACTGAGCCTAGGCGAAGTGCCGTACGCCGGGGCTCAGCCTTTTTGGTTACTTTTTCGGCGTTTGGAAAAAGTGACCCGCCGTAAGGGCGGAACCCTAGGTGGCCATAACCGCAGCAACGGATATGCCCCCAAAACCAACCTCCCATTGACCCATCACGAACCCATGCGTAGCCTTGCGCTTTCGAGGTTCTTCGGCCCACGCCGAAGCTAAGAAGGGAACGCGGTCCAAGCCGCGGCTGCCCCCGCAACTGTGAACGGTGCTGTTCGCTGCCACGCCACTGCCAACTCCATCCAGAGCCAGCGGGAAGGCGCAGCGAATACCGGGCCAAGGCCCGAACACCGTCAGCCAGGAGACCTGCCTCGTCACAGATTCTCACTTTCAACCGGGCGGGGTGATCCGGTGGCGAACTCTCCAGGCACGCACTCGCGTTACCGGTCTCGTCCCGTATGCCCGCCACCTTGCCAAAGGGCATCCGATGAAAACACTGGCCAAACTCCCCGTCACCATCGTCACTGGCTTCCTCGGCTCGGGCAAAACCACCTTGCTGCGGCACATGCTCGACAACGCCCAGGGCCGCCGCATCGCGGTGATCGTCAACGAGTTCGGCGAGCTGGGTATCGACGGTGAAATCCTCAAACAATGCACCATCGGCTGCACCGAAGAAGAAGCCACCGGCCGCGTCTACGAACTGGCCAACGGGTGCCTTTGCTGCACGGTGCAGGAAGAATTCTTCCCGGTGATGCGCGAACTGGTCGCGCGTCGCGGCGACCTTGACCACATCCTGATCGAAACCTCGGGCCTGGCCCTGCCAAAACCGCTGGTACAAGCCTTCCAATGGCCGGAAATCCGCAGCGCCTGCACCGTTGACGCGGTGATCACCGTGGTCGACAGCCCGGCCGTGGCCGCTGGCACCTTCGCCGCGTTCCCGGATCAGGTCGACGCCCAGCGCAAACTCGATCCGAACCTGGACCACGAATCGCCGCTGCACGAGCTGTTCGCCGACCAACTGGCCAGCGCCGACCTGGTGATCCTCAACAAGGCCGACCAGACCAGCCCTGAAGACCTCGCGCGCGTCCGTCTGGAAGTCGCCGAAGAACTGCCGCCGGCCGTGAAAATCATCGAAGCCAGCAATGGTCGTCTGCCGCTGGACGTGTTGATCGGCCTCGGCACCGGTTCCGAAGAACACATCGACAGCCGCCACAGCCATCACGATCACCACCACGGTGAAGGCGATGACGATCACGATGACCACGATCACGACGCATTCGACTCGATTTCCATCGAGCTGCCGCAAGCTGACGAAAGCCTGCTGCTCGACGCATTGACGCAACTGGTGGTTCAACACGGCATCCTGCGGGTCAAAGGTTTCGCGGCGATCCCGAACAAGCCGATGCGCCTGCTGATCCAGGGCGTGGGCACGCGTTTCGACAAGCACTTCGACCGTCAATGGGGCGCCGATGAGGCGCGCGTGACGCGTCTGGTGTTGATCGGTCAGGAACTGGATGCCGCTCAACTCGAAGCGCAACTGCGCGCCGCGCTCAGCGTTTAAGCCATGCACCTGCTCAGGACCCAGCCCGGCGGTTTCGTGTCGGACGACAACATTGCCGACCTCGGACAAACCCCCGCCGAGCTGGTGATCCTGTGCAGCGGCGATTCCAGCCTGGCGCTGCTCGCCGAAGCCGCGCAGCAACTGCCCGAGGATTACCCGAGCGTGCGCCTGGCCAACCCGATGCAGGTGCAGAACCATGCGTCGGTCGACCTCTACGTCGATGAGGTGCTGCGCCACGCTAAGGTGATTCTGATCTCGCTGCACGGCGGCATCGCCTATTGGCGTTATGGCGTCGAGCGGCTGGTCGAGTTGTCCGAGCGTGGCGTGCAGGTGATTCTGGTGCCGGGCGATGACCGGCCCGACCCGGAACTCAGCGACCTGAGCACCGTGGGCGCCGAGGATCGCGACCGGCTCTGGCAGTTTCTGCGTCAGGGCGGCATGGACAATGCGCTGGACTTTTTCCGTTGCCTGGCCAGTCGCTGGCTGGCGCGGGATTACATGTGGGGCGAGCCGCAAACGCTGCCGCGCACGGCGATTTATCACCCGAACAAAAACACCGCCGCACTGAGTGACTGGCAAGCCGATTGGCTGCCCGGTCAACCGGTGGCGGCGGTGTTGTTTTATCGCTCGCATTTGCAAGCGGCGAACACGACGTTCATCGACGTATTCTGCCAACGGCTTCAGGCGGCCGGATTCAATCCGCTGCCGGTTGCCGTGGCCAGTTTGAAAGAGCCTGGCTGCCTGTCGGTGGTCGAGGACTGGCTGGATGAAGTCGAGGCCTCGGTGATTTTGAACACCACCGGTTTCGCCCAGTCCAGCCCGGAAGCGCCGCATCTGCGGCCATTCCGCCGCAACATTCCGGTGATTCAGGCGATCTGCGCCCAGGACAACGAACCCGGTTGGCGCGACAGCGAGCAGGGCCTCGGTCCGCGGGATCTGGCGATGCACATCGCATTGCCGGAGCTGGACGGGCGGATCATCAGTCGGCCGATCAGCTTCAAGGATCTGGCCTGGCGCAGCGAGCGCAGTCAGTCCGACGTGGTGTGTTATCGGGCGCAGCCTGAACGCATGGATTTCGTCGCCGAACTGGCGCGCCGCTGGGTCGATCTGGCGCGGGTGCCGAACGCTGAAAAGCGCATCGCGCTGATCCTCGCCAATTACCCGACCCGGGACGGGCGCATCGGCAACGGCGTGGGCCTCGACACGCCGGCCGCTGCGCTGAATATCCTGCGGGCATTGCAGGCCCAAGGTTATCCGCTGCCCGCCGAACTGCCGGACAGCGGCACCGAACTGATCCGGCAACTGCTGGGTGGTGTCAGCAATGATCTCGACACCCTCGATCAGCGCCCATGCCAGCAAAGCCTGGCGATGAATGATTACCTGTCGATGTTCAACGCGCTGCCCGAAGCCAACCGCACGGCGGTGCTGGAGCGCTGGGGCTCGCCGCAAAATGATCCGATGTGCCGGGACGGGCGGATGATGATCGCCGGCCTGCGTTTTGGCCTGACTTTCGTCGGCATTCAGCCGGCGCGGGGTTATCAGGTCGATCCGAGCGCGGTGTATCACGACCCGGATCTGGTGCCGCCGCACGCGTACCTCGCGTTCTATTTCTGGCTGCGCCAGACCTACGGCGCCCATGGCGTGATCCACGTCGGCAAGCACGGCAACCTCGAATGGCTGCCCGGCAAAGGTGTGGGCCTGTCGGAGAACTGCTGGCCGGACGCGCTGCTGGGGCCGCTGCCGAACATCTATCCGTTTATCGTCAACGATCCGGGCGAGGGCGCCCAAGCCAAACGTCGCACTCAGGCGGTGATCATCGACCACCTGATGCCGCCGCTGACTCGCGCCGAAACCTATGGCCCGTTGCGTAATCTCGAATTGCTCGCCGACGAATATTACGAAGCTCAGTTACTCGACCCGCGCCGCGCCCGTGAATTGCAGCGCGACATTCTGCAACTGGTGCGTGACACGCAGATCGATCGCGAGCTGCAACTCGATGAAGCCCTCGACAGCGATGCCGATGCGGCGATATGGCTGCCGCGTCTGGATACCTATCTGTGTGATCTGAAGGAATCGCAGATCCGCGATGGTCTGCACATCTTTGGAGAGTCGCCGACCGGACGTTTGCGTATCGATACTTTGCTCGCGTTGCTGCGGATTCCGCGTGGCGATGGCAAAGGGGCACAGTCGAGTCTGTTGCGTGCGCTGGCCAAGGCGTTTCAGTTGGGGTTCGATCCGCTGGATTGTGCACTGGCTGATTCCTGGACCGGCCCGCGCCCAATGGAACTGCAATTGCTGAGCGATGAAGTCTGGCGCACGGCGGGGGATACTCGCGAACGTCTGGAGCTGTTCGCCACCCAACTGATCTCCCAGTCACTGCCATCCCCCTGTGGGAGCGAGCCGCGCTGGGTTGAAGTCGGTGCAATCCTCGACAACCTCCGCGAAGTGATCGCCCCACGCCTCGATGCCTGCGGCCCGGCCGAAATGCGCGGCTTGCTCGACGCGTTGAGCGGCCGCTTCGTCCCCGCCGGCCCGAGCGGCGCACCCAGTCGCGGCCGCCTCGATGTGCTGCCCACCGGGCGCAATTTCTACTCCGTGGACGTGCGTAACCTGCCGACCACCACGGCCTGGCGAATCGGCTTCCAGTCCGCGACCCTGATTCTCGAGCGACACCTGCAGGACCACGGCGATCACCTGCGTCAGCTCGGCCTGTCGGTGTGGGGCACCGCGACCATGCGTACCGGCGGCGATGACATTGCCCAGGCCATGGCGCTGATGGGCGTGCGTCCGGTGTGGGCCACCGGCAGTCAGCGGGTCGATGATTTCGAGATTCTGCCGCTGAGCCTGCTCGACCGGCCTCGGGTCGATGTCACGCTGCGGGTCTCAGGATTCTTCCGCGACGCGTTCGCCAACCTGATTCGCCTGTTCGACGCCGCCGTACAAGCCGTGGCGGAACTGGACGAGCCGGATGACCTCAACCCGTTGGCCGCCAAGGTACGTGCTGAACGTGAGGCGTTGCGTCAGTCGGGGCTGGATGACGAGGCTGCCCGACGTCAGGCCGGCTGGCGGATCTTCGGTGCCAAACCCGGCGCTTATGGCGCGGGTGTGCAGGGCGCCATCGACGGTCGTCTGTGGCAAACCCGAGAAGATCTGGCCGAGGTTTACTTGAATTGGGGCGCCTATGCTTACGGTGGCTCCGATGAGGGCACCGCCGCCCGCGAGCAATTCGTCCAGCGCCTGAGCCAGGTGCAGGCCGTGCTGCAAAACCAGGACAATCGCGAGCATGACCTGCTCGATTCCAACGACTATTACCAGTTCCAGGGCGGCATGCTCGCCGCCGTGGAAAGCCTGCGCGGTGAAGCGGCAGCCAGTTATCACGGCGATCACAGTCAGCCGGACCTGCCGAAAGTCCGCACCTTGAAAGAGGAACTGAACCGGGTCATCCGCTCCCGGGCGGCGAACCCGAAATGGATCGACGGGGTCAAGCGCCACGGCTATAAAGGCGCGTTCGAACTGGCGGCGACGGTCGACAACCTGTTTGCCTTCGATGCCACCACGCAACTGATCGACGACCATCAGTACGCCTTGCTGGCCGATGCGTATCTGCTGGACCCGGCGACCCGCGAGTTTGTGCGCGAGCATAATCCCCATGCGCTGCGCGACATGACCGAACGCATGCTCGAAGCGCAGCAGCGCGGGATGTGGCAGGCACCGGGCGCCTACAAAGAGGCGCTGGAAAGCCTGCTGCTGGACATAGAAGAAGAGAGCTGAGACTGAACATGACCGACACCCCGCATTTCCCGCTCTCCGCCGTGGTCGGCGCCGATGATCTGAAACTGGCGCTGTACCTGACGGCCATCGACCCGAAGATCGGCGGCGTGCTGATTGAAGGCCCGCGCGGCATGGCCAAGTCGACACTGGCCCGGGGTCTGGCGGATCTGCTGGCCAGCGGTCAGTTCGTCACCTTGCCGTTGGGCGCCACCGAAGAGCGACTGGTCGGCACGCTGGATCTGGACGCGGCGTTGAGCGACGGTCGTGCGCAGTTTTCTCCCGGCGTTCTGGCGAAGGCTGACGGCGGCGTGTTGTACGTCGATGAAGTGAATCTGCTGCCGGATCATCTGGTGGACTTGCTGCTTGATGTGGCCGCCAGCGGCACCAACCTGATCGAGCGTGACGGGATTTCCCATCGGCATTCGGCGAAGTTCGTTTTGATCGGCACGATGAACCCGGAAGAGGGTGAATTGCGTCCGCAATTGCTGGATCGCTTTGGTTTGAACGTCGCCCTGAGCGGTCACACGGCGCCGGCCGAGCGCGGTCAGATCATTCGTCGTCGACTGGATTTCGACAGCGATCCGCAGGCGTTCTGTGCGCAGTGGGAGGTTGAGCAGCAAGCTCTGCGTCAGCGCTGCGAGAACGCCCGCAAGGTTTTACCGGGCATCCCGCTGGATGACGCGGCGCTGGCCCAGATCACCGAGCGCTGCTTCGCGGCGGGCGTCGACGGTTTGCGCGCCGATCTGGTCTGGCTGCGTGCCGCGCGGGCGCATGCGGCGTGGCGCGGTGCGGACGCCATCGCCGAACAGGATATCGATGCGGTGGCTGAGTTCGCATTGCGTCATCGTCGTCGCGAACAGTCCTCATCCAGTGCGCAGCCACCGGCGCAATCACCGTCCGGCTCCCAGACTGATCCAAGCGAAGGGCAGGGGCAGTGGGGTGAAATGCCGGCGCCGGCACTGGCTACCGGCGCACGCCGCGAAGTACCTGTCTGGCCAAAAAAGCGTTAGGCATTCGCCCCCGATCCGACGCGGGGGCGAATGCCAGACCCCGCGCCGGACGCCTCGATAACGGCCGCCAGGGCAAGCGTCATGCCGCTCGCAGTGGCTCGGTGAACTGGCCCGGAACCTTGCTCAATGGCCGCCCGAAAACCCGGGCGGATCTGCTGTTTCAACTGCGCACCCGCACGCCCCATGAACTGTGGCTGGTGATCGTCGATGCCTCGGCCTCGACCCGTCGCCATCAAGCCTTGAGCGATGCCAAGGGCGTGCTTGCGCAACTGTTCGACGACGCTTATCGGCAGCGGGCACGCCTTGCGTTGCTGACCGCAAGCGGCGCCGCGCCGAAATGGCAGGTGCAAGGGCTGAAGGCTTCAAGCGGGTTGCGTGCGTGGCTCGATGGATTGGGTGCGGGAGGCGGCACGCCTCTGTTGGCAGCGCTGACGGAAGCCGGGCATTGGCTGACGGTGCGGCGCAAGCGTTTCCCCGCTGAACAGCAACGGTTGCTGGTGATCACCGATGGCCGTTTGAAAGACTGGCCGCAACTGCCGGCGCTCGCGTGTCCGGGCCTGTTGATCGATATCGAGCGCGGGCCGATCCGCCTGAAGCGCGCAAGGCAATTGGCGACAGCGCTGGACGCGGATTACCGGCATATCGACGAGTTATTGTCGGTCTGAGGACTATGCTGCAGTGAGGCCAAATCACAAGGAGTGAATCATGCGCGTACTGGTCGCCAATCCGCAGGACGATTTTCGCGTCAAGGCCTACGCCGGCACCAACGGCGTGCTGCTCGCCATGGACCTCGCCGAACCCCGGCGCAAAGGCCTGCTGGGGTTTGCCATCGAAAAGCAGCAGGGCGACAAACCGTGGTTGTTCCTGTTCAACAGCCTGACCTTTCCCGGCAAGGCCCATACCTTCGCGCAGTTTCACGCCACGCCGAGCGACAAGGCGCCGTTGCAGAAATTTCGCTGGGCCGATTACGCGGTCAATCCGGGCATGACGATTCACTATCGCGTGCACCTGGCGTATGGCACGCCGGATGCGCTGCAACTCGGTGAGGCGCTGGAGCTGACGATCCGCTCCGACGACGGTCATCCCGCCAATCAGGGCGTGATCTTCAATCGTGCCGTGGCAGCGAGCCAGGCGTTTCAGCGCAAATTCCCCGATCTCGACGCACAGATCAGTGCCAACAAAAACCTGCCCATCGAAGCCTGGCCCGATGCGGCGCGTCAGTGGCTGGAGAACGGTCTGCTCGGGCGCCTGCAAGGCTTTATCGAACGAGCGGTGGACGCTCAGTGGGCGCTGGACATCGCGATCTACGAATACCAGTTGCAAGCCATCATCGACACGGTGAACGCGGCGTTCGATCGAGGTGTTCAGGTGCGCGTGCTGTATCACGCCCGGCCCGACGACGAAGACACCACGATCAATGAAGCGAGTCTTGCGAAACTGCCGGCGACCAGCAAGCGCGGGCGGGTCACCCACAATATTTTCCATAACAAGTTCATCGTCCTCAGCCGCCTCGACGGAGGCGGCGAGCGTCAGCCGCAAGCGGTGCTGTGCGGCAGCACCAACTTCACCGCCAACGGCGTGTACCGCCAGGCCAACGTGGTGCATGTGCTGGACGATTCGGCGGTCGGCACGAGTTACTTGAAAACCTTCGAGCAGATCTGGGCCGAGCCGGCAGACGTCGGCGCCACCCGCGACTGGATTACCCAACACAACCCGATGAATCCGGCGCAGCCCCTGTTCGCCGGGTTCTCCCCGCGTACCGGCGGCGCGGATCTGCGGGAGTTCGTCGATATCATCGAGGGGGCGAAGAAAGACCTGCTGTTCGTCACCGCATTCGCCTTGCCCGACGCGATTCTCAACGCATTGCTCGGCCAGCCCCACGACGACATCCTGCGTTACGGCCTGCAAAACACGGTCAGCCGCATCACCGGCTTCCACGCCGACCGAACCGCCGAATTCGCCGCCACCGCGTTGCTCAACACCGGGCTGGAAGGCTGGTTACGGGAAAACATGAAAGGCCAGAAAGGCAACCTGCTGGTGCACACCAAAGCGGTGGTCACCGATTTCACCAGCGACAGCCCGACCCTCATCAGCGGCAGCCATAACCTCAGCACCTCCGCCAGCAACGGAAATGACGAGAACTACCTGATCATTCGCGGTGACACCGATCTGGCGGACCGTTACGGCCTGGAACTGCTGCGGTTCTACGAGCATTACCGTTTTCGCTACTTCGCGAAGAAACTGGCGTTGAAGCAGGTACAGCCGTTGGCGGCGGATGACAGCTGGACCAACGACTACTACGTCGAGGACGACCTGCGCCAGTTGTCTCGCCTGCGGTTTTCCGGGCGTTAGCCCTTACATATCCGTTGGCTGCCGATGCTGACGAGAGCGGCGATAGGCAGGCGGCGTACAGATTTTGAAATGATTTCCAGCTGTAGGAAAAGTCATCAGAGCCTGTACGCTTCAAGGCCTTTTTTCATTCAGGATTTGCATGAACACCCTCTCGGAGCCTCCCAGTTCTTCTAAAAAAACAACGTTCCATTCGCGCCATTGCGCGGTCTTGACGCACTCGCAGCATCCGGTCTTCCGACTCCCGACTATCGTTGATGGCGCAGCCTTCGAGCTTTCGCGTCGCGCTTTGCCGTGTCCGGCAGCCTGAATTCACTGAAGAGAGACAGAGACAGATTATGGAATGGTTAGCGGATCCCACGGCATGGCTGGGCTTGTTGACACTGATCGTGCTGGAACTGGTACTGGGTATCGACAACCTGGTGTTCATCGCGATCCTGGCGGACAAACTGCCGCCGCATCAACGCGACCGCGCACGCATCATCGGCTTGAGCCTGGCGCTGATCATGCGTCTGGGCCTGTTGGCGAGTATTTCCTGGTTGGTCACCCTCACGGCACCGTTGTTCGAAGTGTTTGGCAAGAGCTTCTCCGGCCGTGACCTGATCATGCTGTTCGGTGGTGTGTTCCTGTTGTTCAAGGCGACCATGGAATTGCACGAGCGGCTGGAAGGCCATATCGGCGAGCGTTCGACCAACACCGCTTATGCGCTGTTCTGGCCGATCGTGGCGCAGATCGTCGTGCTCGACGCGGTGTTCTCCCTGGACGCGGTGATTACTGCCGTGGGCATGGTCGATGAACTGGCGGTGATGATGATCGCGGTGGTCGTGTCCATTGGTGTGATGATCGTTGCCAGCAAGCCGCTGACCCGCTTCGTCAACGCCCACCCGACGGTGATCATGCTGTGTCTGGGCTTCCTGATGATGATCGGTTTTGCCCTGACTGCCGAAGGCCTGGGTTTCCATATCCCGAAAGGTTATCTGTACGCGGCCATTGGTTTCTCGATCCTGATCGAGATCTTCAACCAGATCGCCCGCGCTCGTCGCAAGCGCTCGATGCAGGGCTTGCGCCCGATGCGCGAGCGCACGGCCCATGCGGTGATGCGTCTGTTGGGTGGTCGCAAACTGGCGGCGGAAGAAGTCGGCGAGGAGATTTCCGACTTGCTGGACAACGGTGAAGCGCCGAGCGCGGAGCTGTTCGACCGTCGCGAGCGGGTGATGATCAGCGGTGTGCTGCAATTGGCCGAGCGACCGATTCGCGCCTTGATGACAGTGCGCGCCGATGTCGATCACATTGATCTGGCGGACGACGCCGAGGCTATTCGCACGCGACTGATGCATTCGTCCTACTCGCGCTTGCCGCTGATTCGTAACGGCGCAGTGGATGAGCCGCTGGGCTTCGTGCACAAGAAGGAATTGCTCAAGGAATATCTGGCTGGCAACGAGCCGAACCTTGAACACCTGGCGCGCAAGACCGTCAATCTGCTGGACAGCTATTCGATCCTCAACGCACTGGAACAAATGCGTGCAGCCTCGACCCACATTGCCTTTGTGGTGAACGAGTTCGGTGACTTTGTGGGTGTGTTGACCATGACCGACATTCTCGAATCGATTGCCGGTGAACTGCCGGACGCCAGCGAAATCGCAGGCCCCGACGTGGTCGAGGAGCAGGGCGGGTACATCGTCAATGGTGCGCTGAACCTGACCCGCATCCGCGAGCACACCGGTTTTCGCGCCGAGCCGACCGAGGATTACCAGACCCTCGCCGGGCTGGTGATGAGCCTGCTGGATCGCCTGCCGATGAAGGGCGATCGACTGGAACATGAAGGCTGGGGCATGACCGTAATGGCGGTCGAAGAACGTCGCGTGACGCGAGTGTTGCTGGTGCGTGAGGCCTGATGGCCTCACTGATGTCAGTTCGAAGGCCTCCAGTACCTGAGTCAGCATCTCGCGATGCTGACCGGTGGAGCAGATGTTGAGTGTGATGTCGGGCCACTGACGCAGTATCCGGGCCAGCGGAGCCATTTTGATGGCCTCCGGGCGAGTACCGAAAACCATCATGACTTCAAAGGACATTGACCCTTCCTGGACGTAGCATGGCTGCGACCCGAGGGCCGGCAGCACTCATCTCTTTCTGAGAAATAAAGAAAAGCAGCCGGATGGGAGCTTGTCCAATCCGGTCTCGAGGCTAGTTGTTACAGATCAATAGCAGCGAAGGTGCAACTGCCTGATGGCGCTTGGATTGCAATTTCAGGAAAGGTTCCACCGTTTTGCGCGGTGGACGGTGCAGAGGGTGCGGAGGGTGTGACGCAGCCAGTTCAGGTCATGGGCCGATTTGCGCGGCGCAGCGGGGTGTCGGGTTTTTGCCGAGGAATTGGGTGAAGTCGTGCAGGAGGGATTCTTCCGAACCGATGCCTTTCAGTTTTTTGACCAGAACGCCTTCCTTGTAGAACAACACCGTTGGCGTCCCCGTGACATCCGGATGCCGACACGACTGTGCGGTATCGAGCATGAAGATATCCATCCAGGGCCGGAAGGGTTTGGCGATCTCGAGAAAAACCGGGCTGGAAAACACGCAGGCAGCGCAATGCTCATTGAAGAAATACAGGACGACAAGACGCCTGGCTTTCAAGACTTTCCGGTACGTCGGGGGCAACGCTGAATATCGAGTCGGTGTCGTCATTGGAGCCTCCTGGTCAATGAGTCTGGAAGGCCTTTGAAGTTAAAGCAGGGCAAAACGGCGGTCTACTGTCAGAAATTACAGGTAGGTCCTGCAAAGGATGATTTCGTCCTACTTTGATGCAAGAGCATTCCCTCAGAAGACTCAGATCCGCGGAGGCCAGGCAGCTGGTATCGTTTTTCAGACATTTATCAAAGGAGCTCCTGATGGGCAGCGATGCAGGTTTGAAAGCAGTTTCCGTAGTACGAATCGATGAGGCACTTATGAATCGCCTTGAGGATCTGGAGCTGATAGCTCTCTGCAAGGAGCGGGAAAATGATCCGACCATAAAAGTTTCGATAGACAACCTTTGAGCTTGGTTCTCGGAGATAAACACTGCCCCTGAATCGATCACCCGTGCACCGACTGGGAACCTGTTACCCGCATTGTTGTAGCCAACGGTAGCGCACGCTCCGCTCTCTCGCTGTTTCTCTATTTTTCCGTTTTACGTATCTCTTTGATTCCTGTGAATTTTCAAACGGGTGCAGATTCCCCGCGAATCCTGTGGCACACTTTCTGCTGTCTATTCCGTAGTAACAAACCGTGTTCCGGTATAGCGGAATAAACAATCCTCTGGAGTGCTTGCCATGCATCGCCGACCTTCCTTGTTCAAAGCATGTGTTTTTGTTCTCGCGGCTTCGTCCGCTGTCATGGGTATGGCCCAGGCGGCCGACAGCAAGCTCGATAGCGTCCTGGCCCGTGGAAAACTGATTGTGGGCACCGGCAGCACCAATGCGCCGTGGCACTTCCAGGGTGCGGACGGCAAGTTGCAGGGTTTTGATATCGACATCGCGCGGATAGTGGCCAAAGGTCTGTTCAATGACCCGAGCAAGGTCGAGTTCGTGGTGCAGTCATCCGATGCGCGGATTCCCAACCTGCTGACCGACAAGGTCGACATGAGCTGCCAGTTCATCACTGTCACCGCCAGCCGTGCGCAGCAAGTGGCGTTCACCCTCCCGTATTACCGCGAAGGCGTTGGCCTGCTGCTGCCGAACAACAGCAAGTACAAGGAAATCGAAGACCTGCAGGCAGGGGGCGATGGCGTGACCGTGGCCGTGCTGCAGAACGTGTACGCCGAGGAGCTGGTGCATCAGGCGCTGCCCAAGGCCAAGGTCGATCAGTACGACAGCGTCGATCTGATGTATCAGGCGGTGAACTCCGGTCGCGCCGATGCCGCCGCCACCGACCAGTCTTCGGTCAAATACCTGATGGTGCAGAACCCTGGCCGCTACCGCAGCCCGACTTACGCCTGGAGTCCGCAGACCTACGCCTGCGCCGTCAAACGTGGCGATCAGGACTGGCTGAACTTCGTCAATACCGCGCTGCATGAAGCCATGACCGGCGTCGAGTTCCCGACTTATGCCGCCTCGTTCAAGCAATGGTTCGGCGTCGATCTGCCATCGCCTGCCATCGGTTTCCCTGTCGAATTCAAATGATCCCGTGAGAGTGGGGCGCCCTGATGCGCCCCGCTCAAGGTACTGCCGACCATGAACTATCAGTTGAACTTTGCCGCCGTGTGGCGCGATTTCGACACCTTGCTGGCGGGGCTCGGTCTGGGCCTCGAACTGGCGCTGGTGTCGATCGCCATCGGCTGCGTGATCGGCCTGCTGATGGCGTTTGCCTTGCTGTCCAGGCATCGCGCCTTGCGGGTGCTGGCATCGGTGTATGTGACGGTGATCCGTAACACGCCGATTCTGGTGTTGATTCTGTTGATCTACTTTGCGTTGCCAAGCCTGGGGATCCGGCTGGACAAGATCCCGTCGTTCATCATCACGCTGTCGCTGTATGCCGGGGCGTACCTGACCGAAGTGTTCCGCGGCGGTTTGTTGAGCATCCCCAAGGGCCAGCGTGAAGCCGGGCTGGCGATTGGTCTGGGCGAGTGGCAGGTGAAGGCCTACGTCACCGTGCCGGTGATGTTGCGCAACGTGCTGCCGGCGCTTTCGAACAACTTCATTTCACTGTTCAAGGACACCTCGCTGGCCGCTGCGATCGCGGTGCCGGAGCTGACCTATTACGCGCGCAAGATCAACGTCGAAAGCTACCGGGTGATCGAAACCTGGCTGGTGACCACGGCGTTGTATGTCGCGGCCTGTTACCTCATTGCCATGCTGCTGCGTTACCTCGAGCAGCGTCTGGCAATCCGCCGATAGGAGGCTGCGATGTACGAATCCCCCAGTTGGTTGCATGAGTTGTGGATTGCCCGTGAAGCCTTGTGGCAAGGCTTTCTGACCAGCGTGCAGGTGTCGGCGCTGGCGATTCTGTTCGGCACGGTCATCGGTGTGTTTGCCGGGCTGGTTCTGACTTACGGCAAGTTCTGGATGCGCGCGCCGTTCCGCTTTTATGTCGATCTGATTCGCGGCACGCCGGTGTTCGTGCTGGTGCTGGCGTGCTTTTACATGGCACCGGCGCTCGGTTGGCAGATCAGCGCGTTTCAGGCCGGCGCCCTCGGGCTGACGCTGTTTTGCGGCTCTCACGTGGCCGAAATTGTGCGCGGTGCGTTGCAGGCCTTGCCGCGCGGGCAGATGGAAGCCGGCAAGGCCATCGGCCTGACGTTCTATCAATCCCTTGGTTATGTGCTGTTGCCTCAGGCACTGCGGCAGATCCTGCCGACCTGGGTCAACTCGTCCACGGAAATCGTCAAGGCCTCGACCTTGCTGTCGGTGATCGGCGTGGCCGAGCTGTTGCTCAGCACCCAGCAGATCATTGCCCGGACGTTCATGACCCTGGAGTTTTATCTGTTCGCCGGTTTTCTGTTCTTCGTCATCAACTACGGCATCGAATTACTCGGCCGGCACATTGAAAAGCGGGTGGCCCTGCCATGACTCAAGCTCAAGTTTCCAACCTCCAGAACGCTCAGCCTCTGCTGGACATCCGTGGCCTGCACAAACAATACGGCGCGGTCGAAGTGCTCAAGGGTGTCGACCTGAGCATGCAGCGCGGCAACGTGGTGACGCTGATCGGCTCCAGTGGCTCGGGCAAGACCACGCTGCTGCGTTGCGTGAACATGCTCGAGGAATTTCAGGGCGGGCAGATCCTGCTCGACGGCGAATCCATCGGCTATGACGAACTCAACGGCAAACGCGTGCGCCACCCGGAAAAAGTCATTGCCCGTCATCGGGCGATGACCGGCATGGCGTTTCAGCAATTCAACCTGTTCCCGCACCTGACCGCGTTGCAGAACGTCACGCTCGGCCTGCTCAAAGTCAAAAAGATGCACAAGGACGAAGCCGTGGTCCTGGCCGAGAAATGGCTGGAGCGGGTCGGCCTGCTGGAACGGCGCAATCACTTTCCCGGCCAGTTGTCCGGCGGTCAGCAGCAGCGCGTGGCGATTGCCCGGGCGATTGCGATGAACCCGAGCCTGATGCTGTTCGACGAAGTCACCTCGGCCCTAGATCCGGAACTGGTCGGCGAAGTGCTGAACGTGATCAAAGGCCTGGCCGAGGACGGCATGACCATGTTGCTGGTGACCCACGAAATGCGTTTTGCCTTCGAGGTTTCGGACAAGATCGTTTTCATGAATCAGGGGCGCATCGAAGAGCAGGGGCCTCCCAAGGAACTGTTCGAGCGTCCTCAATCGCCGCGGCTGGCGGAATTTCTCAAAAGCACGCGGTTCTGACTTTTCACTTTTTCAATCAGGAGAAACACCCATGAGCATTACTCGTTACGGCACCGGCAGCACCGCCGCTGGCGGCCAGCCGCGCCCATTCGCCCGCGCCGTTGAAGCCGATGGCTGGCTGCATGTTTCCGGGCAGGTGCCGGCGGTGGATGGCGAGATCATTGTGGGCGGCATCGTCGAGCAGACGCACCAGACCATGAAAAACCTGATCGCGATTCTCGAAGAAGCCGGTTATGGCCTGGAAGACGTGGTACGTGCCGGCGTGTGGCTGGACGATCCGCGGGATTTCACCAGTTTCAACAAGGTCTTCGGCGAATACTTCAAGCCCGAACACGCACCGGCCCGGGCCTGTGTGCAGGCAAGCATGATGGTCGACTGCAAGGTCGAGATCGACTGCATTGCGTACAAGAAGAAGGCTTGAGTGATGTGGCGTCGCTGAGGCCGTAGCCCCCTCACCCTAGCCCTCTCCCCCAGGAGAGGGGACTGATCTCTATCGATGCAGATTGTTGTGCCAGACGATGGCATTTGCATCGATACGGTCAGGCTCCCTCTCCCTCCGGGCGGTCCGACGTTTCGGGAGGGCGGGGGGTGAGGGCTGCGATCCAACTGACACAACGCCAAGGGCCAGTTACCATCCCCGGCATCTTTTATGGGAACCACTGAAATGACCGAAGACACCATCAAGCGCCGGGCACGCGGTCTGGACCGGGCGTTCGATATCCTCGATTTTCTCAAGGAAATCGGCCAGCCACTGCGCCCGAACGACATCGCCAACGGCATCGGCAGCCCGAAATCCACGGTCTACGAACTGGTGGCGTCGTTGCTCGAACGGCGGATCCTGGAGCCGGTGGGCAAGGACGGTCACGTCTATCTCGGTCGTCAGCTGTACTTCCTCGGGCAGGCGCATTTGCGGCATTTCGACCTCAGTCGCGAGGCCGATCACGCGTTGCAGGAGATCGTCAGCCAGACCCGGGAAACCGCGCAGATGTGCCTGCTCAACGGGCGCAAATACACGGTGGCGCTGATGAAGGAGGGCGAGCGGCATTTCCGCATTTCTTCCGATATCGGCGAAAACGCGCCGATCCCGTGGACAGCCTCGGGACGCCTGCTGCTGGCGCACTTGAGTGACCAGCAGATCAGCGATTTGATCGACCCCGACGACTTCATCCTGCCGGATGGCGAACGCCTGCCGATGGAGACGTTTCTGGCGGAAATCCGTCAGGCCGGCATCGACGGTTTCTTCTCCTTCGACAGTGTCGCCGACACCTTCACCCATTGCTTCGCCGCCCCGGTCAAAGACCCTCAAGGCGTGGCCATCTGCACCCTGTGCATCGTCGCGCCGCGCGCCGATGCCAAGACCCATTACAACGACTATCGCCGGGTCTTGATCGAGAGCGCCAACAGCCTCGCCCGGCGAATCAACGAATAACCGCGCCTGCCTGCGGGCGCGACTGTGAGGAGTTCGACCATGACGACTGCCAACAACACTGCTGCCGTGGAAAAGGGCGATGCCGCCGTCGGCGCGCAACTGGTGCGTGACATCAGCCTGCCGGCGCTGGTCCTGCACCGTGAAGCGCTGGAACACAACATCCGCTGGATGCAGAAATTCGTCAGCGACAGCGGCGCCGAACTCGCGCCCCATGGCAAGACCAGCATGACCCCTGCGCTGTTTCGTCGTCAGCTCGACGCCGGCGCGTGGGGCATCACCCTGGCCAGCGCCACCCAGACCCGCGCCGCTTACGCCCACGGCGTGCGCCGGGTGTTGATGGCCAACCAATTGGTCGGCACGCCGAACATGGCGTTGATTGCCGACCTGCTGGCGGCGGATTCGGGCTTCGATTTCTATTGCATGGTCGATCACCCGGACAACGTCGCCGATCTGGGCGCTTACTTCGCGTCGCGTGGCGTGCGGTTGAACGTGATGATCGAGTACGGGGTGGTCGGTGGCCGTTGCGGTTGCCGCAGCGAGCAGGAAGTCATCGAACTGGCCAAGGCCATCGGCGCGCAGCCGGCACTGGCCTTGACCGGCATCGAAGGTTACGAAGGCGTGATCCATGGCGATCACGCCGTCACCGGCATCCGTGAATTCGCCGCCTCGCTGGTGCGTCTGGCGGTGCAGTTGCAGGACAGCGGCGCGTTCGCCATCGCCAAGCCGATCATCACCGCGTCGGGTTCGGCCTGGTACGACCTGATTGCCGAATCGTTCGAAGCGCAGAACGCTGGCGGGCGTTTCCTCAGCGTGTTGCGTCCCGGCAGTTACGTGGCGCACGACCATGGCATTTATAAAGAGGCGCAGTGCTGCGTGCTCGATCGTCGCAGTGACCTGCACGAAGGGCTGCGTCCGGCGCTGGAAGTCTGGGCCCACGTGCAGTCGATGCCGGAGCCTGGCTTTGCCGTGATTGCCCTGGGCAAGCGTGACGTGGCGTTCGATGCCGGGATGCCGGTGCCGTTGCTGCGTTACAAGGCCGGTGTGCTGCCGGCGGTGGGCGACGATGTCGGTGCCTGCAAGGTGACGGCGGTGATGGACCAGCACGCGTTCATGACCGTGGCGCCGGGCGTGGAATTGCGCGTCGGCGACATCATTTCCTTTGGCACTTCCCACCCGTGCCTGACCTTCGACAAGTGGCGCGTAGGGCTGCTGGTGGACGAGCAGTTGTCGGTGATCGAAACCATGGAAACCTGCTTCTGATGAACATGCTCAGTGCATTGGGTCCGAACACCCCGCGCATCGCCCTGATCGGCGAATGCATGATCGAACTCCAGCAACGTGCCGATGGCAGCCTGCAACAGAGCTTTGGCGGGGACACGCTGAACACGGCGGTGTATCTGTCCCGCGCCATGGGCGACAAGGCGCAGGTCGATTACGTCACGGCGTTGGGTGACGACAGCTTCAGTGATGCGATGTGCCGCAGTTGGGCGGATGAAAACATTGGCCTGGATCTGGTCCAGCGCTTGCCCGGTCGTCTGCCTGGCCTGTATTGCATCCAGACCGATGCCGCCGGGGAGCGTCGCTTCCTTTACTGGCGCAACGAAGCCGCCGTGCGCGACTGCTTCACCACGCCGGCGGCCGCACCGATTCTGGCGGCGCTGCCGGATTATGACGTGTTGTATTTCAGCGGTATCACGTTGGCGGTACTCGGCACACAGGGCCGTGAAAAACTGATTCAAACCTTGATCGAAGCCCGTCAGCGTGATGCGCGGATCGTGTTTGACAACAACTACCGCCCACGCCTGTGGGCTTCAGTGGAGGAGGCGCGGGCGGCGTATCGCAGCGTGTTGCCCCATGTCGATCTGGCGTTGCTGACGGTGGACGACGAGCAGGCGCTGTTCCATTTCGAGGACTGTGACGCGGTGTTTGAAGCATACGCGCAGATCGGCACGCCGGAAGTGGTGCTCAAACGCGGCGCCGAAGCCTGTCTGATCCGTTGCGACGGGGAGGCTTTCGAAATCCCGGCGCAGAAGGTCGAGAAGGTGGTGGACACCACGGCGGCGGGGGATTCGTTCAGTGCGGCGTATCTGGCGAGTCGTTTGCTTGGGGGTAGCCCGGCGGAAGCGGCGCAGGCCGGCCATCTGCTAGCGAGCCAGGTTATTCAAGTACCCGGAGCTCTGATTCCGAAGTAATCGGTGATCGATTGCCGGGCAATCGGATCGTGAGCAGGCTCGCTCCCACAGTGATTGTGTGTCGTTCACGATTTTTTGTGGGAGCGGGCCTGCTCGCGATTGGCCCTGAAGCCAAACACTCAATCGCGGTAAAACACCTGCACCAGGTGATAACCGAACTTGCTCTTGATCGGCCCGTGCACCGTGCGCAGCGGCTTTTTGAAGATCACCGCATCGATCGCGCCGACCATCTGTCCCGGCCGCACTTCACCCAGATCGCCGCCGCGCTTGCCGGACGGACAGGTCGAAAACTTCTTCGCCAGCACATCGAACGCTTCACCATTGGCGATGCGTTGTTTGAGTTTTTCAGCCTCTTCGGCGGTCTTCACCAGAATATGGCGGGCTTGGGCTTTCATCGTGCAATACCTGTAGCGGGGTGACGGCGGGGCGCGGATTATGCCTCAAGTCACGGGGTTTGGCTGGTCATCGTGCGGATCTTGCCGGCCAGCTGTTCGATGGAAAACGGTTTGGCGACCATGTCCATACCGTCTTCGAGGAAGCCCTGGCGTTCGGCGGCTTTCTGCGCGTAACCGGTCATGAACAACACTTTGAGCCCCGGACGATGCTGGCGGGCGATCTCAGCCAGTTGCCGGCCGTTCATGCCTGGCAGGCCGACGTCGGTCACCAGCAGGTCAACCCGCATGTCCGACTCCAGCAGCGGCAGGGCACTCCTGGCGTCTTCGGCCTCATGGGCGCGATAACCCAGCTCCTTGAGCAGGTCCATCACCAGCATGCGCACCGCCGGATCGTCCTCGACCACCACCACGGTTTCGCCGGTCGCGGGGGTGGGTGTCTCGCTGACCGTTTCCGCCAATGGCTGCTCAGGTTCCGGCGCGTGGAGGCGCGGCAAGTACAGCCGCACGCAGGTGCCCTGGCCAGGCAGGCTGTCGAGGCTGACGTGTCCACCCGATTGCTGGGCAAAGCCATAAATCATCGATAACCCGAGCCCGGTGCCTTGCCCGATGGGTTTGGTCGTAAAGAACGGATCGAACGCCTTGGAGCGCACAGAAGGCGTCATGCCCGTGCCGTTGTCGCTCACCGCGAGCATCAAGTAGTCACCGGCCTTGACCGGTTCGAGGGTGGTGATGTCGTTGCCGTCGAGGTAGACGTTAGCGGTTTCGATTAATAGCTCGCCGCCGTCGGGCATGGCGTCGCGGGCGTTGATCACCAGGTTGAGCAGGGCGTTTTCCAGTTGGCTGACATCCGTACTGACGGACCAGACATTGTCGGCGAGGCGCAACTTGAGCTCGATCGGATCACCCTTGGTGCGGCGGATCAGGTCTTCCAGCGAACGGATCAGTTCGTTGACGTCGATGGTCTTGCGATCCAGCGACTGGCGCCGGGAGAACGCCAGCAGACGGTGGGTCAGTGCCGCCGCGCGGTTGGCCGAGGACACTGCCGCGTCGGTGAAACGGCCGATCTCATCGGCGCGGCCATTGGCGATGTAGCGCTGCATCAGGTCGAGGCTGCCGATGATGCCGGTCAGCATGTTGTTGAAGTCGTGGGCGATGCCGCCGGTGAGCTGGCCGACCGCTTCCATTTTCTGCGCATGGCGCAGAGCGTCTTCGGCGCGTTCGCGTTCGAACATCTCGTTCTGCAAACGCTGGTTGGCCTGGGCCAGTTGTTCGGTGCGCGCACTCACGCGTTCCTCAAGGGTTTCATTGAGGTTGCGCAGGGCTTCTTCGGTCTTTTTACGTTCGGTCTCGTCGATCACGAAGATGTAGAAACCGTTCACCGCACCGTCCGCGCCGTGGCGCGGCAGGTAGTTCATCAAGGCATGCCGCTGGCTGCCGTCGCGGTGCGGCGTGTACAGGCTGAACGAGCAAGGGCGGCCGGCGAGGGCTTCGGCGATGTACGGCGCCCGCAGGAAATAGGCCTCTTCGCCGATCACCTCACGGATCGTGCGACCGTACAGCTCTTGAGGCGTGAGCCCGTACCAGTCGAGGTACGCGGCGTTGTTCAGGCGAAAGCGTTCCTCGTGGTCGACATAGCTGATCAGGATCGGCATGGCGTTGATGATCAGCTGCAGCTCGGTCTGGCTTTGGCGCAATGCCTGTTCGGTGTGCTTGCGCTCGGTCAGATCCAGCGCGGCGCCGAGAAAACGCATCGGCCGGCCATGATGATCCTTGTAGCAGCGCCCGCGGGCGAACACCCAGCGCAGCTCGCCATTGGCTTGCAGTAACCGGTATTCCTCGGCGTATTCGGTGCCGTGGGTGATGCAGTGCTTGATGCTGCGGGCAATCATCGCGCGGTCTTCGGGGTGCACGCCTTGCAGGTATTCGCTGATCGGCAACTGACCGGCCAGCGCCGGATCGACACCGTGCAACTGGGCGAAATGCGCGTCGGCGATGAAGCGGTCTTCGCCGATGTCCCAATCCCAGGTGCCGACCGCATCGGTGGCTGCCAGCGCCAGTTGCAGGCGCTCTTCGCTTTCGCGCTGGGCCTTGAGACTGTCTTCCGAGCGTTGCTGCAGTTCCAGGGCGATGCGCCGGCGTTCGTTGGTTTCAATGGCGGTGACCAGAATGCCAGCCACTTGCGCGCTTTCATCGCGGATCGGGCTGTAGGTCAAATCCAGCCAGAAGTCGGAATCCTTGCCGTCCCGTTGCAAGGTGAAGCGCCGTTCGCTGTAGGTTCGCACCTGGCCTTGTAGGACTGCGCTGTAAATCGGGTCGGTAAAGTCTCGAAGTTCCGGCCATATCTGGTGTGCCGGCTGTCCGAAAGCGTGCGGATGCTTGCTGCCGGCCAGCAGCGCAAAGCCGTTGTTGTAGATCTGGGTCAACTGCGGACCCCACAACAGCAGCATCGGCATCGGCGAGTGAATCACGATGTCCACCGCGGTGCGCAAGCTCTGTGGCCAGGTGCCGGAGGCGCCCAGCGGGCTGCGGCTCCAGTTGGTGCGGGCAATCAATGCCTGGGCGTCGTTGGTGTTCGGTACAGCGTTCATCACATCAATCCTGAGCATCGGTCGGTGAGGCGGCGTCTACTATCCTAGTGCGGTAGACGCTGTAAGGCCCGTTGCGTCACGACGACGGGCCTTGCGATTCATTGAAAGCTTCACGGGTGTTTCTTGCCATGGAAATCGACGCACTGCTCAAACTGCTGGCGAGCCGTCACGGTTCGGATCTGTTTCTTTCCACCGGTGCACCACCCAGTGCGCGGTTCGACGGGGTACTGACACCCTTGAGCGACCAGCCCTTCAAACCCGGCGAGGTGAGCAGTGTCGCCGCCTCCCTGATGGACGCCGAGCAGCGCCGTGAGTTCGACCGGGATCTGGAAATGAACCTGGCGATTTCTCGAACGGGTATCGGCCGCTTCCGGGTCAATATTTTCAAACAACGCAACGACGTGTCGATTGTTATCCGTAACGTCAAACTCGACATTCCGCGATTCGAAGACCTCAAATTACCGCCAGTGCTGCTCGAAACGGTGATGCTCAAGCAGGGGTTGATTCTGTTCGTGGGCGCTACCGACTCCGGCAAGTCTACCTCCCTGGCGGCGCTGATCGATCATCGCAATCGCCACAGCAGCGGGCACATCATCACCATTGAGGATCCGGTGGAGTATATCCATCGACACAAGAAGTCGATCATCAATCAGCGCGAAGTCGGGGTCGACACACGTAGCTTTCATGCGGCGCTCAAGAACACCTTGCGCCAGGCTCCGGACGTGGTGCTGATCGGCGAGATCCGCGACCGCGAGACCATGGAGCATGCATTGGCGTTCGCCGAAACCGGGCATCTGGTTCTCTCCACATTGCATGCTGTCAACGCCAGTCAGGCGCTGGATCGAGCCGTCAATTTATTTCCCGAGGAGCGGCGTCCTCAACTGATGCACGCCTTGGGCAACAACCTCAAGGCTCTCGTGTCCCAGCGTCTGGTACGAACCGTTGATGGACAGCGGCGCGCGGCCGTGGAAGTGATGCTGGGATCGCCGACGATTGCCGACCTGATCAAAAACAACCAGTTGGACGATCTGAAAGTCATCATGGAAAAGTCCGGGGAACTTGGTATGCGCACCTTTGACAGCGCCCTGCATCAACTAGTGATTGAAGGTGCAATCAGTGAAGACGAAGCATTGAGAAATGCTGACTCAGTCAATAACTTGCGTCTTTCACTGAAGTTAAATGAGCAAAATGTACGTACCGACAAAACTTCTTCGGAAAGTTGGGGGCTGCTTGATGAATAGTAAGCAACTGTAAAAAATGTTTTTCCGCAAGGCCTGGCAATTTTGAAGAGTAAAAGGCGTTGTGCTGGTTTTGTTATTGTTTTTTTGAAGTTTGCATACTTTTGAATGGTTCTGAGAAATTAGCTGACATCGTAAGGGTCGATTTTAAACAGTATTTGCTTGAGTCTGTTTAAAGGTTATTTGCCTGTTCTTTTGTCAGATATTTTTTGAGGATTATTTGTGAGAATTCAATCGAATGCGTCTGCTGTCTCGACGACAGAGGCGGATGTAAAACGTTTGGCAGCTGATCGTGAAGAAACACTATTGGTTGTAGAGCGACTGAATAAGAATGTCGGCAAGTATGGCGAGACCGATGATGTTCAGCTGGATCTGTCAGGCAGTTTTTTTAACATGGTCAAGGGCTCGTCAATTTACAATCTGCATGCACCGCTGGCTGGCCGCATCGGGGAACTGCAGGAGCGTGCATTCATACAGGACGTTATCAATGCACTTGCTATCGAAACCTATAGCCACGCCGCCTTGACGGAAGAGGGTGAACTGCTGATTTTTTCCAAAGGTAAGCTGCTGCCCCCGTTGCCGCTGTACGCCACCCTTGACCAAGACCGCAATGACTTGGACTTGTTGGCGCGGTGCGCGGCGCAGACAGGTGGAGTGATCTGGGACACCAATGAAGGGTCGCTGGAACAATGGCTGAGATTCTATGAGTTCGATATTCCTGCCACTGTGGGCGATTGCAAAAAGCTTATCGAGCATCTAAGCATTGAAGCATTTGATCCTTGGTTTGGGAATTATTGGGGGCAGATCAGTGGCGAAGATGAGATGTCCGTCGTTCTGACAGATGCAGAAAAAAGTCGTATCAAGGCTTTTACAGCTACTTTATTAACCCATGATGTCCGATTGCTGGACAAGGTATACAAGGGCGCCGCAAGCGCGTTGGCAGGAGCCAATGCCGATAATGGATGGTTGATAGAGGGGATTTTGTTTCACGAGGACACTCAACTTCTGGCGAAAAAATATATCCAGGCACTGGATTGGTATGGCGCCGATGACACCGACTCCATGGCGCCGGAAGAACTGGGTCAATTGATGTTGAGCGCCATTATTATCGATCTAGACTCAACAGAAGGCTCTGCCAACAGAAACGTTATTTGTGGGTATGATCTTTATCAGCCAGCTAATTGCGATTTGCATCCTTATGCAGTCTTAAAACACTTCGAAAATCATTTGATTTCTACAAGAAAAGTGTCCCGGGAAGCCGCCGCTCTGGCCGCCCATATCATGCTCGGTGAACAGGCACCGGAATTTCTGGTGCAAGGCATCAGTGAAGATATGCTGGTCGGTTCTGTTGGCTGGATCAGCTTTTGCAGTGCGGTGGCGACCCTCGAGCTGAAAACCAAAGGGCTGGCCCGTGTAATGAATGCCAGCAAAATCCAAGTGTTTGGCAATATGGAACCGCCGAGCAAATCCTTGCGTGATCTACGAGCCATTGCGGTCATTGACCCGGTGCTCGATTGGGGGCTTATCAACGGCATCATCACTCATGACGCCTTGGCTGCGGACCCTCAGAGCGCATCGAATGTGGTGTTTGGCCATTATGAAACGCACATGAAACTGTTAGCCCGGACAGCCGAGGTGCTGGCCAGACCATTGCCTGACAAAATGACCTGCGCATTGCAAGAGTTGAAAAGAGCCCTTCCGGGATGCGATTTCCTGGAGAAGGACGTTCTTTTTGAACAGCGAGTGCGTGATGCGGGCGAGGTGCCTGCACCATCGTTCGCGTTGGACATACGGCCTGTACTGGATAAAGTGACCAAACCCGATCCGAAAGCCAGATCAATGGTCGAAATTCATGCCTCGGGAGAACTTACGAGCCGGCAGTGGGACCTGATGAATCAACCCAGCATCTTCAGACAGTTCGGCGCGCCGATATACGCGTTGGCGCCGATCAAGCCCTTTGTAATCAAGGAGGTTTCGCGGTGGTATGACAACCTGAAAGGTGCAATGACCACCACGTTGAAGCTGGCCATTTCCAGAATGCCTTCGGCGGATCGTCGGGTATTTCTGAACGGGGATGTCAGTTTCTTCACCCTGCGACCGTCCGTAGGTGTTTATCACACGCCGCCGGTGTCCACACAGAATGGCTTGACGGGCGCCGCGTCAGTTTCCAGGACGGTGCTGTCGGAGACTCAGCAGGCTCGAGATGAAGCGACCGGCCGTTATGGCTTTGTCATGTGTGCCTTGAAGGGTGGCAATGAACTGCTCTGCTATGAAGTATTCACCTTGCAGGGTGTGTGTCGCAAAAATGAACGACTGGCTGAACTGGTCCGCCTTTGCGGTGCCATGAACAAGGCTTCGCGTCTGGACTATGACGGGAATCTGAAAGCGTACGTGCCGGCAGCAGCGGTACTGACGTTGCCGACGGACCTGGGGTGTTTCACCGAAGGGCGCAGAAGCGCCAGTGCCAACGACAGTCGCGGTGTCATCGACAAACTGGGAACGCTGCGCAAAATAAATCGTTCGGCCGAATACAACGGTACTGCCTATCAAAGTTTTGACGACGTTCAATTAACGGCGCTGGCAGCCTTTATCGTCGATCATCATCCGCCAGCGACCTACAAGGATGTCGAATCCGTCGCATTGCTGCCGACGCCGCTGGAAGAAGAAAGGCAACGTCTGGAGAAACTCGGGGAGTACGTTCTGAATCTGGTAGTGCCTTTCAGAAGCTGTATCGCCGATCTGACCTCCGGTGACAAGGATCGTATTGGCAGTGGTGTGTTTGGTTGCGTCATGGATGCTATCGGACTGCTCGGAACCGCTGTTGGCGTCGCCAGCAAAGTGATGAGCGTGATCGCGCGTTCGGTGTCGACTACGGCTAAGGTTGCCAGTCTGGCCAGGTTCGCCTTGAGCACGACGATTTCGGTCTTCAATCCACTCGATGGCTTTGGCGCGATGGCCAGAACCGGCGGCAAACTACTGGGACGAGGCGGTGCGCGGCTTGTTCGAAATGGTGTGAAGACCCTCACGTCCGCCAGGTTCCAGTTGCGTCGAATTGTGGGCCATGCAGCGTCTGTCGATCTGTGGCAGGCGAGTGATTACGCAAGACTGTGCCAGGGTAGCTGGCGGCCATCAGCTACGTCGGCTCAAGTACTGAATGTCCGGGCGCTCAAGCAAGGTACTCACTGGTTCGCAATCAACCGATCAGGGCGGGCCTGGGGGCCGAAGCTGAGTCATTTCACCTTTGCTCATGCGTTGCGACCCTATCAGTCTTTCCGAAAACTGCCGGATGCCTATATCGGCCAAATCATCGGCAGAGCCTTGCCCAGGGCGTCCAGCAAGGTCGATGGAGCCTTGAGGGCTCTGATCAATAATGTCGATCAGCTCAAGACCGACCTGGTAGCCGGTTTGCTGTTTGGCAGCAGTGCCAGGGGGCGAGACAACATGCTGACGTATCTCAAGTTAATCAAAACCGACTTCGACGGCTTTTCGTTCGGCAACTGCCTTCTGGAAGCGGATCAGGAGGATGGCCGAACGATGCTTATCGACTCCGCGCTTTACCTTGCGTGGAGGCGAGCGGGCAAGCCAGCCTCCGAGACGCATCGGTTTATGAAGGTGTACGGAGAAAATCTGCAGGATCATTTCCACAATGCACATCTGAGTACCAACGTCATTGCCGATGACCTGATTCATGAAGTCTTTAAAGTCGATCCGAAATTCCGACAGCTTGCAATTGCCCCCATGAAGCCGGCAATCGAGGCCGAGCATTATAAGTTGGACGTCGCACCGTTGATTAATCTGGCGCGGGGGCACGCGCGCGTCCCGACGAGTATCCAGGCCGATGCCGGTGTGGATGCGAGCCGGGGCAGTTTCAAAGCATCGACCGGCGAAGGCGCGTCGGGAAAATACGACAAGAGTCGCGCCCTGGAGAATGCCGATACCTACGCCGTGATGACCCTGTTGTTGGATCAGGCGTCGGGTGAGTACAACTGGCGATTCCGTCGCAACCTTGAAACCCTGCAGAGCGCCGTGACGGCCAGCAACGGCGAGCAGATTGAAGGAGAAGTCCTGCTGGCGTTCGACCTTTGATCGCTGGGGCATCCACTCAGAGGATGCCCCAATTCACTGGCCAGTCAATTCTGGCCGATCCCGAAACTGATCCAATGCTTCGGGGTTGGCCAGGGCATCTGTGTTTTTCACGGGCTCACCGTGCACGACGTTGCGCACCGCCAGTTCAACCACTTTGCCGCTGATCGTGCGTGGAATGTCGGTGACTGCAACGATCTTTGCCGGCACATGCCGCGGCGTGGTGTTGGCGCGGATCACCTGGCGGATCTGCTGTTGCAGTGCCTCATCCAGCGCTACGCCTTCCTTGAGACGCACGAACAGCACCACGCGCACGTCGTCCTGCCATTGCTGGCCGATGGCGACGCTGTCCAGCACTGGCGGGACTTTCTCCACCTGGCGGTAGATTTCCGCCGTGCCGATACGCACGCCACCGGGGTTGAGCACGGCGTCGGAGCGGCCGTGAATCAGCATCCCGCCGTGGGGCGGTTGTTCGGCGTAGTCACCCTGGGCCCAGACGCCGGGGAACTGACTGAAATAGGATTTGCGCAGCTTCTCGCCATCGGGGTCGTTCCAGAGCCCGATGGGCATCGCCGGGAACGGCCGGGTACACACCAGTTCACCTTTTTCGCCGATCACCGGCTTGCCTGCGTCGTTCCACACCTCCACCGCCATGCCCAGGCTCTTGCCCATGAGTTCGCCCCGACGCACAGCCGATAGCGGGTTGCCATTGACGAAGCAGGACACGATGTCCGTACCGCCGGACATCGAGGACAGGCAAACGTCCGGCTTGAAGTCGCGGTAAACGAATTCATAACTCTGCGGTGACAGCGCGGAACCGGTGCAGAGCAGGGTTTTCAGGCTGCTCAAGTCATGGCTTTCCCGGGGCTTGATGCCGCTGCTTTCCAAGGTTGCGAGGAATTTGGGGCTGGTGCCGAACACGCTGACCTGTTCGTCGTCGAGCAGCTCCAGCAGTCGCTCGTTGTCCGGGTAAAACGGTGAGCCGTCATACAGCACCACCGCGCTGCCCACCGCCAGCGCCGAGACCAGCCAGTTCCACATCATCCAGCCGCAGGTGGTGTAGTAGAACAAGCGGTCGCCGGGGCCGAGGTCGACATGCAGCCCGTGTTCCTTGACGTGTTGCAGCAGCACGCCGCCGGTGCTGTGCACGATGCATTTCGGCACGCCAGTGGTGCCGCTGGAATACAGCACGTACAGCGGATGGTCGAACGGCACCGGGACGAAGTGCGGCTCATCGCCGGGGTCATAGAAGTCGTCCCACAGCGTGACGTTGGCGGGCGTGCGGTAATCCGTGGCATGGGCGTGAGGTCGTGCGTAGGGCACGATGATCAGCTGTTGCAGGGACGGCAGCTGTTCGAGGATTTCGTTGATCTTGACGGTCTGATCAATCTCTTTGCCGGCATAGCGGTAACCGGCGCAGGTGATCAGCACTTTGGGCTCGATCTGGCCGAAACGGTCGATCACGCCGTGGGTGCCGAAGTCCGGTGACGAGCAAGACCAGATCGCCCCCAGGCTGGTGGTCGCGAGCATCGCCACCAGGGTTTGCCAGGTGTTGGGCATGCAGGCTGCAACCCGGTCGCCGAGCACGACGCCGGCCGCTTGCAGACTGGCCTGGAACCCGGCGACTTGCCGGGCCAGCTCGGCCCAGGTCAGCAGTTCTCGCTGGCCGTTTTCCCCGATAGCGATCACGGCGATGGCATCGTCGCGCCGACTCAGCAGATGCTCGGCGAAATTCAACGTGGCGCCGGGAAACCATTCGGCCCCCGGCATTTTCATGCCTCCACGCAGAACAGCGTCGGGCTGGGTGTGAAAACTGATGTCGAAGAAATCCACGATCGCCTGCCAGAACGCTTCGCGCTGGTCGATGGACCATTGGTGCAGGGCCGGGTAGTCGTCGAGCTTCAGGTGGTGGCGCTGATTGATGAAGCGCCGAAAGCCGTCCATGCGGGACCGGGCAATGCGTTTGGCATCGGGCTGCCAGAGAATGTCGGACATGGTTTGCCTCTTATTGTTGGTCAGAAAGCTCCCACTGCAATGTGGGAGCGATCAGTTGAACGCTTACTGCGCCAGCCACCCGCCATCGATGTTCCACGCTGCGCCACGCACCTGGCTGCCGGCCTCGCTGCACAGAAACAGCACCAGCTCACCCAGATGTGCCGGGGTGACGAACTCCAGCGACGGCTGCTTTTCGGCCAGCAGATCGTGCTGCGCCTGCTGCGGGTCGACACCTTTGGCCGCGCGATCGTCGATCTGCTTCTGCACCAGCGGCGTCAGCACCCAACCCGGGCAGATGGCGTTGCAGGTGACGTTGCTGGTGGCGGTTTCCAGGCCGACCACTTTGGTCAGGCCGATCACGCCATGCTTGGCCGCTACATAAGCGGCTTTGCCGGTGGAGCCCACGAGACCGTGCACCGATGCGATGTTGACGATCCGGCCCCAGCCCTTGGTGCGCATGCCCGGCAAACTCAGACGGGTGCTGTGAAACACCGACGACAGGTTGATCGCGATGATCGAATCCCAGCTTTCCACCGGAAATTCTTCCACCGCCGCGACGTGCTGGATGCCGGCGTTGTTGACCAGAATGTCCACGCCGCCGAACTCGCGCTCGGCGTAGGCGACCATGTCGGCGATCTGCGCAGGGTCGCTGACGTCTGCCGGGTGATGGCCGACCTTGCCGCCGAACTGTTCGACTTCGGCGATCACCTTCGACGCGTCGCCAAAACCGTTGAGGATCAGGTTGGCGCCAGCCTTGGCCAGCGTCAGGGCGATGCCCAGCCCGATGCCGCTGGTGGAACCGGTAACCAGTGCGGTCTTGCCAGAAAGAGTCGTCATCAATACCTCACACAATGCCAGTGGCGTAGAAAGTGCCGATCACCACGAAAACCGCCAGGGTCTTGATCAGCGTAATACAGAAAATGTCCTTGTAGGCCTCACGGTGAGTCAGGCCAGTGACGGCGAGCAGGGTAATCACCGCGCCGTTGTGCGGCAGAGTGTCCATGCCGCCGCTAGCCATCGCGGCGACCCGATGCAGCACCTCCAGCGGAATGTTGGCGGCATGGGCGGCGCTGATGAATTGTTCGGACATCGCTGCCAGCGCGATGCTCATGCCGCCCGAAGCGGAACCGGTGATACCGGCCAGCAGGGTCACGGTGATCGCTTCGTTGACCAGCGGATTGGGAATGCTCTTGAGCCAGTCGGCCAGCACAAGAAAACCCGGCAACGAGGCGATGACGGCGCCGAAACCGTATTCCGACGCGGTGTTCATCGCCGCCAGCAACGCACCGCTGACTGCACTTTTGCTGCCTTCGGCGAGTTTGCTGCGAATCGCCTGAAAGCCGAACGCCAGCACCATCAGGATGCCGACCAACAGGGCTGCCTGCACCGCCCAGATCGCCGTGAGTTTGGCGATCTCGGTGGTGACCGGCGCGGTCATGCCAGGCAGCGCGAGGCTGTGGGTCTTGCCGTACCACTGCGGAATCCACTGGGTGAACAGCAGGTTCATGATGCCCACCGCCAGCAGCGGCGAAAGAGCGATCCACGGGTTTGGCAGTTTCAGGTCTTCGGCGGTTTCCGGTTCGTTGCGCAGTTCGGTGCCGTAGCCTTCACCGGCACGCTGCGCCTTGTTGCGTTGACGTTGCAGGAACAGCATGCCGGCGCAGAACACGAAAATCGTGCCGATCACACCCAGCCACGGCGCCGCCCACGCGGTGGTGTTGAAGAAGGTGCTGGGGATGATGTTCTGGATTTGCGGCGTGCCGGGCAGGGCGTCCATGGTGAAGGAAAACGCGCCGAGGGCGATGGTCGCCGGGATCAGGCGCTTGGGGATGTTGCTCTGGCGGAACATTTCCGCTGCGAACGGGTAGACCGCGAACACCACGACGAACAGCGAAACGCCGCCGTAGGTGAGCATGGCGCAGACCAGCACGATCACCAACATGGCCTGGCGGGTGCCGAGCAGACGAATCGCTGCCGCGACGATCGAGCGGGAGAAACCCGAGAGTTCGATCAGCTTGCCGAACACGGCGCCGAGCAGGAATACGGGAAAGTAGAGTTTGATGAAACCGACCATCTTCTCCATGAACACACCGGTGAACGCAGGGGCGACGGCAGACGGGTCGGTGAGCAGGACGGCGCCGAGGGCGGCGATCGGGGCAAAAAGGATAACGCTGTAGCCACGGTAGGCCGCGAGCATCAGCAGCGCGAGGGCTGCCAAGGCGATGATCACACTCATGGTGTGCTCCTTCGATTGTTATTTTTGTGGGTGGAACAGGTGTGGGGAGGGTTAAAGCGAGATTTGTGCCAGATGGTTAACTTGTTGAAATAAAAGGAATTAGTTCGATTTTTGGTGGCGGTCTTTGGGGTTTTGTCTCTGTTTGGAGACTTTTCTGATTGAGAGGACGCTTTCGCGGGCAAGTCCGCTCCCACGGTTGAGCGCATTCCCCTGTGGGAGCGGGCTTGCCCGTGAAGCTTTTGATTTTGTCTCTTTATTGGGATTTGAGTCTCTTTACTGAGACTCGGCGATCCCTAGCGCAATCATTTTCTTGTAAAGCGTCGAACGGCCCAGTCCCAACCGCTCAGCCGCCTCAATCACCTTGCCCCCGCATTGCGCGAGGGTGGATTGAATCAACTGCCGGTCAAACCGCTCGCGGGCCTGACTGAAGGTCTCGTTTATTGTTGGCTCTGACACAGGCGCCAGTGTTCGCTCAACCGGTGTAAACGTACCAATCGCCGCCCGAATGTCATCCGCCGTCAGCATCAGGTCATCACTGAGCAGCGCCGCTCGCTCCAGCACGTTGCGCAATTCGCGGATATTCCCCGGCCAGGCGTGCTGACCCAGTAGCTCAAGCGCTTCACGGTTGAGTTCGTGCTGACTGCGCAGCTCTTCAAGAATCGCTTCACTGAGCGCCGGCAGATCGTCCAGCCGTTCTCGCAGCGGCGGCACCTGAATCGGCAATACGTTAAGGCGGTAATACAAATCCGCGCGGAACTCGCCACGCTTGATAGCCGCTTCCAGATCCGTCGAGGTCGCGGCGATCACCCGAACATCGCTCTGGATCACGTCGTTGGAGCCTACAGGCTCGAATTCCTTTTCCTGCAACACCCGCAGCAATTTGCTTTGCAGCGGCAGCGGCATGTCGCCGATTTCGTCGAGAAACAGCGTCCCGCCCTGAGCGATCTGCAACTTGCCGGTGCGGCCCTTGCGGTCGGCGCCGGTGAAGGCGCCGGGCGCGGTGCCGAAGAACTCGGCCTCGAGCAGCGCTTCGGGAATCGCCGCGCTGTTGATGCTGACGAACGCCTTGTGCGCCCGTGGCGAAGCACCGTGGATGGCCTGTGCCAGCAACTCCTTGCCGCTGCCCGTCTCGCCCAGCAACAGAACCGGCGACTCGGCACTGGCGCTGCGACGGGCACGGCGTTTGACTTCCAGACTGGCAGCGCTGGTGCCGATGAAGTGTGCGAAGTTGTATTTGGTCTGCCGGGCGCGCAGCAGCGAGCGGGTCGAGGCCAGTTCTTCCTGCATGCTCAGGTAGCGCTTGAGCATCGGCGACAGCGTGCGCAGTTCGTCGAACAGGGCAAAACCGATGGCGCCGATCACCGCGCCGGCGTCGTCATGGATCGGCAGGCGCATCACCACCAGCGGTTCTTTCGGGGTGTCCTGCATGTCCAGCAGAATCGGCCGCCCGGTGCGTACTACCTCGCGCAGCAGGCTGCCGGGGATCACGCTTTCGCAGGGTTTACCGATGGCCCCGGCGGCGGAGTCGAGACCGAAGCGCCGGGCGTAGCGCTCGTTCATCCAGACGATGTTCGCATCGCGGTCGACAATCACCGTGCCTTCACTGGATTGCTCGATGATCTCGAACAACGAACGGATCGCCAGCGTGCGGACCCGTTGGTAATCCTTGAGGCTTTCGGTGGTGTTCATGGCGGCGTCCATTGGCGGAAGTCAGGTGGCGCGATTATGCCTATCCCGGATGCGCCGCCGCCAACAGCTCTTTGGTATAGGGATGCTGCGGTGAGTCGAACACGTCATGGCTGGCGCCGCTTTCGACCACTTTGCCGTCCTTGATCACGATCATGTCGTGGGCCAGCGCCCGCACCACAGCCAGGTCATGACTGATGAACAAATAGGTCAGGCCGTGTTTTTCCTGAAGCTGGCGGAGCAGGGCGACCACCTGTTTCTGCACGGTACGATCCAGTGCCGACGTCGGCTCGTCGAGCAGGATCAGCGCTGGTTTGAGCACCAGCGCCCGGGCGATGGCAATGCGCTGACGCTGGCCACCGGAGAACTCATGGGGATAGCGATGGCGGCTTTCAGGGTCGAGCCCGACTTCCTTGAGCACGCGGATCACCTGATCGTCGCACTCGTCGGCGGTGGACTGGCAATGCACTTCCAGCCCTTCGCTGATGATCTGTGCCACCGACATGCGCGGGCTGAGGCTGCCGAACGGATCCTGAAACACCACCTGCATCTGCCGGCGCCACGGTCGCATCTGCTTCTGGTCGAGACCGTCGAGTGCCGTGCCCTGGAAGCGAATGCTGCCCTTGGAGTCGAGCAGCCGCAGGATCGCCTGACCGAGGGTCGACTTGCCCGAACCGGACTCGCCGACGATGCCCAGCGTCTTGCCACGCTGGATGTTCAGGCTGATGCCGTCCACCGCGCGCAGGTATTGCTTGCGCTGGAACAACCCGCCGCCGACCGTGAAATCCACCTGCAGGTCATCGACTTCGAGCACGTTTTCGCGTTCGTCCCGCGGGAGCGCTTCGCCTTCCGGTTCGGCGTTGAGCAACACGCAGCTGTAAGGGTGTTTCGGTTCGGTGAACAGGGTTTCGCACGGCGCCTGCTCGACGATTTCCCCGGCCTTCATCACGCACACCCGTTGGGCGATGCTGCGCACCAGATTGAGGTCGTGGCTGATCAGCAGCAGCGACATGCCAAGGCGCCGTTGCAGGGACTTGAGCAGCACCAGGATCTTGCGTTGCACGGTCACATCGAGGGCGGTGGTCGGTTCGTCGGCGATCAGCAGTTCGGGTTCGCAGGCCAGGGCCATCGCGATCATCACCCGTTGGCGCTGGCCGCCGGACAGTTGATGCGGATAAGCCTTCAGCCGTTCTTTCGGCTTCTGGATGCCCACCAGTTCCAGCAGTTCGAGGATCCGTGCCTGAGCCTCTTTGCCGCCGAGGCCACGGTGCAGCAACAGGGTCTCGCCAATCTGCTTTTCAATCGTGTGCAACGGATTGAGCGAGGTCATTGGCTCCTGGAAAATCATGGCGATGCGATTGCCCCGCAGGTCGCGCAGGGTCTTGGGATCAGCGCCGACCAGTTCCTGGCCACGATAACGGATGCTGCCGGTGGTCCGGGCATCGCATTCGGGGAGCAGTTGCAGGATCGAATGGGCCGTCACAGATTTCCCCGAGCCCGACTCGCCGACCAGTGCCAGGCACTCGCCGGGGCGGATGTCCAGGCACAGGTTGCGCACCACGGTCTGGCCGTGGAAGGCGACGCTCAGATCACGGATTTCGATCAGGTTGTCAGTCATATCAAGGGTCCGTTCATGAGCGCGGGTCAAAGGCATCGCGCAACGCTTCGCCGATGAATACCAACAGGGAAAGAATCAGCGCCAGGGTGAAAAACGCGGTCAACCCGAGCCACGGCGCCTGCAGGTTCTGCTTGCCCTGACCGATCAACTCACCCAGAGACGCGCTGCCGGCAGGCATGCCGAAGCCGAGGAAGTCCAGCGCGGTCAGGGTCGAAATCGCCCCGGTCAGAATGAACGGCAGGTAGCTCAGGGTCGCGTTCATTGCGTTGGGCAGGATGTGCCGGACAATCACTTTGCGATCGCTCAAGCCCAGGGCCCGGGCAGCCTTGACGTACTCGAGGTTGCGTCCGCGCAGAAACTCGGCGCGGACCACGTCCACCAGCGCCAGCCAGGAAAACAGCGCCATGATCCCCAGCAGCCACCAGAAATTCGGCTCGACGAATCCCGAAAGGATGATCAGCAGGTAGAGCACCGGCAATCCCGACCAGACCTCCAGCAATCGCTGGCCGAGCAGATCGACCCAGCCCCCGTAATAACCCTGCAGGGCGCCGGCCGCGATGCCGATCAGAGCGCTGACGAAGGTCAGCATCAGGGCGAACAGGATCGACACCCGCGCGCCGAAGATCACCCGGGCCAGGACGTCGCGCGCCTGATCGTCGGTGCCCAGCCAGTTGACTGAAGTCGGCGGGCTCGGCGCCGGTTTGTTGAGGTCGTAATTCGGGGTGTCGTCACTGAACGGAATTGGCGGAAACAGCAGCCAGCCGCCGTCCTTGCGGATCAGCTTCTGTACGTAATCGCTGCGGTAGTCGGCCTGGAATGGCAGTTGCCCGCCAAACTCCTGTTCGGTGTGGCGCTTGAATACCGGGAAATACCATTGGCCCTGATAATTGACGACCAATGGCTTGTCGTTGGCAATCAGTTCGCCGCCAAGGCTGAGCAGGAACAGACCGATAAACAACCACAACGACCACCAGCCCCGGCGGTTTTTCTTGAAGCGTTCGAAGCGGCGACGGCCCAGAGGCGAAAGCTTGAACATCAGGCATTCCTCGCGGCGAAGTCGATGCGCGGGTCGACCAGCGTGTAGCACAGGTCGCCGATCAGTTTTATCAGGAGGCCGAACAAGGTGAAGATGAACAGCGAGCCGAACACCACCGGATAGTCACGGGACACGGCTGCTTCGTAACTCATGCGCCCGAGGCCGTCGAGGGAGAAGATCACTTCGATCAGCAACGACCCGGCAAAGAACACGCTGATGAACGCCTGGGGAATGCCCGACACCACCAGCAGCATCGCGTTGCGGAACACGTGTCCGTAGAGCACCCGGTTTTCGCTCAGGCCTTTGGCGCGCGCGGTGACCACGTATTGGCGGGTGATTTCATTGAGGAACGAGTTCTTGGTGAGGATGGTCAGGGTGGCGAAACCGCCGATCACCAGCGCCGTGACGGGCAATACCAAATGCCAGAAGTAGTCGGTGATCTTGCCCAGCGTTGACAGGGATTCGAAGTTGTCGGACACCAACCCGCGCACCGGGAACCAGTTCAGTGAGGTGCCGCCGGCGAACACCACGATCAGGAACATCGCGAACAGGAACGCCGGCATGGCGTAACCGATGATGATCGCCGTGCTGCTCCAGATATCGAAATGGCTGCCGTGGTGCACGGCTTTGCGGATGCCCAGCGGGATCGACACCAGATAAGTGATCAGCGTCGCCCACAGGCCGAGGGAAATGGTCACCGGCATTTTCTGCAGGATCAGGTCGGTGACCGTGGCGCCACGGAAGAAGCTCTTGCCGAAATCCAGCTGCGCGTAGTTCTTGAGCATCAGCCACAGGCGTTCATGGGCCGGTTTATCGAAGCCGTACTGTTTTTCGATGTCCTTGATCAGCTGCGGATCGAGGCCGCGACTGGCGCGGGACGTGCCGCTCATGGTCTCGCTCGCCCCGCCACCGACGCTGGCGCCGCCAATGCCTTGCAAGTGGGCGATGGCTTGTTCAACCGGACCACCTGGCGCGGCCTGGATGATCACGAAATTGACCAGCAGAATGATCACCAGCGTCGGAATGATCAGCAGCAGGCGCCGCAGTATGTAAGCCCACATCAGTGCGGCCCTCCGGGTCTGCCACGGCTGATTTTCTCGGCCGTCATCTGCTGGTTGGTCAGCGGCGTGCTGCTGATTTCCCACCAGCTCTCGATCGCTTCGTCATTGCTCGCCTGCACGGTGGGAATGCCGAAACGGTTCCACCACACGGTGGACGTGCCCGGCGGGTAGTAGTTGGGAATCCAGTAGTAGTTCCATTGCAGAACCCGATCCAGTGCATGGGCGTAACGCAGCATATCGGCCTGGGTCGAAGCGCGGATCAGGCCGTTGATCAAGGTGTCGACCGCCGGGTTCTTCAGCACCATGTAATTGTTGGCACCGGGGTCGTTGGCTGATGCCGAACCGAAGTAGTTCAACAGTTCGCCGCCGGGGGAGGTGGTGACCGGGTAACCAGTGACAATCATGTCGTAGTCGCGGCTCATCAGACGGTTGACGTATTGCGAGGAGTCGATGCGACGGATGTCGAGGTTGATGCCGATCTGTTTAAGTGTGCGCTTGTACGGCAGCAGCAGACGGTCCATGCCGTTCTGGCTGACCAGGAAAGTGAAGCTCAACGGCTCGCCACGGTCGTTGACCAACTGGTCGCCATCGGGTTTCCAGCCGGCCTGTTCCAGCAGCTCCAACGCTTGCAGTTGTTTGTCGCGGATAAGGCCGCTGCCGTCGGTTTTCGGCGCTTCGAAGACCTGGGTGAACACCTCGTCGGGAATCTGTCCGCGCAAAGGTTCCAGAATCTTCAGCTCGGCGGCATCCGGCAGCTGGCGCGCGGCCAGGTCGGTGTTGGAGAAGTAACTCTGCTGGCGAATGTACATGTTGCGCATCATCTGCCGGTTGCTCCATTCGAAATCCCAGAGCATGGCCAGGGCCTGTCGAACGCGGCGATCCTGGAACATCGGCTTTTGCAGGTTGAACACGAAACCCTGGGCGGACTGCGGTGCCTCGGTGGCCAGATGAGCCTTTTGCAGGCGCCCGTCGCTCAGGGCCGGACTGTCGTAACCGATGGAGTAGCCGGTGGCGGAGAATTCACGGTTGTAGTCATAGGCGCCACCGCGCAAGACCTGGCGGGCGACGTCGGTGTCGCCGAAGTACTCGATGCTGAAATGATCGAAGTTGTACAGGCCACGGCTGACCGGCAGGTCCTTGCCCCACCAGTCGGGATTGCGTTCGAAGGTAATGCTGCGCCCGGAGTCGACTTTGCCGACCCGATACGGACCGCTGCCCAGCGGCGGTTCATAGCCGCCACCGCCAGCGAAATCACGGGTCTTCCACCAATGTTCGGGAAATACCGGCAGGGTCGCGATGTCCAGCGGCAGGGTACGGTTTTCGTTGCTCTTGAAATCGAAGCGCACGGTCAGCGGGGCTTCGACTTCGACGCCTTTGACGTCGGCGAACTGGGTGCGATAACGCAGGCTGCCCTGGGTCATCAGCAAATCATAGGTGTAGCGCACGTCTTCGGCGGTGATCGGCTTGCCATCGGCGAAGCGGGCTTTTGGATTGATAAAGAAGCGCAGGGACAGGCCGTCATCCGAGCGTTCCATTTTCTGCGCCACGAGGCCGTATACGGTGTAGGGCTCGTCGAGCGAGCGCTGGGCCAGCGGGGAATACAGCAGGCCGTCGATCTGGCTGACGCCGATGCCTTTGTCGATATACGGCAGCACATGATCGAAGTGGCCGATCTCGATGGCCGAGCGGCGCATTGTCCCGCCTTTTGGCGCCTGGGCGTTGGTGTAATCGAAGTGACTGAAGCCGGGCGGGTACTTTGCCGGTTCGCCATAGACGGTCATCGCATGCTGCGGTGCGGCGTCCACACCAGTGATCCCAAGCAGCAGGGTTAGGGCAGTGAACATCAATGTCGGGAAAGCCAGTCGCATTGTCAGCCTTAAAGCCGGGTAATCGATAAGCGCAATTTGTACGCGAGCGGCGCGCCGTTCGCCAGCGGTGCGGTGTAACCAAAACAAAACGGCCCGCCATCAGGCGGGCCGTTGCACAGCAGGTCGGGCTGAAATCAGTCCTGACGGCTGGTGACTTCCAGCAGGTGATAGCCAAACTGGGTCTTCACCGGGCCTTGCACGACGTTGATCGGTGCGCTGAATACCACGGTGTCGAATTCCTTGACCATCTGGCCAGGACCGAACGAACCCAGGTCGCCGCCCTGACGGCTGGACGGGCAGGTGGAGTTGGCCTTGGCCACTTCGGCGAAATCAGCGCCACCTTCGATCTGGGCCTTGAGTTCGTTGCACTTGGCTTCGCTGGAAACCAGGATGTGGCGGGCAGTGGCTTTAGCCATGGGGAAATTCTCCAATCAAATCGATAAAGGGTGGAGCCTACCGGATTCAGTGGTCGATTTCTCGGCAAAGTTCCGTTCGCTGGTCTGATGAGACATCTATAGATCAGCGGCTTGAAGGCGCAAGGCGTGCTCGACATAGAGACGTATCGAGTCGTTAGCCATGGCGTGGTGTCCGCTTGCCCGCCGCAGAGTATGCAGGTGATCGAGGGAGTAGTCGGAGCGGATCACGGTGCCCAGGTGAGAGCTGAAGCGACCGACAAGTCCGTCGTTCTGGGCGAGTTCTGTAATGAAGTATTCCGAGAGGGCGCAGCAGATGCCCTGGACAGGGTCGAGCGACGGCTCTTCGGGTTCGGGTACGACGCCGCTCCATGAAAAATAGCGAACGCCATTCACCCATTCTGCACCGTGACCGCCCCAGACCTCGGGCAGACCCTGCGGGTATTTGTCGTTGAAGTTGCCGACCCCCTCCGTTGTCAAGGCACCCAGCGCAGCCAGTGCGCTGTGCGGCAATGCCTTTTGCCCGCTGAGCAGTGACAGAAAATCGGCAAACCGGGTAGCTACATTCTGTGCCACGACCTCCGGAAGTCTTCCAGGTATCAACGCCTTGCGCAGGAAGTCCGCCAGTTCCGAGCCATGGTTTGGCCCGCTGACTGATGTAACAGACGCAACGTTGTGTGGGGCTAGCGCTGCAGCATAGCGTGCCGTGAGTGCGCCTTGACTGTGGCCGATCAGGTTGACTTTGGCCGCGCCTGTGCCCCTTAACACGGCGTTGATTTGCGAGAGCAGTTGCTCCCCCCGTATTTCATTGTCATGGATGACCGACAGATGGGGCACAAACACCTGCGCGCCAGCAGCCTTGAGCGCCTGTTTTACGTCGTGGAACAGTTCGAACGGGCCAATGCGCTCGAATCCGAACAGGCCATGCACCAAAAGAATAGGATGATTGGTTGTCGCATTTAGTAGCATTTTTCGTCCTTGATCGCAGATGATCGTCGATGTTTTCTGCTTGCCACTCTAAAACAGTCGTGAGGCTGGGGATGCCTGAAGAATCGCCGTCATGCGTTGGAAACTGGATCAATGCGTGTATGAATTTTCACTGCTGCATGAACTCCGCTTCGGAACATTCAGACAGCTCCCGCCTCGTCGAAAGTACTTTTCCCTTTTTTGCCTACTTCCTTTAGTGCGTTTGGTCATGGCTCGAACAGTAAGGAGCTGACATCCGATCGGTGGTGAAGCGGTTTAAATGGAGGCTCTTCGACGCAGAGCTCAGGCGACGTGTCATTTCCAGGGAATGGAGAGGCAACTGATGAATGATTTACAAGCAGCGGTCTTGCAAGAAAAGGACACAGGGATGGAGGGTGGCAGCGTTCAGTCGTTCGGACCCTGTCGGGAGGGCGCAGGGGCTTTGCCGTTGCCGGCGCCCACACTGGATTCGATTGTCGGCGCTGTCGTTGATCCGTCATTGAGCAAGGTTGTGGTGCGGATTGCGCCCTGGTCTGGAATGGCATGCGGTGACAGGGTCGTGTTGAGCTGGCATGGTTTCGATACAGAAGGCCTGCCGTATCGGCACGACATTGCGAGATCCGTCAGTGAAAGTCAGCTGGGCAAGGATGTCGTTCTGATCGTGCGGGACGTTCACATCGCAGCATTGGACGGGGGCACGCTGGAGGTGTTCTGGACATTGAACAGCGTCACGAGAACGGCGCCTGGTTCTTCAATGCGTACGCTGCTGGACGTCGGAGACGTCCGCTACAGTCTGTTACCGGTCCTCGTGGAGGATGCCGTCGGGGGCAGTCTCGATCCGGCTCGCGTACCCGACGGAACGACTGCCATCCTTCAACCCTATGCCGGAATGAGTGCAGGCGACCGGGTAGAGTTGATCTGGCAGGGGCCTTCGCCGGAGGCATCATTTCGAGACATTCTTATCGTTGAGTTCTTTGCTGTCGGTCAGCCCTTGGTGTTCGGAGTCGCGCCCGAATTCATCGCTCCGCATTTGGGGGGCGAGGTGTTGGTTCACTACCGTGTAGAGCAGAAAAGCGGAGCCATTCGCGAGTCAGGCGCTACGCGGATCAGCATTGGCCCATTGGCACGAGATGAGCTACCGGCACCCCGAGTGCTTGAAGCGGAAGACGGCGTGCTTGATATGCATGACGCCACCGATGGCATCAGCGTGATGATAAGTGATGCGCAGGTGGAGGAGGGTGAGCTGGTTTATCTCAAGTGTGACGGCGAGTCGTTCTTCCACCGGGACGACCGCGAAATCATCGGGGGGATGGCCATGCAGCCGTTGGTTTTCATCGTGCCTTACCGGTTCTGGCGAGAGCATGTGAACACTGTTGTGCGACTGTCCTACTCGGTCGAACGGCTGGATGATGTCAGTCAGGAGTCCGCGGTGACACTGGTTCGCGTACAGGCTTGATCTAGCGTTGCGAACGTAGCCCGCCCTCCGCTTGAAATTCGGCGGAGGGCGGTGCTCATCATCAGACCGAAGTCTGTTTGCGCATACGGTGGGCGGCGTCCAGCAGCAATTGTCTCGTAGCATCGAACCCGAGGCAGCCATCGGTTACCGAAACCCCGTAGCGAAGCGACTCGCTCAAGGGCTGGCATCCTTCGAACAGGTGCGATTCAAGCATCATGCCGATCAGCGAGCGTTCGCCCTGCAAACGCTGCTCCAGTACATGATTGAACACGTCAGGCTGGCGAAGGGGGTCTTTGCCGCTGTTGGCATGACTGCAGTCGACCATTATTCGGCTCGGGATTTTCAGTCGGTTCAATTCGCTGTTGATCCTGGAAACGCTTTCACGGTCGTAGTTCGGCCCCTGATGTCCGCCCCGCAACACCAGATGCGTATCCGGGTTGCCGAGCGTCGGGACGATAGCCGGATGGCCCTGGCTGTCCACGCCGAAATGGCGATGGGGATGAGCTGCCGAACGCATCGCATCGACGGCAATGGCGACACCACCATCGGTTCCATTCTTGAAGCCGACCGGCATGCCGAGCCCGCTGGCCATTTCACGATGGATCTGAGATTCAGTGGTGCGGGCGCCGATGGCGACCCAGCTCAGCAAGTCGTCGAAGTATCCGGCGGCCATGGGTTGCAGCAGTTCAGTGGCGACCGGCAGTCCGAGGCGGATCATTTCCAGCATCAGTTCGCGCGATAGCGTCAGGCCCGCAGCCATGTCGTCGCTACCGTCGAGATGAGGATCGTATGCCAGGCCTTTCCAGCCAACGGTGGTGCGAGGCTTTTCAACGTAGGCGCGCATGACAAGCAACATGTCCTGACGGACTTCGCTGGCCAGTTGTGCGAGCTTTTCGGCGTATTCAAGTGCGGATTCGGGGTCGTGTATCGAGCAAGGGCCAACGATCACCAAAAGGCGTTGGTCTTCACCATTGAGAGTCGCTCGGACCGCCTGGCGGTGGGCAACGACTTGATTGTTCAGGGCATTGCTGAGCGGCAATTGCTGCTTGAGTTGCAGCGAACTTGGCAGACGCAGGGTCAGTGCTTCGTTGGCAGAGTTCAGCGTGGACAGTGGCAGAGCAGAAACGGACGAGTTCATATTCGGTAATTCCTGGGCGGACGGCGGGGGCTTCCCGCTTAATCGGCCCTACTGGGGTGTTCGACAATTGGCCGGATTGGCTACGTGTGTTGGCTTGCCACCTGTGGGTGACCGATCGGAGGCGGCAGGTTGTCCCGAGCGGAGGCTGGTAAATCGCCAGGCGGAAAAACTGTCGTAACGGTAATAAGTGGCGTAGTTCATTGGTTGAATCCTCAAAGTGTCTGGTGTGTTGCTGAAAAAAGTTCGGGCCTGAAAAAACAAAACCCCCGGTCGGGATGCCGACCGGGGGTTGAGAAATCTCTGGTAGGCGACCCGTTCAAATGGGCGCCGGTTGGGTATCAGGCGCGCCAGTGGCTAAACCAATACCCAAAATAAAAGCTTGCTGGAGCCGAGGCACCGTTCACCCGGGCAGCCGCAACCGAGCGCGAGGCGCTGGTGGTATGAAGCTGTGAAAGGGCGTTGAACATGAGCTGTCTCCGATGAATGCGCCGAGCTTACTAGAGGCTGCTGCGCATCAGCAATCAGAAAATGCTATTGGAGTAGCAAGAAGGACTTTATGGGTTGAGCGCTCGCCTGGGTGTGCCACACTCTGCTTTTGACGCGTATCGAGGCAGGAATGAGTTTTGAACTGCGCCAGGCAACGGCCGCCGACCTGTCGTTTGTGCGAGAGCTGACTTGCCGAAACATGCTCCGCTACTACATTCACTATGACTTGCTGTGGCAGGACGAGGCGTTCGATGTCGCCTGGGCCGGGCGCGAGAACTGGTTGATCCTTCGGGAAGGCGAATTGATGGGGTATTTCAGTCTGAGCCGTGATGCTCGGGCCCTGTATATCCGCGAATTGCAGATCATCGAGAGCGCTCAGGGCCAGGGCGCGGGATCCTGGGTGATCGATCAGGTTGTTGCGATGGCGCGGCTGGAGCGTCGCCCGGCGTTGCGCCTGACGGTGTTCAAAAACAATCCGGCGCAAAACCTGTATCGAAGAAAAGGAATGTTGGTGCAAGGTGAGGACGAGTGTTTCCTTCGAATGCAGCTTGACGTGAGTACACCTGTGCTCTGAAACGCACGTCCGGCAAGCCCTCGATGAAGAATTGAAACTTTTTATATGTCGCTTGCCGCTAGGTCTGCCCCGCACTTTTTGCTAAGGTGTCCGGCATCCCAATAAGACCATATCGCGAGGTGTCTGCTTGATTAGGGTGCTAGTGGTCGACGACCATGATCTCGTTCGTACAGGCATTACACGTATGCTGGCAGACATCGATGGCCTGCAGGTGGTGGGCCAGGCCGAGTCCGGGGAAGAATCCCTCATCAAGGCTCGTGAGTTGAAGCCCGACGTGGTGCTGATGGACGTCAAGATGCCGGGCATCGGCGGCCTCGAAGCTACGCGCAAACTGTTGCGCAGCCATCCCGACATCAAAGTGGTTGCAGTCACCGTGTGTGAGGAAGATCCGTTTCCTACACGTTTGTTGCAGGCCGGTGCGGCGGGGTATCTGACCAAGGGCGCCGGATTGCCGGAAATGGTTCAGGCCATTCGCCTGGTGTTCGCCGGCCAGCGCTATATCAGCCCGCAGATTGCCCAGCAACTGGCAATCAAATCCTTTCAGCCGACCAATGATTCACCGTTCGATGCGTTGTCGGAACGGGAAATCCAGATTGCGCTGATGATTGTCGGCTGCCAGAAGGTTCAGATCATTTCCGACAAACTGTGTTTGTCGCCGAAAACCGTGAATACCTATCGCTACCGCATTTTCGAAAAGCTCTCGATCAGCAGCGATGTCGAACTGACGCTGTTGGCGGTTCGTCACGGCATGGTTGATGCCAGCCTCTGACCATGACTGAAATATTCGATTCGGGCGCTTTTTTATCGACCGTCAGCGGGCGCCCCGGCGTGTATCGCATGTTCGACAGCGACGCGCGTCTGTTGTACGTAGGCAAAGCCAAGAACCTGAAGAAACGCCTGGCCAGTTACTTTCGCAAGACGGGCCTGGCGCCGAAAACGGCGGCACTGGTCGGGCGTATCGCCCAGGTCGAAACCACCATTACGTCCAACGAGACAGAGGCGTTGCTGCTTGAGCAGACTCTGATCAAGGAGTGGAGGCCGCCGTACAACATCCTGTTGCGCGATGACAAATCCTATCCCTATGTCTTTTTGTCTGACGGACAATTCCCGCGCCTGAGCATTCATCGCGGGGCCAAGAAGGCCAAGGGTAAGTATTTCGGTCCCTATCCGAGCGCCGGGGCTATCCGCGAAAGCCTCAGTCTTCTGCAGAAGACGTTCTTCGTGCGTCAGTGCGAGGACAGCTACTACAAGAACCGAACCCGACCGTGCCTGCAATATCAGATCAAACGTTGCAAGGCACCCTGCGTCGGGCTGGTCGAGCCTGAGGTTTACGCCGAGGACGTACGTCACTCGGTGATGTTCCTCGAAGGGCGAAGCCATGCGTTGACCAATGAGCTGTCGACGGCGATGGAAGAGGCTGCGGTTAACCTCGAATTTGAGCGCGCCGCCGAACTGCGCGACCAGATTGCCTTGCTGCGTCGAGTGCAGGATCAGCAGAGCATGGAAGGCGGAACGGGTGATATCGATGTGATCGCCGCGTTCGTCAATCCGGGCGGTGCTTGTGTCCACCTGATCAGCGTGCGGGGAGGGCGGGTGCTTGGCAGCAAGAATTTCTTCCCCCAGGTCGGGATCGAAGAAGACGTAGCCGAAGTCATGGCTGCGTTTCTGGGGCAATACTTCATCAGCAGCCCGGAGCGCGACTTGCCGAGCGAGTTGATCGTCAATGTCGTTCACGAAGACTTTCCTGCGTTGATCGAGGCTATTCACACGCTCCGCGGACGCGAGCTGACCATCAGCCATCGGGTGCGCGGTACGCGTGCGCGCTGGCAACAACTGGCCGTGACCAATGCCGAACAGGCACTGGGTGCGCGGCTGGCCAATCGTCAGCACGTTGCCGCACGTTTCGAAGCGTTGGCAGAAGTGTTGAACCTCGACGAGCCGCCGCAACGGCTGGAATGCTATGACATCAGCCACTCCAGCGGTGAAGCGACGGTTGCTTCCTGCGTGGTGTTCGGGCCGGAAGGGGCAATCAAGTCGGATTATCGCCGCTACAACATCGAAGGTGTGACCGCTGGCGACGATTACGCCGCCATGCATCAGGCCCTGACCCGACGCTTCAGCAAGCTGAAGGAAGGCGAGGGCAAGTTACCGGACATCCTGTTGGTGGACGGCGGCAAGGGGCAGTTGTCGATGGCGCGTGACGTGCTCAACGAACTGGCTGTTCCGGATCTGATCTTGCTGGGGGTCGCGAAGGGTGTCACGCGCAAGGCGGGCTTCGAGACTTTGTATCTGAATGATGCGGCAAACGAATTCACCTTGCGTGGCGATTCGCCGGCGCTGCACCTGATCCAGCAAATCCGTGACGAGGCCCACCGCTTTGCGATCACCGGCCACCGTGCTCGGCGCGGCAAGACCCGCCGCACGTCAACGCTGGAAGGCGTTGCGGGTGTAGGGCCGACCCGGCGGCGGGACTTGTTGAAACATTTTGGTGGATTGCAGGAGCTGTCTCGTGCAAGCATCGAAGAGATCGCCAAAGCACCGGGGATCAGCAAAAAGCTAGCAGAGTCGATTTATGCAAACCTGCATAGTGAGTAGAATGCCCATTCACCTCGTAGCCAGTTGTGCCGATGAATATCCCTAATCTGATTACCGTTCTCCGCGTCCTGCTCATTCCGATCTTCATTCTGCTGTTCTATCTGCCCTACCAATGGAGCTATCTGGCCTCAAGTTCGGTATTCGCCTTTGCGGCAGCGACTGACTGGCTGGACGGCTACCTCGCGCGACGCCTGGAACAAAGCACGCCTTTTGGTGCGTTTCTCGATCCGGTAGCCGATAAGCTCATGGTCGCCGTCGCACTGGTCTTGCTGGTGCAAGAGCATGGCAACCTTTGGCTCACACTGCCGGCAGCTGTCATTATCGGTCGCGAGATCGTGGTGTCGGCGTTGCGTGAATGGATGGCCGAACTCGGTGCCCGGGCTCATGTGGCCGTATCCAATCTGGGTAAATGGAAAACTGCTGCGCAGATGCTGGCACTGGTGATTCTCCTGGCCAACCCCAAGGCTTTCAGTTTCTGGGTTCTCATGGGTTATGCGTTGCTGATGATCTCTGCAGGTCTGACCCTGTGGTCGATGGTTCAATACCTTCGCGCAGCCTGGCCACATCTGAAGACCGATGTAGAAAAGAAATAAAACTTTTTTGAATCAAAGGGTTGACGGGGCATCTGGAATCTATAGAATGCGCCACACCAAGCGGGAATAGCTCAGTTGGTAGAGCACGACCTTGCCAAGGTCGGGGTCGCGAGTTCGAGTCTCGTTTCCCGCTCCAATTTGTACAACGTTTGTTGTTGCGCTACTGACAGCAAATGTTTTGAGGCCGAGTAGCAAAATGGTTATGCAGCGGATTGCAAATCCGCCTACGCCGGTTCGATTCCGACCTCGGCCTCCACTATAAACAAGCTCCGTAGATCCATGATTTACGGAGCTTTTTTATTTGCATTGCAGTGAAAGATTTTGTCTTTGAAACGGCAACTGCAAACTTGCTTCACCGGGAAGTGATGTATATATTTCCCCCTCTGCTGCCAATGTGCAGTCCTGTCAGGATTGTGAATCGTCGTCAGCACAGTGCAACATCGCGCTACCGCCCGAATGGCGAAACTGGTAGACGCATGGGACTTAAAATCCCCCGCTCGAAAGGGCGTGCCGGTTCGATTCCGGCTTCGGGCACCATGAATATCAAGGGCTTGCATGACATACCTCATGCAAGCCCTTTTTCGTGCTCATACAAACGCCTGCCCGCTAAATCCTCTAGGCAAACGCTGAAGCCCGGCCATAGCCGTCAACCGCTCGATCCACTCGGAACGCCAGTCGGACGCCGAGCGTGCAGCCCAGGATTGGCGAGCCGCGCGCCGCGCCTCATTGCGCTGATTTTTGCGCGCATCCTTGTACGCATCGGTATTGCGGCAACTACGGCACTTCACTCGATTGAGTTCGCTGCTGGAGGAGAGGTTGTTGCCCTTGTGCCCACAGGCCAGATGCCCGTCGACTTTGAAATGAATGACCATGGGACGTCTCCTTGGTGACGTGTAAAGGTTTTGACCTCTCACGACCAAGGGCGTTCTTTCATGCCCCAGGCGAATCGACGAGCTATCTGAAGCGTGGTAGTGGCCGATCATTGGGTTTGAGCGACGACAAGGTACTGCGAATGAGGGGAGTGTCTTTGTCGATATCGTTCAGCCGGTCGCGGATGCGCAGAGCGGTCGGGTGTCCGCCTTGATGATCGACCCAGTCGGCGATCTCTTTGCAAGCTGCCGCGAGACGCGCCTCCCGAGCCTCGAGCAAGGTAAGCAGAGTGGTGATGGACTCTTTTTCGGACATGGAGCACCTCCGTTCATTAATCCGTTCGGTAGCAGCAAAAAGCTCGCCAAGCGCGAGCTCTCTGCCGTTGGGGCGCTGCTCCTTCAGCTGGTTTGAGTATAGACCCGTAAATGACAGCTATCAGCCCGACGACTCGGGGGCGGTCACTTGCGAGCTGGCGGCGTTGAGCCGATGACATTCCTTGCGGGCGTCTTCTTCCCGGTCGAAACCATCGCCGATGAAACCACCGGTTCGCGTGTCGCAGATGCGATACCAGCCCAAGGCTTCGGCGGGCTCATGGAGCGTTTCTCCGGCGCGCCGGCCGTGGATGACAATCTTGTTGCAGCGCTTCACGACAAATATGTCTTCCATGGCGTCACCGCAGCTGATTCCTACCAGATCAACTATAGAAGCCCTGAGCAATCGTGCAAAAAATAGCCAAGTCAGTTCGTCGGGTGCAGTTGCCAGCCTGATGAGTACCACCGCAGGTGGTGGGTCGGATTCAACGCCTCGAGGAAGTCCTGATCGTGGGAAGCGGCGACAATGGCGCCCGGAAACGTCAGCAACGCCCGTTCGAATGCTTCCACCGACGGCAGATCCAGATGATTGGTCGGCTCATCCAGCAGCAACAACTGCGCAGGGTCCGCTCGCCACAAGGCCAGCGCCAATGCGGCTTTCAGGCGCTCGCCACCGCTCAACGAAGCGCAGGGAGCTGTGGCGCGACTCGCATCCAGTTGCAAGTGAGCGAGATAGCTGCGCAGAGTGCCCTCGGTCAGCGCAGTTCCCTGCATCATCAGCTGTTCGGTGATGGAGCGCTGATCGCTCAGTTGGGCCAACTGCTGATCCAGGAATGCTAAGGGCACGTGTGTTGTGGCGGTTCCGTTGATGGGTGCGAGTTCCCCGGCGAGCACCTTCAGCAAGGTTGATTTGCCGCAGCCGTTGGGACCGCTGACAGCGATCCGCATCGGGCCATGGATCGTGAGATTCAGTGCATCGCCCGGCAGCCACGGCAATCGGGCTTCACTCAGCGTGCAGATCTGACGGTTGTTGGGCACGGCGCTCCCGGGTAGGTTGATCAGCACGCTGTCCTCGGGCTGTACCTTGGCATAAGCCTCGCGTACCTGGGCATCGAGCTCGGACTTGCGGGCCTGATGTCCCTGACGGACATGCCCCATGATTTCCCGTGCGGCGCCCTTGATCGCCACGTATTCGAAACTGGCAATGTTGGCGGTTTCGGCGTTGCGTCGGGAGTTGGCAGCGTGGCGCTGTATCGTGTCGTGCTCGCGTCGTAGCCGAATCCGCTCGCGCTGGCGTTCGCTTCTGGCGTGGTCGAGACGTGCCTGCGCCGCCGCTTGATAGATTCGCTGGTGCTCGCGGAATGCCGAGTAATTGCCACCGAATTCGATAGCCCCCGACGCGCTCAACTCAACGATACGCTGCATCCGGTCGAGCAATTGCCGATCATGGCTGACGACGATCAACCCGGTGTGCCAGCGCTCAAGCGAGTTCATCAGCCATTGCCGTCCCAATGCATCCAGATGGTTCGTCGGCTCATCGAGGATCAGCAATTCAGCCTGGCTGATAAACGCGCCAATCAGCGCGACTCGTGCTTGCTGGCCGCCACTGAGTTTGCCGGTCTCGTCGGAGAGGGCAACCTCGGTCAGCCCGGCGTCATCGAGCATACGCCGCAGGCGCTCCGCCAGGTCCCATTGTTCACCTATGAGATCGAAATCCTCGGCCGATCCGCCGCCATTCTTCATGCGCTCGAGCGCCTCAAGAATGGCGGCGCTGCCGGTGGTCTCGGCGACCGTTTCGCCGGGTGCGGCAATAAAGGTTTGCGCCACGTAGGTCGTCGTTACGGAACGCGTCACGCTACCGGTGGTGGGTTGCCATTGTCCGGCGATCAGGCGCGCCAGTACGCTTTTGCCAACGCCATTGCGCCCGACGATGGCGGTCGGGGTGTGATCGAATTTCAGGTTGAGTGCAGTGAAAATCGTCTCGCCATTGGCGAACTGAAAACCCAGCTGGTTCAGGGAGACGAGAGCAGGCGTACGCGAGACGTGAGTCATCGGCACCTCCAAAAAATGTTGTGAGCACTGACAGGCACCTTGAGCGGCGTGTCGCGATTACATTTTTGAAGGCTTAGTTGTTCACTTCTGCGGTCGTCCTGAGGAGGTAGGAGGGCGTAGCCTATTCGAGATGGGCGAAGGCTTCAAGGCGCTGTTGCCTTCTCTACCGTGCGTTCGAGAAACAGGGCCAGCGCGACTTCTTCCTTGCGCAGCCCCTTGCGGACGCGCGGCTTCGGCAATTCGGCCAAGGCGCCGAGCATGAAGTGCTCCACCACCGCCGGGTGGATGTAGCATTTGCGACAGACCGCCGGCGTGTTGCCCAGCTGGCGGGCGACACCCTTCACCATCTCGACCACATGCCGCTTGGCTTCGGCCTCGGACTCCCATTGCAGCTCTCGCAGGACCGCCAACGCCAATGCGCTGCCGGCCCAGGTCCGGTAATCCTTGGCGGTGAAATCCGCGCCGGTCAGGGTTTGCAGGTAGGTGTTGACGTCGGAAGAGCTGACGCTGTGTCGCTCGCCGTTTTCATCCAGATACTGAAACAGGTTCTGCCCTGGTATTTCCAGGCAGCGCTTGATGATCCGCGCCAATCGCCGGTCCTTCACTGTGATCTGATGCTCGATGCCGCTCTTGCCGCGAAACTGGAACAGGATCGCGCTGCCGTTGACCTCGACATGCCGGCTGCGCAGGGTGGTCAGGCCGTAAGAGCGATTGTCCCGCGCGTATTGCGTATTGCCGACGCGAATCAGGGTGGCGTCGAGCAACGTGATGACGGTCGCCATGACTTTGTCTCGGCTGAAGCCCGGCGATGCCAGCAGCGCTTCCAGCTGTTTGCGTAGTTTGGGCAGCGCCAGACCGAAATCACGCAGGCGCGAATACTTGTCCGCGTCGCGCACTTCGCGCCAGCGAGCGTGATAGCGATATTGCTTGCGTCCACGGGCATCGCGACCGGTGGCTTGCAGATGGCCGCACGGGTCGGCGCAGATCCACACGTTGGTGTAGGCCGGCGGAACGGCCAGCGAGTTGATGCGCTTGATCTCGTCAGGGTCGGTGATGCGCTGGCCTTCGGGATTGAAATAGGCGAATTTTCCGCGCAGTTTTCTTCGGCTAATACCCGGCTGGGTGTCATCGACGTAATGCAGATCCGAAGGCAATACCTCGGTGAGCGCAGTATCGGGCATGGCGGATTTTCCTTCGCGGCAATCAGGCTGTTAAAACCATTGACCGCACGCCATGACGGACGTGCCCGCGGGTTTACGCCAGCACCGCGACGGCCTTGATCTGGGCCCACAATGACTGGCCCGGATGCACGCCGAGTTGGTCCCGCGAGTAGCGAGTGATGCGCGCCAGCAGTGGTGTGCCCCCAACATCGAGGCGGATAAGGACATGCGCGGCGTTATCCGCCGGCTGCTCGCTGACGACCGTAACCGGCAGTCGATTGAGGATGCTGCTGAACTCACTGTTTTGCAGAGTCAGGCTGATGTCTCGCGCGTGTACCTTGCAGCGAAGACTTTGGCCCGTCGTCATCGGCGCGTGGGTCACGCGAATGCTCAGTGGCGAGTCCGGCAGTTGCAGGGTGAGCAATTGATAGTCGGCATCGTAGCCGCTGACCTGGCCTTCGATGATCACCCCGGCGTCATTGTCCATGGCCAGCGGCAGATCGAGCCGCGCCAGGGTTTCACCAATCGGGCCGCTGGCCAGCGCTTTGCCGTCGCTGAGCAGCACCAGGTGGTCGGCGAGCCTGGCCACTTCGTCCTGGGCGTGGCTGACATACAGCACCGGGATTTCCAGTTCGTCATGCAGGCGTTGCAGGTAGGGCAGGATTTCGCTTTTGCGCTGACTGTCCAAGGCTGCCAGAGGCTCATCCATCAGTAGCAATTCAGGGCTGGTCAGCAGCGCTCTGGCGATGCCGACACGCTGACGCTCGCCGCCGGACAGATGCTGAGGGTGACGATCCAGCAAATGGCCGATGCCCAGCAGTTCGGTGGCTTGGGTCATGTCGACCCGGCGCTGCGCCTTGGGAATGCGTTTGAGGCCGAACTGCAGATTGGCCAGCACCGACAGATGCGCAAACAGGCTGGCTTCTTGAAACACATAGCCGACCGCACGTTTGTGTGGCGGCACGAAGATGCCTTTTTCGCTGTCCTGCCAGACCTGGTCGTTGATGCGGATAAAGGCTTGCGGCGCGCGCTCGAGCCCTGCGATGCAGCGCAGGCACGTGGTCTTGCCCGAGCCGGACTGACCGAACAGCGCCGTCACGCCGCGACCGGGCAGCTGCAGATCAACGTCGAGACTGAAGCCCGACCAGGCCAGTTTCAGGCGTGCATCAATCATCGATCAGCTCCAGCCCGTGCGGGTCTTGCGGCTGGAATACAGCGCCAGCAATACCAGAAACGAGAACACCAGCATCGCCCCGGCCAGCCAGTGCGCCTGTGCGTACTCCATGGCTTCGACGTGGTCGTAGATTTGTACGGAAACCACCCGGGTCTTGTCGGGAATATTCCCGCCGATCATCAGCACTACGCCGAATTCGCCGACGGTGTGGGCGAAGCCGAGGATTGCCGCGGTGATGAAGCCGGGGCGAGCCAGGGGCAGAATCACGCTGAAAAAAGTGTCCCAGGGATTGGCGCGCAAGGTCGCCGCTACTTCCAGAGGACGAATACCGATTGCGGAGAAGGCGTTTTGCAACGGCTGCACCACGAATGGCATGGAATAGAGCACCGAACCGATGACAAGGCCGGTGAAGCTGAAGGTCAAGGTGCCAAGCCCCAGCCACTGAGTGAAATGCCCGATGAAGCCATTGGGGCCAAGGGCCAGCAGCAGATAAAAACCGATGACCGTCGGTGGCAGCACCAGCGGCAGCGCGACAATCGCGCCGATGGGACCGCGCAGCCAGGAACGGCTGCGCGACAACCACAGGGCAATCGGCGTACCGACGACCAGCAGGATCGCGGTGGTCAGGGACGCCAGTTTCAGGGTCAGCCAGATCGCCGCGAAATCGGCACTCGTCAGCGCCATTTACAGTTGATAACCGTAGGACTTGATGACCGCAGCGGCTTTCGGGCCTTTGAGGTAATCAACCAGCGCCTTGGCAGCGGCATTGTCCTTGCCTTTGTTGAGGATCACGGCGTCTTGCTTGATCGGGTCGTGCATGTTCGCCGGAACGATCCACGCGGAGCCGCTGCTGACCTTGCCGTCCTTGTAGATCTGCGACAGGGCGACAAAGCCCAGCTCGGCGTTGCCGGTGGACACGAACTGGTAGGCCTGGGTGATGTTCTGGCCTTCGACGATCTTGGCTTTGGTGGCGTCCGTCAGTTTCAGTTTTTCCAGCACCTGAGTGGCGGCCAGACCATAAGGGGCGGCCTTCGGGTTGGCGATGGACAGGTGCTGGTATTGGTTTTTCTTCAGGACATCGCCGTTGGCGTCGACGTAACCTTCCTTGGCCGACCACAGCGCCAGGGTGCCGATGGCATAGGTGAAGCGCGACCCCTTGACGGTGTCGCCTTCTTTTTCTAGTTTTTCCGGGGTGGTGTCATCGGCCGACAGGAAAACTTCGAACGGCGCGCCGTTTTTGATCTGGGTGTAGAACTGGCCGGTGGCGCCATACGCAGCGACCAGTTTGTGCCCGGTGTCTTTTTCGAAATCGGCGGCAATCGCCTGGATCGGTGCGGTGAAATTGGCCGCGACCGCGACTTGCACTTCATCGGCCTGAGCAGCGCCGATGGCGAATACCGCGAGCAGGGCAGGGGCAAAACGTGAGGCACGATTGATCATGTAACGGCTCCGTGGGTGGCAAGTGCAGTGGGCAGTTGTTATTGGAAGGTAGACTGCGCCGATGCGAAGGGGTGAAACGCTATATAGCGAAATATATAGCGAAATGCCGCCAAACAGGAAGCACTGCTTCTAAATCGGGCGAGGGCGCCACGCCCCTCACCCGTTCGGGTTCATCACCGCGTCAGTCTTGCCAGTGCGCCCTCAGCCAGTTGCCGGGTCAGTTCAGCGCTGCCGAGATCTTTGCCTAGTGTGAAGGCCTGGCCGGCCCAGAGGTTGCTGAAATCTGCTTCGCCCTTTGAACGCAGCGGCATCAAGGCACCGCCAGCCAGCGGAAAAGCGGGGGCCTTGTCCGACATCGGGCCCAGTTCGCGCATCACCCGATTGAGAATCCCCCGCGCCGGGCGTCCGGTAAACAGGTTGGTCACCGCCGTCTCGCTTTCCTTGGCGGTGCGTAAGGCCTTGTGATGCGACGCACTGACTTTCGCTTCCGGGGTAAACAGATACGCCGTCCCGACTTGAACCGCCGAAGCGCCGAGCATGAACGCTGCCGCGACGCCGCGCGCATCGGCAATCGCACCGGCCGCAATCACCGGGACGCTCACCGCGTCGACCACTTGCGGCACCAGGGCAAACGTACCGACCTGACTGCTCAGGTCAGCGCTGAGGAACATCCCGCGATGGCCGCCGGCCTCGTAACCCATGGCGATGATCGCGTCGCAACCGTTCTGCTCGAGCCAGATCGCTTCGTCGACGGTGGTTGCCGACGAGATGATTTTCGCACCAGTGGCCTTGACCCGATCCAGCAAGGATTTTTCCGGCAGGCCAAAGTGAAAGCTCACCACTTCAGGGCGAAATTCTTCCAGCACTTCACAGGCGGTCGCATCGAAGGGCGCACGGTTTGACACCGGCGTCGGCGCATCGAAATCGACACCCAGTTCGCGATAGTAGGGTTCCAGCAGGTCTTTCCATTCACGGGCTTTTTGCTCATCCGCGCCCGGAGCTTGATGGCAGAAAAAATTGACGTTGAATGGCTTGCTCGTGCCTTGGCGAATGGTCTTCAGTTCTTCGCGCAGTTGCTCGATGGTCAGCATCGCGGCCGGCATCGAACCGAGGCCACCGGCGTTGCAAGTTGCGATGACCATGGATGAATTAGTGGCTCCGGCCATGGGGCCCTGGATGATCGGCAGTTCGATGCCGAACAGGTCAAGAATGCGGGTATCAGGCCATTGGCTCATGGAATAGCTTCTCCGACGACAAAACAGGGCAGGGACGGTAGCAGCCGGTTTTTTAACGCAAAGCCACCCCCATGACCAGCACAGATTTGTAGCTTGAGCAGCGGGCGCTGGCTCGGTGTTCACGCCCGATTGGCTAAAAGTCGAGTGGGGCAAAATGTTGCAATGTGCTATTCCAATGCCTCGACATCCTTAATTTCACCGATAAGAGGCAGTCATGTTCAAAGGCATTCTGATCGATAAAGACGACAGCGGTTATCGCGCCAACCTGCAGGAAATCAGCGATGAGCAGTTGCCGGAGGGCGATGTGACAGTGGATGTCGCTTACAGCACGCTGAACTTCAAGGACGGCCTGGCGATCACCGGCAGCAGCCCGGTGGTGCGCAAGTTTCCGATGGTGCCGGGGATCGATCTGGCGGGCACCGTCGAAGTCAGCTCACACCCGGACTACAAGGTTGGCGACGCGGTGCTGCTCAATGGCTGGGGCGTCGGCGAAAGCCACTGGGGTGGCTTGGCGCAGAAGGCGCGACTGAACGGTGACTGGCTGATTCCGCTGCCCAAGGCATTCACCGCTGCGCAAGCCATGGCCATCGGCACGGCGGGCTATACGGCGATGCTGTGTATCATGGCACTGGAGCGTAATGGCGTGACAGCGCAACAGGGCGAGGTGCTGGTGACCGGCGCCAACGGTGGCGTCGGTAGTTTTGCCATCGCATTGTTGAGCAAGCTGGGCTACCGCGTGGTCGCTTCTACCGGTCGAGTGTCGGAACACGAATACCTGACACAACTGGGTGCCAGCGAAATCATTGATCGCGCCACCCTGTCCGAACCCGGCAAGCCGCTGGCCAAGGAGCGCTGGGCGGGCGTCATCGATTCGGTCGGCAGCCACACGCTCGCCAATGCCTGTGCCAGCACCCGGGCCGAAGGTACCGTGGCTGCGTGCGGTCTGGCTCAGGGCATGGATTTTCCGGCGTCCGTGGCGCCGTTCATTCTGCGTGGCGTGACGCTGGCCGGGATCAACAGCGTGACTCAGCCCAAGGCGCGGCGCATCGAGGCTTGGGATCGTCTGGCGAAGGATCTGGATTTTGCGCTGTTGCCGCTGATCAGCCATGAAATCGGCCTCGGCGAAGCTATCGACGCGGCACCGAAGTTGCTGGCGGGGCAACTCCGGGGGCGAGTTGTCGTTGATGTGAATCGCTGATTACTGTCTGGTTTTGCCTTCACGCTCGAGCAATTCGCGCTTGCGCTCCACGCCCCAGCGGTAGCCCGACAAATTGCCGTCACTGCGCACAACGCGATGACAGGGGATCGCTACCGCCAGGCTGTTGGCGCCGCAAGCCTGGGCCACTGCACGTACGGCTTTTGGTGAGCCGATTCGCAGGGCGATGTCCGCGTAGCTGGCGGTGCTGCCGACCGGTATTTCGCGCAGCGCCTGCCACACCCGCTCCTGAAATGCTGTGCCGCGCACATCCAGCGGCAAATCCAGTCCGATGGCAGGCGCTTCGATGAAGCCTACGACGTGGGCGATCAGTTGTTCGAACTCGGCATCGGCGCCAATCAGGTTGGCCCGGCGAAACTGGTCCTGCAGGTCGCACACCAATTGGTGTGGATCGTCGCCCAGCAGAATCGCGCAGATCCCACGCTCGCTCTGTGCCACCAGAATGGCGCCGAGCGAGCACTGGCCGACGGCGAAGCGGATGTCGTTGTTCTGCCCGGCAGCCCGGAAATCGCCGGGTTTCATACCCAGTAACTGATCGGCCGACTCGTAAAAACGGCTGTTGGAATTGAAGCCGGCGTCATACAGCGCTTCGGTCACCGAGCCGCCGTCTGCCAGACGCTGGCGGACCCGGCGCGAGCGGTGTGCGGCGGCATAGCCCTTCGGCGTCAGGCCCGTCGCTGCTTTGAATACACGATGAAAATGGAAGGCGCTCAGGCCGGCGGTCTCGGCGAGATCATTGAGTGCGGGCAGGCTGTCCGACGCTTCGATCTGGCGACAGGCTGCCGCAACGGTGGCGGCATGCTGCGCGGCGACCTCGGTCTGATCCTTGCTCACTCGTCTGCTTGGGCGATAGCCTGCGGCTTCGGCTTCTTCGGCGGTATCGAAGAACTCGACGTTCTGCGGTTTCGGCAAGCGAGCCAGGCTGCTGGGGCGGCAATAGATGCCGGTGGTTTTCACGGCATAGACAAACTGGCTGTCCGCCCGAGGGTCGCGCGCCACGACAGCGGCCCAGCGTGGATCGTCTTCAGTGTTCAGCGAGGTGGTAAGCGTTTTCATGATGGAGAGTCCGTTGACCTGTTGAATTTCAGGTTAACCAGTGCCACCGGCCGGAACACTCCGAGCCTTGCGGTCAAACTTTGCAGAATTATCCGGCGGTGCGAAACGTGAGATTGAAGCGTTGTTCGCCCAGGCGCGGGTGCCGGCCAGGTTTGATCGGCAGGATGCCGTGGTAGCGCAACCGGTCGGCGCCGCCCCAGATCACCATGTCGCCGTGCAGCAACGGGATTTTCTGGCTCCTGTCGCCGCGCGCGAAACCGCCGAACAGGAACGTCGCGGGCAGGCCCAATGACAGCGAAACGATCGGCGCTTCGTAGGCGTTTTCGTCTTTGTCCTGATGCAACGACATCTTCGCGCCCGGAATATAACGATTGATCAGGCAGGAATCCGGCGTGAAGTCGGCAAATCCGGCGCGTTTCGCTGCTGCCTGGGCCAGTTCGCGAAATACCTCGGGCATCGCCGGCCAGGGTCGATGGCTCACGGGATCTTCGGATGAATAGCGGTAACCGCTGCGATCGGTGATCCAGCCCAGTGCACCGCAACTGCTGGTAGCCACCGACATGCTGAACCCCCCGGGCGTCATCATGTGGCGCAACGGAGCGCAGGCTATGATCGATTCCAGGGCCGGCAACAACTGCTCGATTCGCGCCAATGCAAAGCCGCGCAACACCCAGGATTGCTCGCCGATCTGTTCGGCGCGCCGTGGTTGCTCGGATTCTGTGTCGGCGAACAGGTCGAAGGTGGTTTGCATGATCGTCAGGTCGCGTCGTGGAAGATGATGCCCAGAGTATGCCGTTTTCCGCTGTGCAGTCGGCTGACACCGTGGCGCATGGTCACCCGGTAGTCACCGCGCACGCCTTTGACCGGGCGCTGGCTGACGGCAAAGATCAGCGCGTCGCCTTTTCTCAGGTCCATCACCAGCGGGCGCGACTGCATTCTCGGACGTTGTTCGGTCATCACGAACTCGCCACCGGTGAAATCTTCGCCAGGTTCTGACAGAAGAATCGCCACTTGCAGCGGAAACACATGTTCGCCGTACAGATCCTGATGCAGACAGTTGTAGTCCTGCGGGCCGTATTGCAGCAAGAGCGGGGTAGGCCGCAGTTGACCGGCGGCGTGGCAGCGCTCGAGAAATTCGCTGTGTTGCGCTGGAAAACGCTCCGGTAGTCCCATTCGTTCATGCCAGCGGTTGGCCAGAGGCACGAGTCGCGGGTAGAGCGCGCTGCGCAGGCGTTCCACCACGGATGGAAGCGGATAGCGCAGGTATTTGTATTCCCCGCGTCCGAAACCATGGCGGGCCATGATCACCTGGGACCGGAACGGTTCGCTTTGTGGGTAAAGCGCACTCAATCGATCGCAGGTCTCCGGGCGCAGCAGCGTGCGGATGACGGCACAACCGTCCTGATCCAGTTGCCGCTCCAGGGCGATCCAGTCGAGCGCAACGAGCGGGGAGGCGGGTGAGGATGACATGCTGATTCCTTGGCTTGCATTCAGGTATCAGTCTGGGTCGTCCACCCGGCCGCAACACTCCGCCGCTTGCGGTCGAATTGTCACCCGGGTCTTACAGGGCCTTGCTGACGCTGATGTCGCTGATCTCATCAGCGCTCTGGCCGTGCAGGGCATCCAGTGCGGCCTTGGCTTCTTCCGGCGTGCCGTTTTCCAGCTGGGCGAACTCGAAGCGGCGCTCACCGTTGAGTTTGTACTTGATCACGTATTTGGTTGTTTGGGCCACGTTGATGCTTACCTGTCTGCGTTGGCGGAACCGCTCAGCTGAGTTTGGAGCTGGAGCGGCGGATGATTTTGATCGAGTGCGTCAGGGTTGGCTTGCGGGTCACGCTGATCGCGCGGCGGTTGACGGTGTCGATGGTGATGTTCCAGAAACCGGTGCTCGGGGCGGTAATGCGGGCCGGGAATGTGTCGAAAGCACCGCCGTGATAGGTGTGACGGCCGCCATTTTTGAAGCTGCGGAAGTTGGCGTCGTTCATCAAGCGGATGTTGCAGGTTTGCGAGCATTGAATGACGACGATGTCGTCTTCGTTGAGGTGCTCGCGCTGGTGAATGAATTTCATGGGCGCCTCCAGAAGGGCTTTTTCTACAAAATCAAAACGATAGCATTGTCGATCGGCGCAGTTTATCAGCCCGGACGGGTTATTATCCGGCCGTCGGGCAGCGCTTTGACAATTAAAAACAGAATTCACGATTCGATGTGGGTTAAATGCAGTGAGCCTCGGAGAAAAACGGCATTCATGCTGTCGGAGGGTCTTTATTGGAGGTTTTGTATGAAGTGGGGTGTGGTGATTCTGCCGTTGGCATTGGCAATGGGTGGTTGCGCAAGCGTTTCGGAAATCAATGAAACACTGCCGACCATGAACGTCATTTCCGGCAAGAAGCCCCATGAATATGCTGAATGCCTGGCCGAAAAGCTGTCCAGCAGCCGCGGTGCCCTGCAGGTAGAGCGGAACAAGGACGAGGTTCGGGTCATTGTGCCGGGCAAGCTGGGATCGGGTCCGGCGGCGGTGTTTGACATCGAGGATCGCTCCGGTGGCAGCAGCATCAAGCTGCACGAGCGGATGTCCAACGTGCCGCTGCGTCCATGGGATGTACGCAAAGCCGCCACGGCCTGTATTTCCGGCTGATAGACTGTCAGCAGTCAGCATTGATGCCGTCACAGCGTTGCTGTGGCGGCATTGTCATTTCTGGAGAAGTGAATGAAGAGAGAGCAGGTGCGGGAACGACACAAGGAAGGGCTTATTGCGGCTACCCATGTGATCCAGAACCCGGCGAATCCGGGGGAGTGGATCGTGTTTTTCAAGAAAAGCGCCGGGCGCAGTTACTTCCTGGTCGACGATAACGACGAAGTCGAATCATTCAACCGGCTCGACGACCTGATCGAGGTCGTGCGCGGGCTGGGGATCAAGTTCGCCGAAATTCACATGTAAGGCTACTTGCAGACCACTACCACGCTGCGGTTTTTGTAGTTGCCGACGTCGACGCCCAGCGTCTTGTCGTCTTCCTTGGGCGCCGGTGTGCCGTCAGTCCCGACGATGCGATAACCGGTGCCGGCGCAGGACGCGTCAGCCTTTTCATAGCAGGTGGCCCAGGAATTGGCCTCGCCGGAGCAATCGATGCTCAACCCTTGTTCGCCATTGTTCAGGTAAGTGGTCTGCGAAGTGGCACAGCCGGTCAGGGCGGCGAGTGCAATCAGCGGCAGGAAACTGATGAGGGAACGGTTGGTCATGGCAATGTCATCTTCGAGGAGGAGGGGGCTAGACGCTATGACAGCGCCGGCAGGAAAAGGTTATAGCGATTGGCCACTTCTTTTCGCGCAGCCAAAAAAAGCCCTGCGCAATGGCAGGGCCGGCCGTCATCATTACCGATCAGTCTTGTTCCTTGCCGCGACGTTTCGGGGCTGCGGGCGTGTAATCGAGCACCGCGGCGACTTCAATCGCCATCGCCTCTGTGGGCAACGGGCCGGACACGTCTTCGCCGTTGGCGGCAGTGATATGCCACTGGCCATCTTTCGCCTTGGCGACGGTGTACCCGTTGATGATTTTTGCTGCGGACATCTAGCGGCCTCGTTGGCTGGTTCAAAGGCGCCATGATAACGGTAAATGGGCGAGCGGGCGCAGGTCGATGCGGCGTTCCGAGATCTTTGGGCTAAGCTGAATGCGCAGCCTCTGTGAGCGGATTGAACTATCCGCCAGATTATTTCTCTATGTTGACATCGGTTAGCCAGTGCGGGGCATTGTAAGGTGCACGCCGCCTGATTAGACTGCGCCGAAACTCGTACACACAGCCCTTTCAAGGACTTATATGATCAAGAAATGCTTGTTCCCAGCAGCCGGTTACGGTACTCGCTTCCTCCCAGCGACGAAGGCCATGCCCAAAGAAATGCTGCCGGTGGTAAACAAGCCACTGATCCAGTACGGCGTCGAAGAAGCTCTGGATGCTGGCCTGAACGAAATTTCCATCGTGACCGGCCGTGGCAAGCGCGCCCTGGAAGACCACTTCGACATCAGCTACGAGCTGGAAAACCAGATCAAGGGCACCGACAAGGAAAAATACCTGGTCGGTATCCGCAAGCTGCTGGACGAGTGTTCTTTCTCCTATACACGTCAGACCGAAATGAAAGGCCTGGGTCACGCGATCCTGACCGGTCGCCCATTGATCGGCGACGAACCGTTCGCCGTGGTGCTGGCGGACGACCTGTGCGTTAACCTCGACGGTGACGGCGTACTGACCCAAATGGTCAAGCTGTACAAGCAGTTCCGCTGCTCGATCATCGCGATTCAGGAAGTCGATCCGCAGGAAACCAGCAAGTACGGCGTGATCGCTGGCGAAATGATCCGCGACGATATCTACCGCGTACACAGCATGGTCGAGAAGCCAAAGCCGGAAGACGCGCCGTCGAACCTGGCGATCATCGGTCGTTACATCCTGACTCCGGACATCTTCGACCTGATCGAGCAGACCGAGCCAGGCAAGGGTGGTGAAATCCAGATCACCGACGCCCTGATGAAACAAGCCCAGAACGGCTGCGTGATGGCTTACAAGTTCAAGGGCAAGCGTTTCGACTGCGGTGGTGCTGAAGGCTATATCGAAGCCACCAACTTCTGCTTCGAAAACTTCTACAAGACTGGCAAGGCTTACTGATAGCGCCTGATCTGCCTGTACGAAAAAGCCACCTTCGGGTGGCTTTTTCATTTTCCGCCCCTATATCGGCAGGAGTGCTTGCCCAACGGACGACGGCGGGTATGCTGATCGCCTGCCGAGGAGATAGAAATGGCCTACGATTTTGACCTTTATGTGATTGGTGCCGGTTCCGGCGGTGTGCGGGCTGCGCGTTTTGCTGCCGGGTTCGGTGCGAAAGTGGCGGTGGCCGAGAGCCGTTATTTGGGCGGTACTTGCGTCAACGTCGGTTGCGTACCGAAAAAACTGTTGGTGTATGGCGCGCATTTCGCCGAAGACTTCGAACAGTCCTCGGGTTTTGGCTGGAGCCTGGGCGAGGCGAATTTCGATTGGGCCACGCTGATTGCCAACAAGGATCGCGAGATCAATCGCCTGAACGGCATTTATCGCAATCTGCTGGTCAACAGTGGCGTGACCCTGCATGAAGCGCACGCGAAAATCGTTGGTCCGCACGAAGTCGAGGTCAATGGTGAGCGATACACTGCGAAGAATATTCTGATCGCCACTGGTGGCTGGCCGCAGATCCCGGAGATTCCGGGGCATGAGCATGCGATCAGCTCGAACCAGGCGTTCTTCCTGAAAGAGCTGCCCAAGCGCGTGCTGGTCGGCGGCGGCGGTTATATCGCCGTCGAATTTGCCGGGATTTTCCATGGGCTGGGCGCCAACACGACGTTGCTGTATCGCGGGGATCTGTTCTTGCGCGGTTTCGACGGTTCGGTGCGTAACCATTTGAAGGAAGAACTGACCAAGCGCGGTATGGATCTGCAATTCAATGCCGACATTGCGCGCATCGACAAGCAGTCGGATGGCAGCCTGAAAGCGACTCTCAAGGATGGTCGCGTACTGGAAGCGGATTGTGTGTTCTACGCCACCGGTCGGCGTCCGATGCTGGACAATCTGGGGCTGGAAAACACTGATGTGCAGCTCGACGACAAGGGCTTCATCAAGGTCGATGAGCAATACCAGACCACCGAGCCGTCAATTCTGGCACTGGGTGATGTCATCGGTCGCGTGCAGTTGACGCCGGTGGCGCTGGCCGAAGGCATGGCAGTGGCGCGACGCCTGTTCAAGCCTGAGCAATACCGTCCGGTGGATTACAAGATGATCCCGACGGCGGTGTTCAGCCTGCCGAATATCGGCACCGTCGGCCTGACCGAAGAAGAGGCGCGGGAAGCGGGTCACGACGTGGTGATCTACGAAAGCCGCTTCCGGCCGATGAAGCTGACTCTGACGGATTGCCAGGAACGCACGCTGATGAAGCTGGTGGTCGATGGCAGATCTGACAAGGTGCTGGGCTGTCACATGGTAGGGCCGGATGCCGGCGAGATTGTGCAGGGTTTGGCAATCGCATTGAAGGCTGGCGCCACCAAGCGTGACTTCGACGACACCATCGGGGTGCACCCGACGGCGGCCGAAGAGTTTGTCACCATGCGTACGCCGGTCGGCGCTTAAGTCTTTTTCGGTTCTACTGCGTCTGGTGCTGCCGCAACGGTGGTGGCCAGACACAGGCTGGCTTGTGCCGTGGCCAATTCCTTTTCCAGTGACTGATTGAGCTGCGACTGCTCGTCGACGTTCTGCTTGAGCGTCTGGCTTTCCAGCAGTGCCACACGCAAACGTTCCTGGAGGAGGGTGCGTTCGCTGTCGACGCGAGACGCTTGCTCCAGCAGTTGATCCTGACGCTGATTGCTTTGTTTGAGCTGATCCTGCATCAGGCTCAATTCGCGCACGGTGCCGCGATTCTCGGTCAGCAGACGTTCGTTGTCGCGGTGCAACTGAGTGATCTCGTCCTGACGTACCAGTGCGCTTTGCTGCGCCTGGCGCAACTCCATCTGCAACTGCTGAACCTGAGTTTCGTGACGGCTTTGCTCCTGCTCGCGCTGTTCCTTGATGGCGTTGCGGTAGTGCTCAAGCGCATCGCGGGCATGCAGGTGCTTCTCTTCCAGCGAGCGGATCTGCTCGTCCTTGTCCTGCAGGCGCAATTCAAAGTCTGACAGTGCCTGATTCAGCCCGGCGTTGCGGGTCTGCTCGGTCTGCAACATCGAGCGGGTATCGCTCAGCGCTTCGGATTCCTTGGCCAGCGCGGCAGCCTGAATGTCGTGCTTCTTCTCCAGTTGCACATGATCCTGACGAAGCTGATTCAGTTCGTCCTCCAGTGCCTGACGCTGTTGCTCGTACTGCTCGCGCGCCTGGTCAATCGGTTCCTGCGCCTGTTCTTTCAGGCGTTGTGCAAGGCGCGTAACGAGTGCCAGCAGCTCGTCATCGATGGGTTCCGCCGAAGGATCGGCCGGTTCGCTGCCGTCATCCAGTTCTTTTAAATACCGATGAATCGTGGTTTTCGATCCTGTATTGCCCAATTCGATACGTACTGCGTCGATGCTGGGGTGTTCGCCACGGGCGAGGATCGCTGCGCGCGCGATCTGGACCACTGCTTTGTTAACGCCGCCACGGGCCATATCTGCTCCTACCATTTCGTACTGTGGTACATGCCACTAAAGTACGCAGTGTACCATGTTGAAAATAAAGTGAAACAAGCGCTGATAAACGGACGGGATATACTGGTATTACCCCATGTGAAACCCATAAAATCGGTTTCCGCACAAACCTTCAGTACGCCACGAGAAAATCAGCCCATGAGCGATATCGATCGCTATCTGCAAGCCGCCACCCGTGACAACACTCGCCGCAGTTATCGTGCGGCCGTCGAGCATTTCGAAACGGTATGGGGCGGATTCCTGCCCGCGACAGCGGACAGCGTCGCGCGGTATCTGGTGGCGCATGCCGGCGTGCTTTCGGTCAACACGCTGAAGTTGCGCCTGTCGGCGCTGGCGCAGTGGCACAACAGTCAGGGCTTCGCCGATCCCACCAAGTCGCCGGTGGTGCGCAAAGTGTTCAAGGGCATTCGCGCCCTGCATCCCGCGCAGGAAAAACAGGCCGAGCCATTGCAACTGCGCGATCTTGAGCAGACCGTCACCTGGCTTGAGCAGGAAATGAAAGACGCCCGGGAAAAACAGGACCGGCCGCTGCTGCTACGAGCCTGCCGCGACCGCGCGTTGATCCTGCTGGGCTTCTGGCGTGGCTTTCGCAGCGATGAGCTGTGTCGGGTGCAGATCGAGCACGTGCAGGCGCACGCCGGCAGCGGCATCACCCTGTACCTGCCGCGTAGCAAGGGTGATCGGGAAAACCTCGGGCAGACCTATCAGGCCCCGGCGCTGTTGAAGCTGTGCCCGGTGCAGGCTTATATCGAATGGATCACCGAAGCGGCGCTGGTACGGGGCCCGGTGTTTCGCGCCGTTGACCGCTGGGGCAATCTGAGCGAAGAGGGCTTGCACGCCAACAGTGTGATCCCGTTGTTACGCCAGGCCCTGGAGCGCGCGGGGATCTCTGCCGAGCGCTACACCAGCCATTCCCTGCGTCGCGGCTTCGCAACGTGGGCCCATCAAAGTGGGTGGGACCTCAAATCGTTGATGAGTTACGTGGGCTGGAAGGATATGAAGTCCGCCATGCGCTATGTTGAAGCGAGCCCCTTTCACGGGATGGCCCGGATTACGGATAAGCCGCTGTCGCCGTAGATATCGTTTTCTTCTATTAATATCCTCAGCTAATAGCGAAAACAAATCAGCAGCATCAGGTTTGCCAATGAGCCATCCGTCGAGTGACTGGGTAGGATTCACCCATCGAATTCACAACCCTGACGGAGAGTCATCAATGCCTATCATCAACAGCCAAGTAAAACCGTTCAAAGCTACCGCGTTCAAAAACGGCGACTTCGTACAAGTCTCGGACGCTGACCTGAAAGGCAAATGGTCCGTAGTGTTCTTCTACCCGGCCGACTTCACTTTCGTTTGCCCAACCGAGCTCGAAGACCTGGCTGACAACTATGCCGCCTTCCAGAAACTGGGCGTAGAGATCTACAGCGTTTCGACCGACACCCACTTTGCTCACGCTGCCTGGCACAACACTTCGCCAGCCATCGGCAAAATCCAGTACACCATGATCGGCGACCCGACTCAGGTCATCTCCCGCAACTTCGACGTGCTGATCGAAGAAGCTGGCCTGGCGGATCGTGGCACCTTCGTGATCAACCCTGAAGGCCAGATCAAAATCGTTGAACTGAACGATGGCGGCGTTGGCCGTGACGCTTCCGAGCTGCTGCGCAAAATCAAGGCTGCTCAGTACGTTGCTGCTCACCCAGGCGAAGTTTGCCCAGCCAAGTGGAAAGAAGGCGAGGCCACTCTGGCTCCGTCCCTGGACCTGGTCGGCAAGATCTAAGTCTGTGACACGCAATGCAGGGCGGGATTCCGCACCTACTTAAGTAAGCTGCACCGCCCAATAGAAAAGCCCGGGCGAGATTCGCTCGGGCTTTTTTTCGCCTCAAATAAAGTCAGGAGATCGCCCGTATGTTGGACGCCAATCTTAAAGCCCAGTTGAAATCGTACCTGGAACGGGTCACCCAGCCGATCGAGATCGTTGCATCACTCGACGACGGTGCGAAATCCCGTGAAATGCTCGACCTGCTGAAAGATGTTGCCAGTCTTTCGCACCAGATTACCTTGATCGACAGCGGCGACGATGCACGCAAACCGTCGTTCTCGATCAACCGCCCCGGTGCCGACATCAGCCTGCGTTTCGCCGGCATCCCGATGGGCCATGAATTCACTTCGCTGGTGCTGGCCCTGCTGCAAGTCGGCGGCCACCCTTCGAAGGCCAGTGTCGAAGTGATCGAACAGATCCGCTCGCTCAAGGGCGAGTTCAACTTCGAGACTTACTTCTCGCTGTCCTGCCAGAACTGCCCGGACGTCGTTCAGGCACTGAACCTGATGGCCGTGCTGAACCCGAACATCCGCCACGTCGCCATCGACGGCGCGCTGTTCCAGGACGAAGTCAACGATCGCAAGATCATGGCTGTGCCGAGCATTTACCTGAACGGCGAAAACTTCGGCCAGGGCCGCATGGGCCTGGAAGAAATCCTCGCCAAACTCGACACGGGCGCCATCGAGCGCCAGGCCGAGAAAATCAGCGCCAAGCAAGCCTTTGATGTGCTCGTAGTCGGCGGTGGCCCGGCCGGTGCTTCGGCGGCGATCTACGCCGCACGTAAAGGCATTCGCACCGGTGTAGCGGCAGAACGTTTCGGCGGTCAGGTGCTGGACACCATGGCCATCGAAAACTTCATTTCCGTGCAGGAAACCGAAGGCCCGAAACTGGCGACCGCGCTGGAAGAACACGTCAAGCAGTACGACGTCGACATCATGAACCTGCAACGTGCCGACAAGCTGATCCCGGGCAAGAATGGCGAGCTGCATGAAGTTCACTTCGCGAGCGGCGCGACCCTCAAGGCCAAGAGCGTGATTTTGGCGACCGGCGCGCGGTGGCGTGAAATGAACGTGCCGGGCGAGCAGGAATACCGCAACAAAGGCGTGGCGTACTGCCCGCACTGTGACGGTCCGCTGTTCAAAGGCAAGCGTGTGGCGGTGATTGGCGGCGGTAACTCCGGCGTCGAAGCGGCCATTGACCTGGCCGGTATCGTGTCTCACGTCACCTTGCTGGAGTTCGACGTACAGCTGCGCGCCGACGCCGTATTGCAACGCAAGCTGCACAGCCTGCCGAACGTCACCGTGATCACCAGTGCGCTGACCACTGAAGTCACCGGTGACGGGCAGAAGGTCAACGGCCTGCGCTACAAGGATCGCAATACTGACGAGTTGCGCACGGTCGAGCTGGAAGGGATCTTCGTGCAGATCGGTCTGCTGCCCAACACCGACTGGCTCAAAGGCACCATCGAACTGTCGCCGCGCGGTGAGATCATCGTCGACAATCGCGGTGAAACCTCGATCCCCGGCATCTTCGCCGCCGGTGACGTGACCACCGTGCCGTACAAGCAGATCGTGATTGCGGTGGGCGAGGGCGCCAAGGCTTCCCTCAGCGCTTTCGATCACCTGATCCGTACTTCGGCTCCGGCGTAAATCCCGGGCCTGAAAAAAGAAAACCCCCATCAGTGATGATGGGGGTTTTTCTTTGCGGGGTGCTTTCTACCCAGGTTCAGCTTTACAGCGGCGCCGGTTGGATGATCTCGACCCAGTAGCCATCCGGATCCTTGATGAACGCCAGGCTCTTCATGCGGCCATCGGTCAGACGCTTCTGGAAGTCGCAGCCCAGCTCTTCAAAGCGTGCGCAAGCCGCAACGATGTCCGGTACCGAAATGCAGATGTGACCGAAACCGCGCGGGTCGGTGTTGCCGTTGTGGTAGGCGAAGTCTGCGTCGTTCTCGGTGCCATGGTTATGGGTCAGTTCCAGAATGCCGGGAATCGACTTCATCCACTCGGTGCGGGCAGCGGCGTCGGCCGGGATCTGCGATTTGTCGACTAGGGCGAGGAAGTACAGGCTGAATTCCGCTTCCGGGAAGTCACGCTTCTCTACCAGCGAGAAACCCAGTACGCGGGTGTAGAAGTCCAGCGACTTGGTGATGTCTTTGACGCGCAGCATGGTGTGGTTGAACACGAAGTTGCGGGTTGCGCTGTCCGGGGTGGCGGTGACGCCGGGGAAGATGTTCAGTTCTTGCAGGCTCATGAGCCCTCCGTAACAAATTGGGGCGAGTGAATGGGCGCAATGATACGCATGCCTGGCAGCATCGCCAAACCGAAAGCGCGGGCTTGCCCTGTGAGCGGGCGGGCCTCAGACTTTACGGCTCAATCCGCGAGTGCCTCTGGTAATGATCCGACCGTTCAAATCGCTGTTCGTTTTCCTGGGTTTTTCCCTGCTTGCTCTGCCAGCCTTTGCCGAGGCGCCGAGCATCACCTGGCCCGCCGGCTGGGAGGTCGAGGCACTGCCCGAAACCTCCCCTGAAGTCTCCCGTCAGCGGGCAGTGAAGACTGACGCCGATGGCAATCAGGTGATGGTGATGGAGTTGACGATGACCCGTGTGGAAAGTGGTCATCAGGTCAACTTGCAGGGCGTGTTGCTGGAGATGCGCAAGTCGGTGCAAAAAGACTTTTTCCAGAGCGGTTATCAGAGTGTCTGCAACAGGGTTCATCCGAGTACGCTGGGTTCGCTCACAGCGCTTGAGACCACTTGTACGGTGACTGAAAACGGCCGTCATGTGTTGTCGCAAACATTGGTTGCAGCGGTCGAGGCGGATAAGGCTTACGTACTTTCGTATGCTGGGCAGGCAGAGATTTATAAGGCGAGCGGTGACGACATAGTGGCTGCGCGAAACAGCTTGAAATTCTAGTCGTCTGTTCGTGGCCAGCGTGGTGTTAGATACCTGAATTGATTAAACATAAAGTTAATCTTGGGTACTGGGGGCAACATTCCGAAGCATAGTTTCAGTACCGGAGCGGTTTGAGAATCAACTTCCCCGCCAGAAAAATCGTTTCATTTGTTAAATATTGTCCAAAAAAAAGCCCTGCATATGCAGGGCTTTCATGTTTGCGAGGGATTAACCGCGCAACCAGGAGTCGACGGTGGCTACACCGTATTGTTCCTTCCAGGCTTTCAGGCCACGGTGGTTGCCACCCTTGGTCTCGATCAGCTCGCCAGTGTGCGGGTTCTGATAGACCTTGACCACGCGAGCTCGGCGGGTTTTAGGTGCGGCGGTCGATTGCAGACCGGATTTCGCCGGGTTCGGATCGAGAATGGCGATGATGTCTTTCAGGCCTTTGCCGTAGGTTTTCATCAGCCCCTGGAGCTTTTCTTCGAATTCGATTTCTTTCTTGAGCCCGGCATCGTTCTTCAGCGATTCCAGCTGCTTGAGCTGTTCCTGAAGGGCCTTTTCAGCTGCACGAAATTCAGCGAGTCTGGACAATATCTTTACTCCAATAGTGTGTTTGGCTGATACCAACCGCAAACAAAGCTATAAGCCAAGAGCCTTGAAGCGACTCGGTGATAATGGCTCACCTGCCCATCTTGCAACAGGTAAGAAAAATTGTAGTAGTTAATGTGGCAAGAGTAAATCCTGACTTTTTCTTCATGTAACAACAACGTTGTTTTGTATCAATTTGGTGCGGGCTGTCGGCAAATCAGGATTTATCCCGCCAAGTTAATGATGAGTTAATGCTTCGATGAAATCTGCGGCCGGCATCGGCTTGCCGAAAAGGTAGCCTTGCAGAAAGTTGACATGGTGGGCTGCCAGATAATCACACTGAGCTTGCGTCTCGACACCTTCGGCCACAATGCCCAGATCCAGTTTGGTGGAAAGCTCGATGATGCTGTCCAGAATGTGCCGGGACAGCGCATCCTTATCGATCATGGCGACGAATGTCTGGTCGATCTTGAGGAAGTCGACATTGAATGTCCTCAAGTAGCCGAGGCTTGAATGGCCGGTGCCAAAGTCGTCAATCGCGATCTTCACACCCATCGCACGCAACTGTGCGAACAGTTGATGAGTGATGTCGGACGGCTCGATCAGCTCGCGTTCGGTCAGTTCCAGGACCAGCGTGATGCTGCCGGGCTGGAAAGCTGACAAAAATTCACGGCAATCCTCAACCAGCTCAAGATCGCGGCAGTGGCTGGCGGTGATGTTGATGCCGATGTGGAACGGCGAATCGAAGGTTGGTGACAACGGCCCCAGTATGACAGCGGTTTGCTGCATCAAGGCGCGAGTCATCGGCACGATCAGCCCGGAGTGTTCGGCAAACGGTATGAACAGATCCGGACGCACCAGTCCCTCCTTGGGATGGTTCCAGCGCATCAGCACTTCCGCGCCCGACCAGCGTTTGCTGTCGCCGTGCACCACCGGTTGAAAATAGGGAATGAATTCACCTGCTTCCAATGCCCGAAGCATTTCATGGCTGGGCGAGGTGGAGCGCTTCTGCACGATGTAGCCGATCGCTGCCGATACCGCACCGAAGAACATCAGCAGGCTGAACAGCGGGGGGTATTCATCTTTCATGTAGCGCCAGGTTTCGCCTTCCGCAAATGCGGCGCTGACCGAAAATGCATAGTGCGACGAGTGCAAGGTACTTTGCGCCACCGGCAACGCGGGCAGGGCGCCCTGATGCACTTTGCCATCGGCGGAGAGCCAGTTGTTGCCGACTTGCAGCAACAACAACGTGTGCCGGCCGATCAGGCGCAGGATGTTGCTCAGGTGGTAGCCGTCCAGCGTGGTCAGCGCGCCACCGCGCCCTTCGCTCAGGCGATACACCAGCAGCGCGGTATTGGGTGTCACCGGGTTGCCGTTCATGAGCCACAGCTTGCCTTCGGCGTATTCGCCCGGATTCACGGCTTCCTTGAAGTCGCCGAACAGCGAACTGCAATAGAGATTGTCGTCCCACACCAGGTTGGTCGAGCGCACGAACGGGCGGCGGGTGACTTGCTCGCGCAAGGCCAGCTTGACGGTCTCGCAGGTCTGGCCGGCCAAGGGCAACAGTTCGCGGGCGGCCTGGGCAGTGTTGTCGAGCATCAGTTCGAACTGGCGCAGGGCTTCATCGGCGGTGTGTTGTGAGCTCTGCTGGAGGGCGCGTTCAGCCTGCATATAGAGGATGACGCTGCCGAGCACGATCGGCAGCAGGCCACACAGCAATGTCACGATAATCCTGGTGCTGCGCTTGCGGCGGGGCCTGACGGTCAGTGGCATGGGCGCATCCTGTCGCGAATGGAGTGGGGCTCTTGATTGCAGGCGAAGCGTGCGCGCAAAGCCCAAGGTCTGAGCCCATGATAGATGGCCAATGGCACCTGCGCCGCTCAACGGTAATCCAGTCGTGTTGCCAGTTGAATAAACGCCAGCGTGGCGGGCGAAGCCTGACGCTGATCCAGCACCGCCAGGCCGACTTGCCGGGTGACTGTGGGGGACAGCGTTCGCTTGACGTAACGCGGGGCTGGGTCGGAAGGCAACGAACCTTCGGCTACCACGGTCATCGCATCGGCCCGACCAGTGGCATCGAGGGTGCTGAGCAACTGCGCGTAGCGATAGCGAATGTTCGGGCTCAGCCGGGCGACGTTGAATAGGCGCGGAACTTACTGGCGGGCATCTGGCTGTATACAAACCCCTTGCACCAGCCGGAAAAAAGCGGATTTTATAGAGAGGGCAGACAACCCTATTTACGCTGTGTAGAATCGGGTTACGCATACAATAATAATCGTCTTCTGGCAGCAGAAGCCTCGCCCGCAAGAGCCTTGGGTCGACAATGAAGATATTCGGGTTTCAACTGATCTACGGTGATTTCCTCGCCCGCAGTGTGCGTGGCATCTCCTGTGCGCCACCCACCGGTCTCAGCATTACTGACAAATAACTCTGGTTAATTGATAAGAATGATGAGGCGCCAACCATGGCAGATTTATACGAAAACCCAATGGGCCTGATGGGCTTCGAGTTCATCGAGTTCGCATCGCCGACACCTGGCACCCTGGAGCCGATCTTCGAGATCATGGGCTTCACCAAGGTCGCGACCCACCGCTCCAAGAACGTGCACCTGTATCGCCAGGGCGCGATCAACCTGATCCTCAACAACGAACCCCACAGCGTTGCTTCGTACTTCGCGGCCGAGCACGGCCCGTCGGTTTGCGGCATGGCGTTCCGGGTCAAGGATTCGCAGAAGGCTTACAACCGCGCACTGGAACTCGGCGCCCAGCCGATCCACATCGAAACCGGCCCGATGGAGCTGAACCTGCCGGCGATCAAAGGCATTGGCGGCGCGCCGCTGTACCTGATCGACCGTTTCGGCGAAGGCAGCTCGATCTATGACATCGACTTCGTATTCCTTGAAGGCGTTGACCGCAACCCGGTCGGTGCCGGCCTGAAGATCATCGATCACCTGACCCACAACGTGTATCGCGGTCGCATGGCCTACTGGGCGAACTTCTACGAGAAGCTGTTCAACTTCCGCGAGATCCGCTACTTCGACATCAAGGGCGAATACACCGGCCTGACCTCGAAAGCGATGACCGCGCCGGACGGCATGATCCGCATTCCGCTCAACGAAGAATCGTCGAAGGGTGCCGGGCAGATCGAAGAGTTCCTGATGCAGTTCAACGGCGAGGGCATCCAGCACGTGGCGTTCCTCACCGACGACCTGGTCAAGACCTGGGATCAGTTGAAAAAGATCGGCATGCGCTTCATGACCGCGCCGCCGGACACCTACTACGAAATGCTCGAAGGCCGCCTGCCGAACCACGGCGAGCCGGTCGATCAGCTGCAATCGCGCGGCATTCTGCTCGACGGCGCTTCGGATAAAGAAGACAAGCGTTTGCTGCTGCAGATCTTCTCGGAAACCCTGATGGGCCCGGTGTTCTTCGAATTCATCCAGCGCAAGGGCGACGATGGTTTTGGTGAGGGCAACTTCAAGGCACTGTTCGAATCGATCGAGCGTGACCAGGTGCGTCGTGGCGTGCTTGCCACCGAGTAATCCGCATCAGATGTAAAAAAGCCCGGCCTGCAGAAATGCAGGCCGGGCTTTTTATTGCGCGTCTTACGGGCGCCGTTGGCGCATCAGATGCTTGAACCCTTCAAACACCAGCACCACCACCGCGAGCCAGATCGGGATGTAGGTCAGCCATTCACCGGGCTTGATGCTTTCGCCCAGCAGCAGCGCAACACCGAGCAGCAACACCGGCTCAACGTAACTCAACAAACCAAACAGGCTGAACGGCAGCAAGCGGCTGGCGATGATGTAGACCACCAGCGCCGAGGCACTGATCAGGCCGAGCAGCGGTATCAGCCACGTCAGCGCCGGGTACTGATCGAACACGCCGAAACCCTGTTCGCCGCCGCGCACAAACCAGTACGCCACCGGCAGCATCAGGGTCATGTCGACCCACAAACCGCCGAGGTTGTCCGACTTCAGGTATTTGCGCAGCACAAAGTACAGCGGGTAACCGACGACCACGACCAGCGTCGCCCAGGAAAACCCGCCGACCTGATACAACTCGTTCAACACGCCGAGGCTGGCAAAGAACACCGCGACTTTTTGCAGGTACGACAGGCTTTCGCCATAAGCGATGCGCCCGGTCAGCACCATGGCCAGCGGCAACAGGAAGTAGCCCAGCGAAACATCGAGGCTGTAGCCATTGAGCGGCGCCCACATGAACAGCCACAACTGCACGCCCAGCAGCGCTGACGAAATAATAAGGCCGCCAATCAACTTCGGCAGCGCAGGAACCCGGCGCAGCAGCTCCAGCACTCGCCGCCATTCGCCGGAAACCAGCATGAACACGGTCATGCAGGGCACGGTCAGCAGCATCCGCCAACCGAAGATTTCCACGCCGCTCAACGGAGTGAGCAGCGAGGTGTAGTAATACATGACGGCAAACAGCGTCGAGGCTGTTACCGAGAGAGCGATACCTTTAGACAAACTGTCCTCGCGGGGGTGATGGTCAAACGGGGAGCGAAGGATACGTGGTTTTTGTGCTGAATATTGGGCAGATGCTCAATATTTGCCACACATCAAACAGCCTGTAGACCTTCGCCTGCTCGCGAAGCGTTCAGCCTTGCTGCGGAGCCCGTCCGGAGGCACGAATCATCACTGCGCAACTTGCAAGGGATTGCCAAAGTTCATGAGGTACATCTCGCCAAACTTGTAAGAGGCGTAATCGGTGATGTGCCCTATGTCACGATAGACCGGAAAACCGTCGACCGTGTTCATGCACGCATCACCTGTGCATTGCACGGTTTTCGGGTCAATGACAATTAATCCGGGGTACTCAGTCTTCAGGTCATTAAAGAGTGTTTCCAGCGCTGGTTCTTTGCTGCCGGACCATGGCGTAGTAGCGCAGAGGTTGCCTTGCTCGACACTGCCCATCAACCCACGCAACTTGACCTGGCGCAACAGGCACGCGTTGATCCCAGGTGGCATGGGCAGCGTGTTCTCCAGAAACACCGGGATAGCGCCTGATGCGACGATAATATCCAGGGCTTGCCGGATTGCTACGCCAAAGCGTTGTCGAGACAGTTCCAGGCTGTGAGGATCATCGCGTTTAGTGACGATGTCACCGTTCAGATAAGCCTCCCAGAACTGGCCCACAATCACATACTTGAAGTGCTTGTTCGCAATCATCTCGTAATAGCGTTGAGCGGCGTCGTGGCATTTTTGAAACAACGCGTTCTTGTATTTTTTCGCGTCGTACTGGTAGATCCCGGGCAAGGCCAGGCACGCCGGGTAAGCCTGTGCGAGTACAGCAAGATTGGCGTCCCTGGCCAGCGTTTCAACGAAACCCCAGTAGTGATTCGAAAACGAATCGCCCATCAGAAATATTTGTGGCGCCGCGTGATCGGCGCCCGATATGCAGCCAGGATCGGCACCATCGCTGACACCAAGACATCCTTCCCGAGCAACTGGCACGGATGCTTTCAAATCGTTGAGCATGTTGCTGTAGCCCTGATTGAAGCGGCCCGGCCAGCCTTCGTGCCTGACACTGGCCGAGTGCAGCAGCGACAGGCTGATAGCGGGCAAAATCATCAGTACCACGAGCGTTTTGGCAAAACCGAATCGTGCCTTGCGGAACTTGTTTTCAATCAGCACATAAGAGAGCCAGGCCGTGACGAAAGTGCAAACGAAGTAAATGATTGTCATCGACGGGGTTAGCGCGATTCCCATGTAATTCATCACCGCCAGGATCGGCCAGTGCCATAGATACAAGGAGTACGAGAGCGTGCCGATAAACACCAAGGGTCTGAACGCGAGCAGCTTGGCGAAAATGCTTGCATCACCAATCCCCTGATACAGCAACGCTGCAGTGGCGAGACACACGGCAATGGCATGGTATTGCGGGAATCCCGGCAAGATATCGTCCCGGGTGGCGCAATAGATGATCGTGACCAGCGAAAGTGCACAGACCACAGAGGCGCTCAGGCGATTGAGCCGGAACTTGCCCGTACTGAAGATGACCGCACAAGAGCCGATCATCAATTCGAAAATCCGCGCAGCGAAGAAGTAGTAGTTTTTCTCAGGAGTGGCGTAAGACAGGTACAGCGCGAGTACCATTGCTGCCACGGTCAGGCCGAGCACCGCCGCTTTGAAAATAACGTTCGGCAGATAGCGGTTGAGCAGCCAGATGCCCAGGGGGAGTATCAGATACCACTGCCATTCGATGGCCAGAGACCAGGTGTGCAACAGCGGCAGGCTTGCTGCATCCGGTGTGGCGTAACCCGTGGTCACTTTGGAAAAGTACTGGTTGGAGATGATTAACGAGGTGTACTTTTCGCTTTTTAAAAAATCGACGTAATCATCGGGCAAGTACAGCAGCGTCGTGAGCATCAATGTGACGATCAATAAAGCAATAACGGCCGGTTGCAGTCGCCAGATCCGGCGCGTGTAGAACCCGGAGAAAGTGAACGTACCGTTGTGCAGCGACTTCATGATGATAGCGGTGGTCAAATAACCCGAAATCACGAAGAAGATATCGACGCCGATGAAACCGGACGGGAAAAGCGCCAGTCCGCCGTGGAAGATCAACACCAGTAGAACAGCGATGGCGCGAAGTCCGTCAATGTCGGCCCGGTACGCGAGGGAAGGGCGGCGATCGCCGAAAGTTGCGGGCTCTATAGCGCAAGTGAGGGGGCGCAGATCTTTATCGCCCGTTAATTTGAACAGCAGCCCGCGCAGTGGCTTTCTGAAGAGCTCGGCGGAGCGATTGAACATGTGCTGATCCCTGGCAAATTCCGAACGATCAATCAGCTTCCGTTTGATCGCGCTTGATTCGATAAAAAACAGCCGATTGTATCGGCTGTTCAAGGTTTAGGAAAATCCTACGCCTGATGGGGTTTGCGGCCTGAAACAAAATGGCTCACATCATTAAACCCCGGCGTAGACGCATGCCCCGGCGTCACCAGCGAGTCGATAAACGCCTCATCCTGCGCTGTAATCTTCACCGACTGCGCTTTGGTGTACGCATCCCACTGCTCTTCAGTGCGCGGCCCGACGATCGCCGACGTCACCGCACCGTTGTTCAGCACCCAGGCAATCGCAAACTCGACGATCCCGACCCCACGCTCCTGGGTGTATTGCTGAATCTGCTGGGCAATGCGCAACGATTCCACCCGCCATTCGGTTTCCAGAATCCGTTTGTCCTGGCGTCCGGCACGGCTGTTGGCATCCGGAGTCACGTCCGGCGCGTACTTGCCGCTGAGCACGCCACGGGCCAGCGGGCTGTAAGGCACCACGCCGAGGCCGTAGCTCTGGGCGGCGGTAATCTGCTCGGTTTCGGCCTGGCGGTTGACGATGTTGTACAGCGGCTGGCTGATCACCGGGCGATCGACTCCCAATTTGTCCGCCACTCGAATCACCTCGGCAATCCGCCAGCCGCGATAGTTCGACAGGCCCCAATAACGGATCTTGCCCTGGCGAATCAGATCGCCTATGGCCGAGATCGTCACTTCCAGCGGGGTGTTGTGGTCCTCGCGATGCAGGTAATAGATGTCGAGGTAGTCGGTGCCGAGCCGGGTCAGGCTGGCCTCCAGACCATTGAAAATGTGCTTGCGGCTCAGACCGCTGCGGTTCGGCACGCCGTCCACCGGGCCGAAACCGACCTTGGTCGCCAGCACCCATTCATGACGATGACGGGCAATGGCCTCGCCGACGATCTCTTCCGAGCGGCCATTGGTGTAGACGTCAGCCGTGTCGATGAAATTGATGCCCTGATCCCAGGCCTTGTCGATGATGCGCAGCGAATCCTCTGCGCTGGTCTGCTCGCCGAACATCATCGTGCCGAGAGTGAGGGTGGACACCTGCAACCCCGAGTGACCCAGTGTGCGATAGCTCATGCCGAAATCCTTTTGTCGGTGGGAAAGCTTCCATCAAATACCAGAAACCTTGCTGGGGGCAATCCGATTTATCGCAGGCTACGGAAGTCCGATCGAAGTAAACGCTCGATCCACAGATATAAAACGACAACAGACAACCACTTGTCGCCACTGTCAGATCTGACAGTAGCGAACGGACTTCAGGATCAGATCTTATTTCATCTGAGACCGGAGAGTATCCGGGTGAAATTTCCGATGACTCAGGAGCGTTGCCATGAACACTGAAACACTGGAACAACCAGATAGCGATAACGCTGTGCTTGCGTTGTATCCACCCGATCTGGTCGACAGCAACAAGTCGGTCGTGGGGGCAGATTGTGGCATTGCCATCAATTACTACGACCTGACCCCTATGGGGGCGAAAGTCAGGGTCGATCCTTATGTCGATCAAGCTCCGGGAGACACTGTCTCTCTGAATTTGAATGGCGAACTGAATATCGCCAACACTCAAACTCAGTCCACGGATGATGCAGTCATTCTGTACATCCCGAAAAACAAGCTGTTATCCGGTGCAGATATCATCAATGAGCTGACTTACACCGTGACCAGACGCAGCCAGAACCAAGGCACCTCCGAACCTCCGCTGCGAGTCCTTTATTACGGCATTCGACCCGGCAAGGAGAATCGCATTCCCGGTGGGCCAGGCCATTCTGAGCTCAAACTGATCTTGCCGCAGGATGTGCTGGACTACGGAATCGATGCGGATCGCGCCGAGCAGGGTGTACACGTTAGTTTCGAATACCCCTATTGTGGGGCGTTCAACACAATTCGCCTGAACTGCAACGGCCATGACGTATTCCGCGAGGTTACCGCAGATGAGGCACCCTTGACGCCGACAGCCGTACCGACACGAATTTGCCTTACATTGACAAAAGCTGATCTGGAACAGGTCAAAGACCATCCGCAGGCTGTTTTCAACTTCACGGTTAATGACCAAGTCGGCAATGGAGCTGACCCGGATTCCCCTTGGTCGGCATCCCTGTTGGTGACTGTTGATATGCAGGGCGCGCGTTTGACTGCACCTGATATCACTGAAGACCCGGATGATCCCAATGATGCTCCGGACACCATCGACCTGAACAAGCTCGGCACCAACGACCTGACCATCCAGGTACACGTACTGAGCCCGCCATGGACGGCGAATGACGTCATTCGCGTGAAGTACGTGGCAACACCGAACTCCGGCGGTACGCCGGTGGAGCACAGTGTTGAAGCTCCCGTGGCGCGCATCCCGTTCGTGCAGAAATTGCTGATTCCCAACACCAAGGTCATTGTCGACAGCGTGGTCAGGGTCAGTTACGAGCAAGTCAGGGGCGGGGCGGTCATTGCGCGCTCTCGAGTGGCGATGGCGCGGGTCATTCTGGCGCCGGTCATTACCGCAGCCAAAGACCTGGCCGGCGTTGTGTTGGAAAACGGCGGTTCCGTTTCCCACAACAAGATAATCCTTGAAGGGTCGGCACTTGCGGGCGCGGTATTGGAAATTCTTGATGGTGCGGTGGTTGTCGGGGAGGTCCGTACGGGCGCTGATTACAAATGGAAAAGCACGGCGATATCGATTGCTGTTGGGCGGCATGTTTTTACTGCCCGGGAAAAGGCAGGGAATCAGTTGGTTTCGGAACCTTGGGCGATTGAGCGGTTGGCGTTCAGCATGGATAGGACGCAACTAAGGCTTGCGGGACTGTCGATCAGAGTTCCACAGTGGATAAAGACCGGCCAGGACTCAATTGGCAATATCGGCGTTCGGGTTCCAACCGGAGGGGTTAAGCCGTATGACTATGCATCGTCTGATCCGACGACCGTTTCGGTGACGGAGCAAGGGAAAGTCAGCGGATTGAAGAATGGCGTGGCAACCATCTATGTCACTGATCAGGAGGGGACTACCCTGACTTATCTGGCAGTTGTCACCAACGTCTGGAAACTGCAGATCAGTGATCAGTTATATACCTTTCTGAACGCTGAAAAATGGATGCATACGCTGGGAGGGCGTCACACCTACGACGGTGCAATCATGCAGGACCTCCTGCGAGTTTATGTAGTCCCGCCTCGTGAGATCAATGTATGGACGTGTGGGACTTTCGGGCATTGGGGAGGGTACATCGCACCTAGTAATAGATTTAATAGCACTACACATTCAACTGCCCAGTGGACTTCCTGGTGCTTGACCGCTACCTGATTGAAGCGTCGTTTTCCATGGCCGGTGTGACGCTCGCCATGGGAATAACTGCGAGTTCATAGATTGAATGACAGGCAACGCTCGCGCAAAAATGCCTGCAACACCTTCACCCGCTCCGAGACCTGCACCCGGTGCGGGCACAGCAGATTGAATGGCACGCTCTCGCCGTGCCAATCATCGAACAGGGTCACCAGCCGCCCGGCGCGCACGTCTTCGGCCACGTCGAGCCAGGCCTTGTAAGCGATGCCGTGCCCGGCGAGTGCCCAGCGGCGGGCGACTTCGCCGTCGTCGCTGAGGTAGTCGCCGCGTACTTCGACCTCGATGGTTTCGTCGTCGCGATGGAAACGCCAGGTGTTGTAAGGACGGCCGTTGCGCAGGTAGAGCAGGGCGCTGTGCTCGCTCAATTCGGCAGGATTTTGCGGTGTACCGTGGCGCTTCAGATAGGCAGGACTGGCGCAGGCGACACGACGATGCTCAGGCAGGATCGGCAACGCCACCAGCGTCGAATCACTCGGCACGCCAAAGCGCAGCGCCACATCCACCGTTTCGCGAAACAGATCCGCATGCCGGTCGTTGAGCAGCAATTGCAGTTGAATGTGCGGGTGCTCGCGCTTGAAATCATCCAGCCACGGCAGCAACACATTGCGCCCGAAATCCGACGGCGCTGCCAGTTGCAGCACGCCGCTCAGGCCTTCGGTCTGCTGCTTCAGGGCCTGCTCGCCCTCGGCCAGTGTCGCCAATGCAAGACGCACGCTTTCCAGATAGCGCCGGCCTTCTTCGGTCAGGCGCATGCTGCGGGTCGAGCGGGCGAAGAGGCGGATGCGGAGGCGGGTTTCCAGGCGTTTCAACGCGATGCTGGCGGCGGCCGGCGTCAGCTCAAGCGCCCGGGCGGCGGCGGAAATGCTGCCGGAGTCGGCGGTGCGGACGAAGATTTCCAGATCGAGGATTGAGCTCATTAGTAAAAATCCGTTGAAGATCCTTGGCGTTTTGCGGGATTTTTCCGGGATTGGCAAGCACAGATACTGGAATCCTGAATAACCGCAGGAGACAGACATGACGTGGACATTCGATCATCTCGCCTTCAACACCGCTGATGGGCAGACGCTGCAGGACGCTTTCGGCAGGTTATTGGGATTGACGCCGGGGCGTCGGCCGCCGTTTCCGTTTCCCGGGCGGTGGTTGTATCAGGATGAGCAGGCGTTGGTGCATGTGATTGAGCAGCCTGCGCCGGGCGAGACTGCTTTGAGTCATATTGCGTTTCGTACCGATGAAGATGCAGCGGTGATTTTGAAGCGGGTGCAAGGCAGTGGGTTGCCGTATCAGGTGGCGCAGGTGCCGGAGGGTGGGGGCTGGCAGATTTTTGTGCAGATGCCGGGCGGGTTGGTGCTGGAACTGGATGCGAAAACGGGGATCTTGTGAGCGTTTAATCGTGGCGTTTAAAGGACACGTCCAGACACGCACCGCAGGCTACACAACCTTGCGCCGTTGCCTACGACTAAGCCAGAATCCGCCGGCTTGTGCGCTTAGGGGCCGGGTTTTATCGTTGTCCCGTCGCTGAAAAACAGCGATGGGGTTTGGTAGCCCGGTTCTGACTTGTTGCGCAACTCACCGTATTCGGACGCTTATCCGTCCGTGTTTTTATGGTGGCCATGCGCGGGGCGCTTTCGGGCGCGCCGGTTCTCCAAGTCACCGGTCTACCAACCCGTGTATGGCCACCACCTCTTCGTTTGGTAGCGAAGTTTGATGGCTCCACTTTTCTGATTTGGAGATTCAAACGTGATCAAACCAACACCCAACCCACCCGAAGCCGATTCAACGTCCCCCTACGAAACCCTCGATTCGAAGAAATTCCACGAAGCCGCCGAACGCGCCCTCGATCACTACCTCAATCCGCTGCTTCCCAGAAAACCGCTGCTCAAACCCAACGCCCGCTACCTCATCGCCCCCGGCATCGACGGCGAAGAACTGCTGGCCGATGCCTGCGAGACGCTGACCTCTGCCAAAGTCATGGCGACCGACTTCGCCGGACTGGTGGACGGCTCGCAGAGGCATGTGCTGCTGGGCATTGCGCAACTGATCATGCTGAGTGAACTGGCGGTGAACCGGGCGCTGGATAATCTGGAACTCAAGACTGAAGCACCGCTGTAGCTAGATCCAAAAGAAAAACGGCCCGAAAAGGGCCGTTTCTGTATTTCGACTAAGGCTTAAGCCCGCAACGTCCGCGTCATCCGCAATGCCAGCAAACTCCCGCCAACAATCACACCCGCCAGCAGGTACAACGCCGCATCCGTCGACCCGGTGCTGTCTTTGACCCAACCCACAAGGTAAGGGCTCAAGAACCCCGCCATCTGCCCCATGGAGTTGATCAACGCCAACCCACCCGCCGCAGCACCCGCGCTCAGCATGGCCGTCGGCACCGGCCAGAACATCGGCAACCCAGTCAACGCACCCATAGTCGCAATGGTCAGACCGAGAATCGCAATCGCCGGATTCGCCGCGAAGTTCACCGCGATCAGCAGGCCGACAGCGCCCATCAACATCGGCACCACCAAGTGCCAGCGGCGTTCTTTACGCAAGTCCGCCGAACGCCCGACCACCAGCATGAATACCGCCGCCAGCAGATACGGAATCGCACTCAACCAGCCGATCACCAGGTTGTCGCTGAAGCCGAGGTTCTTGATGATCGACGGCAACCAGAAGTTGATTGCGTACACGCCGCTCTGGATGCAGAAGTAGATCAGACCGAAAGCCCAGATCGCCGGGTTCTTGAACACGGCGATCAGCGAATCGGAGGTGGTTTTCGGCTTGTTCGCCAGGTCTTCTGCCTGATCCGCTTCCAGCACCGAGCGCTCATGCGGGGTCAGCCACTTGGCGTTGGCGAAGTTGTCGCTGAGCAGGAAATACGCCAGCGCGCCGAGGATTACAGTTGGAATGCCTTGCAGCAGGAACATCCACTGCCAACCGGCCAAACCGCCCTGGCCGGCGGCGAAGTGATTGAGGATCCAGCCGGAAAACGGGCTGCCGAGCAGGCCGGACACCGGGATCGCCGACATGAACAGCGCCATGATCCTGCCACGGCGGAAGGTCGGGAACCACTGCGAAAGGTAGAGCACAACGCCCGGGAAGAACCCGGCTTCGGCCGCGCCGGTGAACAGGCGCAGGGTGTAGAACTCGGTCGGCGTGGTGACGAACAGCAGGCAGGTCGACAGCGTGCCCCAGGTGATCATCATCAGCGCGATCCAGCGCCGTGGCCCGAATTTGGTCAGCGCCAGGTTGCTCGGCACGCCGCACAGCACGTAGCCGATGAAGAAGATACCGGCACCGAGGCCGTAGACGGTTTCGCTGAATTTCAGCGCGTCGAGCATCTGCAGTTTGGCGAATCCAACGTTGACCCGGTCGAGGTAGTTGAACAGGTAGCAGATGAAGATGAAGGGGATCAAACGCAGGGTGATGCGTTTGTAGACGGCATTTTTATCGTCAACGATGGTCTGGGCGGCAGCGGCGCTCTGCGACATGGCGGCTCTCTCTTTATTATGATTTTTTGCGATGCAAAGGGTAACGTTGATCGCCCTGAGAGTCTCGGCCACCTTTGGCCGGATTGTCTTTGTGCCTGAGCACAGGGTTTGCCGCCAGACCCTGTGCGGGTGAACAACCGTCCGCGCCTGTTTTCAAGGATTCCAGCCCCTATGTTCGAACTCGATCACGACCTCGCCCAGGACATCGTCGACCGGGCCATGGCCATTTTGCCGTACAACGTCAACGTCATGGACAGCCAGGGGCTGATCCTCGGCAGTGGCGAGCCGGAGCGCATCAACACCCGCCACGAAGGCGCGCAACTGGTGCTGGCCAACGGGCGGGTGGTGGAGATAGACGCGCAGACCGCCGTGCATTTGAAAGGCGTGCAACCGGGGATCAACCTGCCGCTATTGCTCGATCAGCGTTTGATCGGTGTGCTCGGTATCACCGGCGAGCCGGAGCAATTGCGCACTTACGCCGAGCTGGTGCGCATGACGGCTGAAATGCTGGTCGGCCAGCGCAACCAGCAATCCGAACAGCAATGGCGGCGGCAGCGTTGCGATGATTTGCTGGCACTGCTGTTGAGTGAAGCAGGGGATTCGCCGCGTTTGGTGGATGAAGCCCAGCAGCTAGGGCTCAAACCGCAACTGACGCGGGTGCCGTATCTGTTCGAGTTGGGGCTGGAGCACGGGCCGGGGCAAACCGTCGAGGCGCTGAGTGCCTGGCTGGTGTCGCGCTATCCCGACAGTTGGTGCGTGAGCTCGGCCAAGTCGTCACTGTTGTGGTGCCGGCCGGCGAGTCAGAACGTCGAGCATGATCGCCTGCTGGAAAAACTCGATGGTCTGGGCTGGAACATTCTGCGTATCGCGGTTGGCGGGCAGGCCGACGGGCTGGCCGGGTTGCGCCGTTGCTATCGGCGGGTCGGCGATCTGCTCGCCTATGGTCGCGAAGTGCTGCCGCGTTCACGGCTCCTGACTCTCAATCGCTACCGCTTGCCGGTGATGCTCTGGCGCCATCGCAACGACGATGCGCTGGATGAACTGCTCAAACCGTTGCGCAAAGTGATCGCCAAGGACAGCAACGGCCAGTTGCTCGCGACCCTGCGCAGTTGGTGCGATCACGACGGGCAGAGCCAGGCTTGCGCCGATGCCTTGGGTATCCACCGCAACAGCCTGCGTTACCGGATGGAGCGGATTGCCGAGTTGAGCGGGGTCGATCCGTTGAAGCTCGACGGGATGCTGGCGTTGTATCTGGGTGTGCAATTGCTGCCGCAGACCGACGATTTGTCGAAATGAACAATAAACGCCTGCACGACTTGTGCAGCGGACAGGCGTCAACGCGCAAGGCGACTGGCAGCATGAGGGGCATTGGAACTGGAGAATTCGCATGAAAATCGTCATCGCCCCCGATTCGTTCAAGGACAGCCTGAGTGCCCAAGGCGTTGCAGAGGCCATTGCGCTGGGCCTGGCGCAGGTCTGGCCACAGGCGACGCTGGTCAAGTGCCCGATGGCCGACGGTGGCGAAGGCACGGTGGAGTCGATTCTCGCCGCGTGCGAAGGCGAACTGCGCCGCACTCGCGTACGTGGCCCGTTGGGTGCGGCAGTTGAAGCTGCGTGGGGCTGGTTGCCACACAACCACACCGCAATCATCGAAATGGCCGAGGCCAGCGGCTTGCAACTGGTGCCGCCGGGGCAGCGTGACGCGTGCATCAGCAGCACCTTCGGCACCGGTGAGCTGATCCGCGCCGCGCTGGATGCCGGCGCGCAGCGAGTCATTCTGGCCATCGGCGGCAGTGCCACCAACGACGGTGGCGCCGGCGCCATGCAAGCGTTGGGCGTGAAACTGCTGGATGCTCAAGGGCAATCGCTGGTGCCGGGAGGTTTGGCGTTGGCGCAACTTGCGCGTCTGGACCTGAGCGAGCTCGACCCGCGTCTGACGCAAGTGCGTTTCGACATCGCCGCCGATGTCAACAATCCGCTGTGCGGCCCCCACGGCGCGTCGGCGATTTTCGGCCCGCAGAAGGGTGCATCCCCGGCGCAAGTGCAACAACTGGATCAGGCCCTCGGTCACTTCGCCGAACTCTGCGCGCAAGCGCTGGGCAAGGATGTACGGGATGAACCGGGCAGCGGTGCCGCAGGTGGATTGGGCTTTGCCGCCAAGGCGTTTCTCGGCGCACGGTTTCAGGCCGGTGTTGAAGTGGTCGCGGAACTGGTTGGCCTGGCCGACGCTGTGAAGGGCGCGGATCTGCTGATTACCGGCGAAGGGCGCTTCGATGCCCAGACCCTGCGCGGCAAAACCCCGTTTGGCGTGGCGCGGATCGCCAAGCAACACGGCGTCCCCGTGATCGTCATCGCCGGGACCCTCGGCGAGGGCTATCAAGCGCTCTACGATCACGGCATCGACGCTGCATTCGCGGTCACCAGCGGCCCGATGACCCTTGAACAGGCCTGCGCCGAAGCCCCGCGCCTGTTGCGTGAACGTGCAACAGATATTGCTCGCGTATGGCGTATTGCAACTCCGGCCTGACCTGTCAGTCATCATCTGAAACGACGGGTGTTTCAGCGCTGAAACACCCGCAGCGCCGTGAAAAATATTTCATCTTTCCCCGCAAACTTCCTCAAGCCTGGCCGATACAGAAATCAGGCGCACACGAAAATTTCCAGAACAGTGACGCCGGAACGAAGCCCGCCCACGGGCCCGTGATAACGGCATGGACGCTCGTAGTTTCAACTATCCGAGAGTCCTCCTATGTCCCTGCGTAATCTGAATATCGCGCCCCGTGCCTTCCTCGGTTTTGCCTTCATTGCCTTGTTGGTGATCGTGCTCGGCGTGTTCGCCGTCAATCGCATGTCGATCATCCGTCAGGCTTCCCTGGAGATGGACTCGACGCAGTTACCAAGCGTCACCCAACTCGCGGTGGTTACGGAGAACGTGTTGCGCCTGCGGATTCTCTCGTTCCGCATTCTGGTCAACCGCGAACCGGCCGGTTTGCAGGAAGCCCAGACCCGCATCGGTGTGCTGGTGGACAAGGTGCGCGCTGCCCAGGCCAGTTACGCGGTACTGCCGGCCGGCCCGGAGGAACGCGCGTTATATCAGGAGTTTTCGACGACTCTCGACAACTATGTGCAAGCGCAGAATCAGATGATGGAGCTGTCGCGCCAGGACAAACTCGACGAGATGCGCGCCTTGATCAACACGAAGATCAAGGACGGCACCGACAAGATGGGCGAACAACTCAACAAGCTGATCGCGATCAACGCCGCCGACGCGAAGACCGCTTCCACTCAGGCGGGTGAGTATTACAACAGTGCCATTACCGGCATCATCGCCGTGTCTGTAATTGCCGCGTTGTTGACCGTATTGCTGGCCTGGCTGCTGACCCGCAGCATCGTCACCCCGCTGAACCGCGCCGTCGCTGCCGCGCAAACTATCGCTGGCGGCAACCTGACCAAAGCCATCGAAATCGACGGCAAGGACGAGCCGGCGCGGCTGCTTGAAGCCCTGTCTGCCATGCAGGCCAACCTGCGCAAGACTATCGAACAGATCGCCGGCTCCGCCACGCAACTGGGCGCCGCCGCCGAAGAACTGAGCGCCGTGACCGAAGAAGCGTCCCGTGGCTTGCAACAGCAGAACGACGAAATCGAACAGGCCGCCACCGCCGTCAACGAAATGACCGCTGCGGTGGAAGAGGTGGCACGCAACGCAGTGTCGACCTCCGAAGCTTCGAACCAGTCGACCCACGCCGCCCGTGAAGGTCGCGATCAGGTGGTGAAAACCGTCGACGCGATCCAGACCATGACCCACGACGTGCAGAACACCGCGCAAATGATCGAAGGCCTGGCCGCTCAGGGCCGCGACATCGGCAAGGTGCTGGACGTGATCCGCGCCATCGCCGAACAGACCAACCTGCTGGCGCTCAACGCCGCCATCGAAGCGGCCCGTGCCGGTGAAGCCGGGCGCGGATTCGCGGTGGTAGCGGACGAAGTTCGTGCACTGGCCCATCGCACTGCGCAATCGACCCAGGAAATCGAAAAAATGGTCGCCGGCATCCAGAACGGAACCGGTGAAGCGGTCGAGTCGATGCAGCAAAGCAACCAGCGCACCCAGACCACCCTGGAAATGGCCCGCGCCGCCGGTGTTGCACTGGAGCAGATCACCCAATCGATTCACCAGATCAACGAGCGCAACCTGGTGATCGCCAGCGCCTCGGAAGAGCAGGCGCAGGTGTCCCGCGAGGTCGACCGCAATCTGGTCAACATCCGCGATCTGGCCACCCAGTCAGCGGCTGGCGCGAATCAAACCAGTGCCGCGACCCACGAACTGTCGCGTCTGGCGGTGGATTTGAATGCGATGGTGGCGCGCTTTGTGATTTGACCTAGGGTGAAGGCTGGAGACCGCGCAATCAGGAGACGTACATGCGCTATTCAGCCTTGACCCAACGAATCGCCGGGGAGGGAGCAGCGGCCTGGCGGATTCACGACCGAGCGCTGGAGCTGCGCGCCGAGGGCATTGATGTCTTGCTGCTGTCCGTGGGTGATCCGGATTTCGATACGCCGCTGCCGATCATCCACGGCGCCATCGACAGCCTGCTGGCGGGCGATACCCATTATTCCGACGTGCGCGGCCGGCTGGAGCTGCGCAAGCAGATCGCCGAGCGCCATCGACGCAACAGCGGCCAGAATGTGAATGCCGAGCATGTGATCGTACTGCCCGGCGCGCAATGCGCGGTGTATTCGGTGGCGCAATGTCTGCTGGATCCGGGCGATGAAGTGATCGTTGCCGAACCGATGTACGTGACCTACGAAGGCGTGTTCGGTGCCTGCGGCGCAACCGTGGTGCCTGTGCCGGTTCGTCCGGAGAATGGTTTTCGCGTCGATCCGGCGGATGTCGCGGCACTAATCACGCCCCGAACCCGCGCCATGCTGCTCAACAGCCCCAACAATCCTTCCGGCGCCAGTCTGTCGCTGTTGATCTGGCAGGAGCTGGCAGCGCTGTGCATTCGTCATGACTTGTGGTTGATCAGCGACGAGGTCTACAGCGAATTGTTATACGAAGGCGAGCACATCAGCCCGGCGAGCCTGCCGGGCATGGCCGAGCGCACGGCGACCATTAACAGCCTATCCAAATCCCATGCGATGACCGGGTGGCGGATCGGCTGGATGATCGGGCCGAAGCCGTTGGCCGAGCATCTGGTGAATCTGTCGCTGAGCATGCTGTTTGGTCTGCCGGACTTTGTGCAGAAAGCGGCGCAGATAGCGCTGGAGAAAGATCTGCCGGAAGTGACGCAGATGCGAGAGGAATACCGCTTGCGTCGGGATCTGGTGTGCGAGCGGTTGCGTGGGTGTCCGGGGTTGTACCCGATCAAGCCGGATGGCGGGATGTTTGTAATGGTCGACGTGCGCCAGACCGGGCTCGGCGCGCAGGACTTTGCCGAGCGGCTGCTGGAGGGGTATGGGGTTTCGGTGCTGGCGGGGGAAGCGTTCGGGCCCAGTGCGGCGGGGCATATTCGCATCGGGCTGGTGGTGGATAGAGTGAAACTGGCGGATGCGTGTTCGCGGATTGCCTTTTGTGCTGCGCAGCTTCTGCAAGTGCGCAGTGCCTGAAGGTTCTGTGTTGTCTTTACTGGCCCCTTCGCGAGCAGGCTCGCTCCCACAGGTATTGTGTACACCGCAGAACACTGTGGGAGCGAGCCTGCTCGCGAAAGGGCCGGTACAAGCGCTGAAAGCTTCAGCTCTGCCAAGCTGATGAGTTCACCAGATTCATCGGCTTCTTCCCAGCCAACGCCGCCAACAGATTCTCCACCGCACACCGGGCCATCGCCTCGCGCGTCTCATGGGTCGCCGAGCCCATGTGCGGCGTCGCCACCACGTTGTTCAGCTGCAACAACGGCGAGTCATGATTCAGCGGCTCACGCTCGAACACATCCAGCCCCGCCGCGCGAATCCGTTTATGCCGCAAGGTGTCGATCATCGCCGCTTCGTCCACCACCTTGCCCCGGGAAATATTGATGAAGATGCTCTCCGGGCGCATCAACGCAAACTGCTCGGCGCCAATCAAACCTTCAGTCTGCGCTGTCAGCGGCAAGGTCAGGCAGATGAAATCCGCCTGCTGCAACAGGTCCTCCAGGCTGCGGTACTGCGCATCGAAACGTTCTTCAACCGCCGGTTTGCGCGACTGGCTGTGATAGATCACCGGCATCCCGAAGCCGAAATGCCCCCGCTGCGCCAGCGCCTCACCGATCCGCCCCATACCGATGATGCCCAGCGTCTTGCCGTGCACATCGGTGCCGAAATGCGCCGGGCCGATGCTGCGATGCCAGTGACCGCCGCGCACCATGTTCGCCAGTTCCACCACGCGCCGGGCGCTGGCCAGGATCAGGGCGAAACCGGTGTCGGCAGTGGTTTCGGTGAGCACGTCCGGGGTGTTGGTCAGCAGGATTTTGCGCCGGGTCAGGTAGTCGATGTCGTAGTTGTCTACGCCCACCGACACACTGGAAATCGCCTCGAGCTTTGGCGCCAGATCGAGCAGTGCCGCGTCCAGTTTCAGGCTTGCGCCGAGCAAACCGTGAGCACCGGGCAAGGCGTCGCGCAGTTTCATCAGGCCATCGGCGTCGAGGCTGTCGATAAGCGTCACATTGACCTGTTCCTCAAGGCGCGCCATCAACGTCGGCGACAGTTTCTTGTACAGCACAACCTGCTTTTTCATCGCAGTCATCTCTCTATCAATTCAGGAATGGGCCGGCAGCGGACGCGGTGCGACACGCTTGGCCGTCACCCGGTCGCTCGCGCCGGGCTTGAGAAAAATCGTCAGCACCACCGAGAGCATCAGTGCGCCGCTCATCAGCAGGTACGAAGCGCCGGGCGAACCGGTGGAGCTGTTCAGGTAGCCGACCAGATACGAGCCGCCGAACGAACCGAGGGCGCCCATGCTGTTGATCAGCGCCATCGCACCGCCGGCGACATTGGCCGGCAGGATCTCGGGGACGATGGCGAAGAACGGCCCGTAAGGCGCGTACATGCAGGCGCCAGCGATCACCAGCAGCGTGTACGACCACCAGAAATGCTCCGCGCCCAAGGCGTAGGACCCGTAGAACGCCACCGAGGCAATCAGCAGCGGCGGCCAGACAAAGCGTTTGCGCTTTTGCAGTTTGTCCGAGCCCCACGACACCAGCAGCATGCCGATCACTGCCGCCAGATAAGGCAGGGCCGAGAGCCAGCCGGCCTCGATCATGTCCATCTGCGCGCCGGCCTTGAGGATCGACGGCAGCCACAACACGAAGCCGTAGACGCCAATGCTCCAGCAGAAAAATTGCAGCGCCAGAATGATCACCTTCGGCGAACGGAAGGCTTCGGCGTAGTTCTTCACCGCTTTGATCCCGACCTGTTCGGCCGCCAGGGCGCTTTCCAGATCGTGCTTCTCCTGGTCGTTGAGCCACTTGGCCTGGGCCGGACGATCATCGGCCAGCTTCCACCAGATAAAGGCCCAAAGGACTGCCGGCAGACCTTCGATGATGAACATCCAGCGCCAGCTGAAATGCTGCACCAGATAGCCCGACACCACCGACATCCACAGCATCGTCACCGGGTTGCCGAGGATCAGGAAGGTGTTGGCCCGCGAGCGTTCGGCGCGGGTGAACCAGTGGCAGAGATAGACCAGCATCGCCGGCATCACCGCCGCTTCGACCACGCCGAGCATGAAGCGGATGACGATCAGCCAATAGGCGTTGGAGACCACGCCGGTCAGCGTGGCGAGCCCACCCCAGAGGATCAGGCTGACGAAAATCAGCTTCTTCACGCTGTGCTTTTGCGCGTAGATCGCGCCGGGCACCTGGAAGAAAAAGTAACCGAGGAAGAACAGCGCGCCGAGCAGCGAGGACAGGCCCGGGGTGATCATCAGGTCGGCGGCCATCCCGGAGGCGGCGGCGAACCCGTAATTGGCCCGGTCCAGGTACGCCAGGCTGTAGGTGATGAACACGATCGGCATGATGTACCACCAGCGGCGGGTGGCGAGGGTTGCGGTTTTCATGGTCTTGCTCCTGAGCTTGTTGTTTTTGTCGCAGCAGGTTCAATTGATTGGTTGTTTGTACTGGCCCTATCGCGAGCAGGCTCGCTCCCACAAGGGGTCTGAGTTGGAACCCGATCCTGTGTGGGAGCGAGCCTGCTCGCGATTGGTGGCCTCGAATTCAGCAGACAGCTCGGATCGGGTCGGCAAACCTTCCATATCACCACGGCTCTGCACCGCTCGGCTGCCAATCCAGTTGGCGCGTCTGACCGCCTCGGGAAAACTCTGGTGCTCCAGCAGGGCGCTGATCATCCCGACCGCAAACCCATCCCCGGCGCCCACCGTATCGACCACGGTCTGGACCGGCACGCCGGCGACAAACCCCTGATCCAGATGGGTGCGGTAATACGCACCCTGCGGCCCGAGCTTGATCGCTACGGCTTCGGCACCTTGATCGAGATAAAACGCCGCGATATCCGCCGGGTCCTCAAACCCGGTCAGCAAGCGACCTTCGCTCAACCCCGGCAGCACCCAGTGGGCGAGGGCGGCGAGACGGTTGATCTCGCTGATCATCTCCCTTTCGCTGGCCCACAGGCTCGGGCGCAGGTTCGGGTCGAACGACACGCTGCGCCCGGCGTTGCGCATGCGGGTCATCAGTTCACGGGACATTTCCCGCGCCGAAGCCGACAGCGCCGGAGGAATACCGGTGGCGTGCAGGTGCCGGGCGCCCAGCAGCGTCGGGGTGATCGACTGCGGTGACAGATGGCTGGCTGCCGAGCCACGACGAAAGTACTCGACCGTCGGATCGCTGCCGTCATCGTTGCGGGATTTGAGCTGGAAACCGGTCGGGTGCGCGTTGTCGACTTCGACATGACTGCAATCCAGCCCCTCGCGGGCCAGGGTTTCGACGACAAATCGTCCCAGCGAATCAGCACCGACCCGGCTCAGCCACGCGACCCTGAAGCCCAGCCGCGACAAGCCGATGGCGACGTTGCTGTCCGCCCCGGCAATCCGTTTGTGAAACTGCTCGACCGCTGCCAGATCGCCGCTCTGTTCGGCGACAAACATGGCCATGGTTTCGCCGAACGACAGAATATCGATCTCAGACATGAGCAGGCTCCAGACGGGATTGGCCGAGGCGGGCGAGGGCGGCGACGTGTTCGGTGGTGAGTTGCACCAGGTCATCGCCCTGCAACGGGTATTCGGCAGCGCGCATGACCCCTTGGGCCATGTGCCGCAGCAGTTGTTCCCACAGATGCAGGTCGGTGGCGGCGGGCGGTACTGCCACCAGTTTGCCGTCGGCACGGCGAGCCACGGCTTTGCAATGCACGTAACCGACGTGGCGGCCAAGCAGTCGTGCAGCGCTGGTGGCGGACTGGTCTTGCCACTGCCAGTTGCCGATGTCGAAGGTCATCTTGATCGGCAGGTTGTGCTGCTCGACGGCGGCGAAGAAACGCTGGAACGGCTCGATGCGACCGCCGTGCAGGGTCTGGTCGTTCTCTACCAGCAGTTGCACAGGGCTCTGCGCAAGAATTTGCGCGAGGGTCTGCAAATCGTTGTTGTCGGTGAAGAAGCCCAGGGAAACCTTCAGCCACTTCGAACCGAACGCTTCGGCATTTTGTAGCGCCGTGATGAGCTCGGGATTGGGTCGCGACTGACCAGCCAGCCACAGTTCGGTGGGTGAGGAATAGATGCTCTGCAGGCCTTGAGCGTGTGTGGCGGCGGCGAGTAGATCGGGGACTTCGTTGGTCAGCAGTTCTTCGCGCCACTCAATGCGATTGGCCCCGGCAGCGGCCAGCACCTCGATGAACGAAGCCTGACCATTGCGGCGAACGAGGTCAGCGCCGTAGCTGGACAGGCTGATGGAAACGGCGGGTTTAGTCACTTGGGCAAAAGAGTCATGATCCGTGCATGACACATGGGTCGAGCCTTGGTTGGGGAAACTGCTGGAAACGGCGGGTTTAATCACTTGGGCAAAAGAGTCATGATCCGTGCATGACACATGGGTCGAGCCTTGGTTGGGGAAACTGCTGGAAACGGCG